>WLST01000002.1 GCA_009711295.1 Actinomycetota bacterium | reverse complement strand
CGAGTCACACTGGGCTGAGCCGTTCAGCAACTCTGTTGATTCGAGCACCGATTGACGAATTTTTGTAAAGTTTTCCAACGATGCGGCGATCTTTTCGTTTTTATGACTTTGGATTCCTAGCGCATTGAACTTTGTTCGTATCTCAACAAAATGTTCTTCCTCCGGCGTGACGAGAATAAGGACAGCACCCGTTTTAAATACGCGTTCAGTTTCAATGAAATTGCGTGGACTAAAGACCGACAAAACTACATCAGCACTATCGTCAGCAACAGGCCACTTCTGCCAAACATCTGCGACGACCGCTGCGACACGCTCTGATTGTTGAGCACAAACCTTTGCCGCATGAACACTGATGTCAAAACTCACAGCCCGAGCAGCGTCAACTCGCCTGATCAGTGCATTCGCGTAAAACCCACTTCCCCCACCAGGTTCTACAACCGTGGCTGCGGGAGAACTCTGTGACACTTCAACGCAGATATCTGAAATCTGACGTGCGAGATCTTGAAAGAATGGCCGCGCGTGCATCTGTTGGCGGGCGTTGATCATCGCCGCAGTATCTGCATTTTTAATGAAGGTTTTGTTCGTTAGTAAATTGACGTACCCCTGTCGAGCAATATCAAATGAATGACCAGTCACGCATTTCAGTTCCGCATTACTCACTCTCATTGATACGCCACAAACCGGGCATCGTAAAATGTCTTCGACTGAAGCGAGCGATCTAAACATTCTTCTCTGACGGAAGATCTCGCCACAGTTGCTCACGCATTTTCCAAGCTCCAATGACATCTGCATCCATAATGGCCGCCACCCAGGGTTTCATTAATGAAATCAGCTCTTCGGTCTTCTTCTCGCCAACGATGCTGACAGGAATTGAAGACCCACTATCGGTAGAGCGCTCAATGAGTAATTTGACTTCTTCCCCCGCAGGTGTGATGCGTAAGTCGTTAACGTCTTTATGTAATAAGCCTCGTGCACTCAATCGCGCTTTCGCTTCAGCCCATTCTGAATCTTTCCATCCGGTAACTCGCTGAAGTAGGTCTTCAGGCATCGCACCATCGGCTGCGTGCAAAATATGACACTCCACCGCATCAACGCCTGCAGCGGCAGTAGCTGCCCAGTGTGCATCTCCGCGGTATTCGCGCAAGATGGTGCATGCACGCCACAATTGAAGGCCAGGTTCGCTCGGCTGAGCTACATCGTTTTGTGCTGCAGCCATAGGCTTGCCCGCAAAAGAGAGACTCGCGATCATTTCTTGAGCAATGAGGTTTGCACGCTCTATTTCAGCACCGTTCCAGGTTTGGCCGAGAATGCGCTTCAGGGTTGTATCTGCTCCCCGGGTTCTCGCTTCCACCACAGATTCGGCGTCAACAATGCTCCACACCTCTGGCACGGCTTGCGCAACATATACAGGGGCGAATCCGAACAATAGGGCTACCGCCACCCCATGAGTTACCTCACCAGCAGCGGCAAGACGGCTTGCAAAATACTGGTGTGGGGCTGCCTGCAATCCAATTGCCTGATAAGCCGCTACAGCCTCCGGAGAACGATAAGCCAACTGGTGGAAAGGCTCGGTGACCCTCCACAGGTTTCGCGCCATTACGGCCATATAGCCCCCTATTACGTGGTGTCGAAGGGGGGACCCTCCACACTCGCATCGGGCAGAATCCCACGATCGATATCGATCATGGCTTTCTCCTTGAATGCGTTAGCGGCACCTCACCGCTGAGAAGAAGATATCACGCCTGTGTAGGAGCGACTAGCGCCTGGTAAATCGCTTACGTGTTGTGACCACGAGGCCAGCAGATAAAAGACCCATTGCGAGAGCAACAAGCGGGAATGAATCACTTCCTGTCTGAGGAAGCTCATTCTTGGATACGACCACCTTCTTCGAGCTCGATATGTCTACTGCGGCGATAGTGGTCGTTGTGGTGGCTGAAACAGTTGTTGTGGAGGGTTCCACTATCGCAGCCGGTGCAACAGGAGTTCCGCCCACCGTATTCGAGTGAAGCGAGTCACCAACAATATTCACGGCTTTGATGGTGACCGAATAAAATGTCGCATTAGTGAGACCGCTGATAATGAACGGGCTTGATGTTGTTGCCGGATTCAAAGCAATGTAGTTCGTTCCATCGATCGAATACTTGTAATTCGTTATAGGTGACCCGCCATCAGCACCCGAAGCGAAAGTCACTGACAGCGAACCATTCGTGCCTACAACCGAGGTGATCGTCGGCGCAACAGGAACAGTCGGCACACCATAGACACGCACATGACCAGCATCACTACCGTTGCCATCGTTGTAGGGGGCGCCGATTGCGATACGCGAACCGTCCCCCGACATCGCCACCGAAACGCCCGACGTGTCGGTTGCAACTTCACCGTCAATATCTACACCGGTTTGTGTCCACGTGCCATTGATCAACGTGTAGACACGCACATGACCAGCATCAATGCCAGTGCCGTCGTTAGTAGTTGCGCCAATTGCGATACGCGAACCGTCCCCAGACATCGCAACCGAATAGCCCGAATTGTCAAATGCAGCTTCACCGTCTATATCTGTACCAGTTTGTGTCCACGTGCCGCTGATCAACGTGTAGATGCGCACATGACCAGCACTGCTGCCGTTGCCGTACGCGCCGATTGCGATACGCGAACCGTCCCCAGACATCGCAACCGATTTGCCCGAATAATCGCGTGCAGCTTCACCATCTATATCTGCACCTGTTTGTGTCCACGTGCCATTGATCAACGTGTAGACACGCACATGACCAGCATCAATGCCAGTGCCGTCGTTGCTGTTGGCGCCGATTGCGATACGCGAACCGTCCCCAGACATCGCCACAGAAACGCCCGAGAGGTCGCCTGCAGCTTCACCGTCGATATCTACGCCGACCTGGTTGATAGTTGCCACGGCCTGCACATGAACAGGCGAAACAACATTAACAACACCCACCAAGAGCGTTGCCAAAGCAACTAGAACACCCCAACGATTCACCTGACGCACAGTCATTCCCCAATCTTCAGGCCAAGGCGGACGCCACATGCGTTACCAATGACTTCTAGCGAGCATAGTCACTTGGGCTTGCCTCAACGTTCACCTTGTGTGAGGCAGCTCAATACGACTCCATTTGTGTTCTGATTAGTCGAAAATCAATGAACCGTCCGCGGGCAAGTATTCGCAAACTGGCTGCGTAGAGAGAGCGAAACTGGTGGGCATACGCCCGATACAGAGTGTCAAAGTGTCGAAGGGGGGACTTGAACCCCCACGCCCTTACGAGCGCCAGCCCCTTAAGCTGGTGCGTCTGCCTATTTCGCCACTTCGACGTGGATGTACATCTTACATTGACGCCTTTTCAGAGCCAACTAAGACGCCAATACTCTTCAAACCTTCTTTAGTTGGACAAAAGGAGAGCAAGAGCAATGACGGTGAGCAACCAGACCAACGCGATAACGGTGGTAATACGGTTGAGGTTGCGCTCTGCTGCCGCAGAACCGAGACCAGCACCACTTCCGCCGCCGAACATGTCGGAAAGCCCGCCACCTTGACCGCTGTGCAACAGAACCCCTGCGATGAGGGAGAACATTGCCACTACGTTGATAATGACGGTGAGGATAGTGATGATGTCACGCACGGTAATAGAGCCTAGTTGCTGTTTTCGGGGAAATGACAGGCCACAAGGCCCTCTTCTGGCTGGCTAGTGAACGACTGGGACCCCAGGGCTGGTTCCTGAGCTACACAAATATCTTGAGCTTTCCAGCACCGCGCCGCGAAGCGACATCCCACAGGTGGGTTAATTGGTGACGGCACATCTCCTTGCAGCACTATGCGGCTGTGCATGTGGGATGCACGAGGCGTGGCAGATGGGACGGCAGACAAGAGAGCTTTTGTATACGGATGTGCAGGCGCTGAATAGAGGACCTCTGGCCGGGCGATCTCCACGACTTTTCCCAGATACATCACAGCCACTTCATCGGCGATGTGTCGCACGACAGACAAGTCATGAGCAATGAACACGTACGACAATCCGAGATCGTGTTGCAACTGCTCAAGCAAGTTGAGTATTTGAGCTTGAATCGATACGTCGAGCGCCGATACAGGTTCATCGGCGACAATGACCTTTGGATTCAAAGCAAGAGCACGCGCAATGCCGATGCGCTGGCGTTGACCACCAGAGAATTCATGTGGATATCGGTTGTAGTGCTCAGGGTTGAGACCCACCAACTCCATGAGCTCTTGAACCCGCAACTTCTCATTGCCCTTGGGAACAATATTTTGAATTCGCATTGGAGAGGCGATGATCTCGCCCACGCTATGCCTTGGATTAAGACTAGAAAATGGATCTTGGAAGATCATTTGAATATCACGACGCAATGATTGCAATTCCTTGCCAGAAACTTTTGTGATATCTCTGCCGTCAAGAATGATGTTTCCTGATGTGGGTTCTATGAGACGCGTCAGCACCCTCGCCAAGGTTGATTTACCGCAACCCGATTCACCCACGATGCCAAGAGTTTGCCCTTTACGCAAGACGAGGTTGACTCCGTCAACGGCTTGTACGAATCCATCTGATTTTCCGAAGATTCCTTTTGAACCATGCGGAAAATATTTAACGAGGCTCTTTCCTTCGAGCAAAATTTCAGAACTCATGCAAGCTCTTTCATCTTCAACGAGATCAAGGCTTCAGTTCGCAAATGACAAGCCGAGAAAGATTCTGTCGGTGAGACTTTCTCTAATTCAGGTACTACAGATGAGCACTGGGCGAGATTCTGCTGTGCATAGCCGCATCGCGGCAAGAAAGAACAACCGCTGGGCAGATGCAGCAGCGATGGCGGAGAACCAGCAATGGTCTGAAGCTCTCCCCTTGCACTGTTATCAAGACTACGTACAGCACCTAGCAAACCAAACGAGTACGGATGCGTAGGAGTAAGGAATAGTTCATTAACCGTCGCTTTTTCAACGATACGGCCACCGTACATGACGGCTACATCATCACAAGTTTCAGCTACAACACCAAGGTCGTGCGTGATGAGAATAATGGCCATGCCATTTTCTTTTTGAATGTCTTTCATGAGATCCAAAATTTGTGCTTGAACCGTGACGTCGAGCGCAGTTGTTGGTTCGTCGGCAATGAGCAACTTCGGAGAATTGATGAGAGCGGTAGCAATCACTATGCGCTGGCGCATGCCTCCTGAAAACTGATGTGGATACTCATCTATTCGGGCTTCTGGGTTGGGAATTCCCACGCGATGCAACATTTCTAAAGCTATTTTTCGAGCTGCACTTTTCTTCACATCTCGGTGATGAACCCTGTAAGCCTCGATGATCTGATTACCGATTGTGTAATACGGATTTAAAGCGGAAAGCGGGTCTTGAAAAATCATTGCTATTTCAGACCCTCTGATGCTGCGAATCGTCTTGTCGTCAGCCCCTAACACATCTCGGCCATTGAACAAGATTGCACCTTGGGTTTTGGCTGTGACACCCGAATTCAATTTAAGAATCGAACTTGCGGTGACACTTTTACCAGAACCGCTTTCTCCGACTATTCCGAGTGTCTCACCCGATTCAACGGCGAATGAAACATTGTTCACGGCATGGACAACGCCATCGGGAGTGGAGAACTCAACATTGAGATTCTCCACTGAAAGCAAAGGAACTTTTTCCATCACTTCACCCTCACCCGTGGGTCGAGCACCCCATAAACGATGTCAACAATGGTGTTCGCCATCACGATAAATACAGCCGCCACCAAGGTTGTGCCGACAAGTACTGGCAGGTCGGAATCGGTAACTGATCTAATGGCTAAGCGGCCCATGCCGGGCAAAGAGAAAACACTCTCGGTGACGATTGCGCCTCCGAGGAGCGCGGCAAAATCTAAACCAGCAATGGTGACAATGGGGATGAGTGCCGCTCGCAACACATACCTACGAATGACGGTTCTATTCTTTAGACCCTTGGCTACACCAAAGCGTACAAAATCTTCGTTCATCGCTTCCAAGACACCATTACGAGTGAGACGTGTGTACGAGGCTGCGGAAAGAACAGCCAAAGTGATCCATGGCAAAATCATTGCTGTGAGAAAATCATGAAGGTTTTCGGTGGGCGATGCATAGTGAGGAAACGGCAGCCATTGCAGCCAGATCACGACAGAAAACAACACCAACAGACCAACGTAGAACGTCGGAAGGCTCACTCCAATAGAAGTAACAACAGAGGTCAAACGGTCTTGCCACTTGCCGCGATGCAATGCGGCAAATGTTCCTGTTCCTACACCGAGCAGCATCCACAAAATGAAAGCGCCTAAAGAAAGAAACGCCGTTACAGGAAATGTCTTGCCAATGAGTGTTGACACACATTCGTGCTGATTGAAGGAGTAACCCAACGACGGTGCAGGGCACGTAAAGGCGATATCACCTGAACCGTACGTTCGTCCGGCAAAAATGCCTTTGATGAACTGCCAATACTGCTCGTAAATGGGCTTGTCGTAGCCGAGCCGAACTCTGTTCGCAGCTATGAGTTCAGGTTTACAGTTTTTGCCGCAAGTTAATGCTGCAGGGTCTGTAGGGAGTAACGCGAAAAGTAAATAGGTGAAGAGAGAAACGGCAGCCAGGAGCACCAGCGCAAACAAAATACGACGAGCGATAAAAGTGGTCAATGCATTCCTCAGGTGTGAAGACTAAAAATAAAAAGGGGGGTGTCAACTTTCGCCGACACCCCCCTCCTATCGATTTATTGCTTTACGTAGAGCTCTCCGAAGAGGAAAGATCCACTAGATGACCAACGGTAAGCGTTGCCTACTTTGGAACCCCAGAGGTCTTGAGCCTTCAAGAAAGTTCCAGGAAGAGACCACAGCTGGTCGACGAGGAATTGGTTGAGAGCCTTCCACTTCGTACCCTGTGCTGAACGATCGAGTTCAGCAAGTGCTGCTTTTGTGTCGGTCTCAAACTGCTTGTATGCCGGATCATCACCGTTGCGGGTGAGGTTGAATCCACCAGTGGTGAGGAACAACTCTGGAATCATCGTTGAAGCATTTGGCCAGTCTGGGCCCCATGCACCACGAGCGATGTCGTAGTCGGTCTCGTCACTTTGAACTGTTGGGTAGTACTTACTTGGTTCAACAGCTGTTGGTTTAATAACTATTCCCACGGCCTTCAGAGATTCAATCCAAATAGAAATGTTCTTCTGCCATGTCGGTGTATCGGGGTGGAAGAACTTCAAGCCTTCGCCTGTCGCTTTGGCATAAACATCTGGGCACTTGGTCTTCGCCTCAGTCAAAGCAGCCTTGGCAGCCTCTACGTTCGGCGTACCGTCTGCATTGAGGCCTTCAGGCATTTTGTTTGGCGCGTAGTCATCGGCCAATGCTGGCTTGATGAATCCGTCAGCGAAGTCGCCTGTGTATGGTCCGCCACCTGCGGTGCGCAGCGCCTCACGGTCGAGACCCAAATACACTGCACGTCGCACTTCAACACATGAAACGGTCTTCGCGTTAAACGCGGTGAACGAAACATATGGGTCGTAGTCATCTTGACGACGGTCTTTAAAGCGCTCATCGTCGAAAACGGTTTGAAGATTTTCTGGCTGCAATCCGCCGTCGCTCACTGCATACTGGTCATCTCCAGCGTCGGCGATGAGACGCTCATCGATTACTGCTGGGTCCAACGCAAATTCATACACAAAAGAATCGGCGTATGCGTTACGGATGGGGTCGGAAGCTTTCGACCAGTTTTCATTACGCACTAGAACCAACGACTTACCGGGTTCGTACGACTTAATTTTGTATGGCCCTGATGACACAGGAGCCATGTCGTATTTTTCACCGGTGTCTTTTGCTTTTGGCACTGGGCTGAAAGCAAGCAAAGTAGTGGTGTAGTTAAAGTCGGAAACAACACGGCTCAGAGTAAAGGTAATTGTCTTGCCATCTTCTGAACACGCAACAGCTTTGTCGAATAAGGCCTGTTGATCGGCTTTTGCGGTGTATGGGCCTGGATACACACTATTGTCATCGGCATCTTTCGGTATGTCGAGATAAGTGATTGCATAAGTAGGGCCATCAACAATGATGTCGGTCGCGAATACACGAGACACGCCGTATGCAATATCGGCACATGTCACTGCAGAACCATCTTCATAGGTAGCGCCATCGCGCAACGTGAATGACCACACTTTTCCACCTTCAGTAGGTGTACCAGTATCGGTCGCAAGGTCGGCAACAAGTTTTGACCCGTCGCTGCCTGGCGCATACGCATACGAGGTGAGCGCACGCTGCATTGTGGAGCCAACGAATGCCAGGTCTGACCCCGTGTAATTGCGCTGAGGGTCAAGGTGAGTGATTTGCTCAAGTTGACTCAAAATATGAATGGTGCCACCAGTAGTTGGAGTACCCGCATCGGTTCCCGGTGTTGCCACCGTGTCATTCGATACTGCTGTATCTGTACTGCTACTGGAATCGCTTCCACAAGCGCTAGCAATGAGAGAAGCGGAAAGCGCTAAACCCAGCAAGCCAATGATGCGACGTTTCATTGTTACCCCCTAGTGTGAATATCTACTACGTGGTAACCCTATACCCAAGCGAACGCCAGATGAACAATCCGAGCAACTACCCCAGCTGTTGACGGTCAGACTTCGGGTCAAGTGCATCACGTAGCCCGTCACCCATCACGTTGAAGGCCAACACGAGCACTATGAGGGCCACCCCAGGCACAAAGAGGTAGGCGGGGTCGGCACGGTAATACTTCACCGAATCGCCCAGCATCACTCCCCATGAAGCATCGGGAGGCAGGAGTCCTACACCAAGGAAGGAGAGGGTAGATTCGACCGCCACGTAACCGGGCAAACTCAACGACACAATGACGATGATGGGTGCCCAAATGTTGGGAAGCAACTCTTTAAACACCATGTGCCAATGCCCTGCCCCACTTGCGCGAGCTGCCTCGACAAATTCACGCTCGCGAAGTGCCAGGGTCTGGCCTCGAACAATGCGAGCCACATAGACCCATCCGAAAAGGGAGAGCACAAGCACGATGTAAGTGAGTCGTGCCGGATTTCCTTCAGGAACGCCGAATGACTCGAGACGCTGCGTAAATGGGCGTGTGAGAGCAATGATGAGCAGAAGCGACGGGAAGGCCAACGTGAGGTCGGTGAACCTACTAATGATGGCGTCTATTTTTCCTCGCCGATATCCGGCAACGATACCGAGCACTACACCAATCACCGTTGTAAGAAGCGTGGAAACAAATCCCACCAACAATGAAACACGAGCTCCATAAATTAAGCGAGCAAGAATATCGCGCCCTGTTCCTGGCTCTACTCCGAGTAAATGCTTACGAGAAATTGCACCAAATGGTCCATTGGGCAAACCATAATCATTCAACGCTTTGCGATCGAGCGTCAGTGGGTTAATACCAAGTGCTTTGCAAACCAGCGGCGCAAGAAGAGCGATGCAAACGAAGAACAAGACGACAAACGATGCGATGACAGCAACTCGATCGCGTCGAAAACGCTCCCAAGCGAGGCGACCCGGAGACTTGCTCTCGACTGCCCCAAACACTTGGGGCTCCCGTGTCGCTAGGTCTGTATTACTCATGCAAGCAAACGGTAGCGCACTATACGAGCGAACTCGTCAGGGTCGAGACTCGCCCCACCCACCAATACTCCATCAATATCGGGCTGTTCCATAATTTCGGCAATATTGCTCGACTTGACGGAACCGCCATATTGCAAGCGAACACTCTGAGCGGCCTCTGCCCCGGCCAAAACGAGAACTTCGTTACGCAAGGCTGCAATGACACTTTGGGCGTCTTGCGCTGTTGCTGTAAGCCCTGTTCCAATAGCCCAAATTGGTTCATAGGCAATAACGAACTTAGCTACTTGTTCTGGTGAGCGTTGAGCAAGAGCCGAACGCAACTGCCCCAGCACCTTTTCTTCCGTGGCGCCGGCTTCACGTTCAGCTTGTGTTTCACCCACGCAAATAATGGGGGTCATATTGTATTTCACTATTGCTGAAATTTTTTTGTAAATCACTTCATCAGATTCACCGAAAACTTCTCGCCGTTCGCTGTGACCCACAATGACAGTCTTTACTCCAAGCTTTGACAACATTGCAGCCGACACCTCGCCAGTGAATGCTCCGTTATCTTCAAAGTGGCAATGCTGCGCACCGAGTTGGAAACGTAACTCATCAGCGTCAATGAGGGTTTGCACACTGCGAATGTCGGTGAATGGAACGTTTAGCGAAACGTCGACCACTTCAAAGTCTTCTTTAGTGACGAGATACGCCAGCTTTTGCACAAACTGAATTGCGTCAAAATGGTTGTGGTTCATTTTCCAGTTGCCACTAATGAGTGGTCGACGAGAATTAACGGACATTGGGTGCTCCTCGTAATGCAGCCAGACCTGGCAAGTCGCCAAGTTCTAGATATTCCAAAGACGCCCCACCGCCAGTAGACACATGATCTACCTGATCGTCTAAACCAAATTGTGCGAGCGCCGCAGCACTATCGCCTCCGCCCACAACCGTAAAAGCTTTTGTGTCGGCAACTGCTTGAGCAACCGTCTTTGTTCCTGCTGCGAAACGCGGGTCTTCGAACATACCCATCGGGCCATTCCAGAACACCGTGCGCGCATCCATAATGACGTCGGTAAAAGCTGCTGCTGACCCAGGGCCGATATCGAGCCCTTTTGCTCCGTCGGGCAAACGAACACCAAAGGTGGCGTAGTTTCCCTCGGCGTCGAGACCAACAATGTCTTCTGGGAGATGTATGGGCTTGGGCCCATCGAGAAGTCGTTTACAGACGGCAACCTGATCGAGTTCGCAAATGGAACTGCCCACTGGCATCCCTTTGGCAGCCAGAAAGGTAAAGCACATTCCCCCACCAATGACCAAAGCATCAACTGTCGACAACAGTGCTTCAATGACTCCCAATTTGTCGCTCACTTTTGCGCCGCCAAGAACAGCGATGAATGGACGCTTGGGATGGTTGCGCATTTCTCCGAGTACTTCCACTTCCTTTTGAAGAAGACGCCCCGCTGCTGAAGGCAAAGTTTTTGGTGGCCCCGATACCGAGGCGTGCGCACGATGCGCAGCTCCGAAAGCATCGTTGACATACATATCGAAACCTTGCACGAGTTGTGCAACAAAGGCTTCGCTGTTGGCTTCTTCACCAGCATTAAAACGAAGGTTCTCAAGGAGCTCTACGCCTGGTGCTAATTCCTGAAGACGTGCGCGAATAGGTGCCATGGAATATTTATCTACAGATTCGCCTTTGGGGCGCCCGAGATGACTTGCACACACAACTGACGCACCACGAGAGGTCAGCCAATTGATAGTTGGTAATGCAGCACGAATGCGAAAGTCATCGGTGATGACTCTGGCATTATCGGGGCCTTCCATCGGAACGTTGAAATCGGTACGCACCAAAACGCGCTTACCTGAAACGTCACCCAGATCTTCTAATAGTGGCAAACGCGCCATAGTTAACCTTTGAGTTTCTTGCCTACGTGCAACGTGAGGTCGACAAGTCGGTTGGAGTAACCCCATTCGTTGTCGTACCAACCAAGAACCTTGACCATGGTTCCCATGCTCATCGTCAAACCGCTATCGAAAACACATGAGTGCGGGTTTGTCACGATGTCACTCGAAACAATTGGCTCATCGGTGTATTCCAAAATACCTTTGAGCTCACCATCAGCTGCTTTCTTGTAAGCGGCGTTGATCTCTTCAACGGTTGCTGGCTTCTTCAAGTTTGCAACGAAGTCGGTGATGGAGCCGGTAGGTACAGGGACTCGTAGTGATGTGCCATCAAGCTTGCCCTTCATTGATTCCATGACCAAGCTTGTTGCGCGGGCGGCGCCGGTGCTTGTAGGAATGATGTTGATTGCAGCTCCACGAGCACGACGCAAGTCGCTGTGTGGGCCATCTACAAGAGCCTGGTCGCCCGTGTAGGCGTGAATGGTGGTCATCAGGCCACCTTCAACACCGAAAGCATCGTCGAGAACTTTGACCAATGGCACGAAGCAGTTGGTTGTGCACGAGGCATTGGAAATGACCTTGTGAACACCAGCTTGGAAATCGTTGTGGTTCACGCCGTACACGATGGTGGCATCGGCGCCGGTTGATGGAGCAGAAACGATGACGAGCGGTGCGCCAGCATCGAGGTGCATGGCTGCTTTGTCGCGATCGGTGAAAATACCTGTTGATTCAATGACAAGATCAACTCCAAGCGCCTTCCACGGCAACTCTTTCGGGTCACGCACTTGCAGAACCTTCAGAACTTTGCCATCAACACTGATGCCGTCTTCGAGGGCAGAAATCTTGTTAGGAAGCACACCGAGCACCGAGTCGTACTTCAACAAGTGAGCCATTGTCTTAATAGAGCCCAAGTCGTTAACTGCGACAATTTCGATATCGGCCCCTGAGGCCTGAACAGCGCGGAAGAAGTTTCTACCAATACGCCCGAAACCGTTGATGCCTACCTTGATGGTCATGTATTTGCCCTTTCGCGTTCCGCACCCAAAACGGTGCCTCTAGAACCTTAGTGGCGGGGCAGGTCTCGATGGGTAACCCGCGGGTTCATTGACCGACCTGTGAACCATTGTGAAAGACGCTCGACCATCGCTACCGACCTGTGCTGACCCCCCGTACACCCAATGGCAATAGAAAGGTAACTCTTCCCCTCTGCCACATATGCAGGCAAGAGCAGATCGAGCATCCCTTCAAGGTGTGACAAAAATTGTTCAGCAATGGGATTTTCCAGAACGTAGGCACTCACCGCCGGATCAATTCCCGTGAGCGGACGCAGGTTTTCATCCCAGTATGGATTCGGTAAAAAACGTACGTCGAAAACCAAGTCGACATCGAGTGGGAGTCCTTGCTTGAAGCCAAAGGAAACAAGACCCACCTGGATGACATCGGTTGTTCCCTTTTCGCTAAAGATTTCTACCAACTTGGCTTTCAGTTGATGCACGGTTAATGCCGAGGTATCGATGACCAAATCGGCAACAGCCTTCACTGGCTCTAATAATGCGCGCTCTTTTTCAATGAGCGTCGCAATGCCTCCGCTATGCCCTGAACCCGATGAAGAATTTTCGTTATCGAGTGGATGGCGCCGACGTGTTGCGCCGTAACGCTTCACCAGTTCGCTTGTCGAAGAATCGAGAAACAGCACAGTCACTCGGTGTCCGTTGTGACGAAGGTTGCGCAACACTTCAAGCATGTCGCTTTGTTGGCTGACGTTACCCACGACCAAAGCGAGTTGAGAATGCGGGTCGAGCGGCGAACTCGCCAACTCCACCACTTTTTCAACGAGCGACGTAGGCAGATTATCGATGACGAACCAACCAAGGTCTTCGATGTCGTCGGCAGCTTGAGAACGGCCCGCACCCGATAAACCGGCAATAACGAGGACGTCAGTCACAAGGTCAGACTAACGAATGAGGAGAGCTAAATTTGCATAGACGCAAGCACAGCAACCGCGGAATTGATGCAGCAAAGGCGTAGTCGGCGCTGCGGGCAAGAAACCCTGGTGGCGGTGCTGGCTCAAACATCGCCTCAAGGAAGAGACCATGTGCTGCGAGGGTGTTCACATATCGACTCAGTGGACGATGCAAAAACCTCACTCGCACGCCAGGTTCCACTTCTTCAAAGGTGATGGCTTCATCTAGGTACGACCCGATACGCCAATACTGTTCTGGAGGGTCGATGATCTGATCATCAATCCACCCGCTGTTGGGGGTTTGCAAGAGTGGATGGTTGAGGAAAAAAGAGAAACGCCCACCTGGTCGCAGGACGCGCGCAACTTCACTCACAGCTTCATCAAGAGCATCGATGTGCTCGAACACCAAGCAAGCAAGTACGGCATCGAAACTGCCGCTAGCAAAGGGCAGCGCATCGGCACCTGAACGCAAATACTGCTCGCCCACTGCTCGTTCAATGGCAACGTCAACCTGGCCCTGCGTGGGGTCGACACCCACAATATGAGAATCGATATTGGTACGACTTTGTAAGACCCTGGCAATTTGACCTTCACCACACCCCACATCGAGAATACGCGCAAAACCATCAAGCTCACGCAGAGCCATGGGAATAATTTGCTCGACATATTCGGGGTCAACACCGCCGGTAAAACCGTCGATCCACCATTGTGCATGATCTTCCCATGAATACTCAGCAGGCTGATTCAACTGTTTCTCTTCTCATTGTGTTGGGGTGGAGCCGCTGTCACCATGAATCTTGTGAAAGATGGCTAATGCAACAACGTCAGGCAACCACGGTAATGCCTGCAGTTGATCAAGTGGCGCTTCCTTGACCGCCTTCAAGGAACCAAGCTCTTTCACAAGACGCTGACGTCGGGCTTCACCCAAACCCACAATTCCATCGAGCACACTTTCTTTCATTCGCTTGTCGCGCAGTTCCCTATGGAAGGAGTTTGCAAAACGGTGAGCTTCATCTCGAATGCGCTGCAACATGTAGAGCGCTTCGCTTCCTCTAGGAACGTTCACAGGGTGAGATTGGCCAGGTATGAAAACCTCTTCAAATTTCTTCGCGAGAGAAGCCACAGGAATTTCATCTTCAAGACCAAGTTCCTTCACCACTTCAATGGCGACGGACAGTTGCCCTTTTCCGCCATCGACCAGCAATAACTGTGGCGGATAGGCAAACCGACCGGGCTTGTCGCCAGTGGGTTCATCTCGTTCCTCGATGTAGGCACTTAGTCGACGGGTCAACACTTCTTTCATGGCGGCGTAGTCGTCGTTGCCTTCCACTGTTTTAATTTTGAAGCGACGATATTCACGCTTGGCTGGCAACCCATCTTCCAACACCACCATCGACCCGACGTAGTCGGTGCCGTGCAAATGAGCCATGTCGTAACATTCAATTCGAAGCGGCGCTTCTGGTAGGCGTAAGAGGTCTTGAATTTCGCTCAATGCTTTACTTCGGGCGTTATGGTCGCTCGCCCGCTTCATACGTTGACGAGTGAATTCTTCACGTGCGTTCATGGTGACGGTTTCGTGCAGTGACCGCTTGTCTCCACGTTGAGGAATGCGAATATCAACAGCGCTACCACGCATGCCACAGAGCCACTCGGTGTAGGTATCCATGTCGTCTGGAAGGTAAGGAACCAATACCGATTTCGGATAGCCCATTGCAGGCTCTTCGCCATAGAGGTTTTCTAAAATGCGATTGAGGAATTCACCAGGCGTGAGGTCTTCAACTTTGTCGACCATAAAACCACGGCGTCCCACCACGCGACCATGGCGAACATAGAACACCTGAATGGAAGCCTCCAGATCGTCATCAAAAATTCCGACGACGTCGACGCTGTCGTTGTTGTCGCCCACCACCTGTTGTTTCTCTGTCGCACGCTTCACTGCGGCGAGCCTGTCGCGCAGACGAGCGGCCTTTTCAAAATCTAAAGCGCTAGAAGCTTCGCGCATTGAAACTTCAAGATCTTTGGTGATTCCTTCAGCGTCCCCATTCAACACATCTGTGAGACCTCGTACGAATACCTGATATTCGTCAGGCGTCACTTCATTGACGCACGGCCCCGAACACTTCTCAATGTGAAACAAGAGACACGGGCGACCAAGGCGCTCGTGTTCTTTGAACTTGGAAGGAGCGCACGTGCGTACCGGAAATGTACGCAACAACAAATCGAGCGTTTCGCGAATGGCATAGGCATGGGGGTACGGACCAAAGTATTTGGTCCCCTTGCGCTTCCTTCCGCGCATCACCACTGCACGTGGCCATTGCTCATCGAGCGTGAGGGCGAGAAATGGATAACTCTTATCGTCACGAAGACGAATGTTGAAGCGAGGTCGATGCTCTTTAATGAGATTAAACTCCAACATCAACGCTTCTATTTCATTCCGTACTTCAATCCATTCCACCGTTTCGGCAGCAGCAACCATGGCTGCTGTTCGTGTGTGCAAAATACGAGGGTCCTGGAAGTAGTTCGATAACCGTTGACGCAGGTTTGCTGCTTTACCTACGTAAATGACCTTGCCGTTTGCATCACGGAACTGGTACGAACCCGGCGTTTCTGGAATGGTGCCGGTGGGTGGTTTAGTAACCACGCATTACTTCTTTCGAGCAACTTTCGGTTTTGGATCAGCAACTTTCACAGCCTTCTTTTTCACCGCAACAGGCTTTGTTGCTTTTGGAGCATTCCCCTCGAGGCCCAACAGTGGCCGCAAGAAGTGCCCTGTGTAACTACCAGGCGTATTAGCGACGTCTTCAGGCGTTCCTTCTGCAATCACTAAACCACCACCAGAGCCACCTTCAGGTCCAAGGTCGATGAGCCAGTCGGCGGTTTTAATGACGTCGAGGTTGTGCTCAATGACCAAGACGGTATTTCCCTGGTCAACGAGACGAGACAACACGGTGAGCAATCGACGCACGTCTTCGAAGTGCAATCCCGTTGTTGGTTCATCAAGCAAATAAATGGTGTGTCCGGTGCTGCGCTTTGCTAATTCACTTGCCAGTTTCACTCTTTGGGCTTCACCACCCGACAAGGTTGGAGCCGATTGGCCAAGACGCACGTATCCGAGGCCAACATCGACCAAGGTCTTCATATGGCGGCTAATGACGGGCTGATTGTCGAAGAAGTCGACAGCTTCCGAGATGGGCATGTTCAATACATCGGCGATGCTCTTGCCTTTGAATTGAATTTCCAGAGTGTCGCGGTTGTACCTCGCGCCTTTGCATACTTCGCAAGGAACATAGACATCGGGTAGGAAGTGCATTTCAATTTTGATGGTGCCGTCGCCCGAACAAGCTTCACAGCGCCCACCAGCAACGTTGAAGCTGAATCGACCTGGTTGATACCCGCGAACTTTTGCCTCAGGAGTAGCTGCGAACAACTTACGGATGTTGTCGAACACGCCTGTGTAGGTAGCTGCGTTACTGCGTGGCGTACGACCAATGGGCGACTGATCCATGTCGATTACTTTGTCGAGATGCTCAATACCGTCAACCGACTTGTGTCGACCAGGTGCATCTTTCGATTTGTAGATTTTCTGCATGAGAGCAGGCAACAAAATGTCGCGCACCAGAGTGCTCTTACCGCTTCCCGAAACACCCGTGACCGCAACCAAGCATCCCAAAGGGAATTCCACATCGATGTTTTGCAAGTTGTGCTCGCGAGCACCGCGCACCACGATGTGTTCCTTGTTGGGCTGACGCCGTACTTCAGGAACCGGAATCGACCTCTTCCCCGACAAATACTGACCGGTGATCGACTCGGCAACTTTGCCAATGCCCGACACCTGGCCGCTGTACACCACTTCACCGCCGTGCTCACCGGCACCAGGACCAATGTCAACAATCCAGTCGCTCTCGCGAATGGTGTCTTCATCGTGTTCCACAACCAGCACCGTGTTCCCGAGGTCGCGCAACCTCACGAGCGTTTCAATGAGACGTTTATTATCGCGTTGATGCAAACCAATCGACGGCTCATCGAGAACGTACAGCGTTCCCACTAAGCCCGACCCAATTTGGCTAGCCAAACGAATACGTTGTGCTTCGCCGCCTGCGAGTGTTCCTGCATTACGCATGAGTGTGAGGTAATTCAAGCCCACATCGAGGAGGAAACCGAGACGTGCGTTGATTTCCTTCGTCACACGTTCCGCAATCATTTTGTCTCGATCACTCAACACCAGTTTTTCGAGGAAATCTGCAGAGTCGGCGATGGGCATTTCGCACACTTCCGAAATGCTCTTGTCGTTAATGGTGATTGCCAAAGAAGAGGGTTTGAGACGCGCTCCTTTGCAAGCCGTGCAAGGTACTTCACGCATATATGTTTCATACTGCTCGCGCGACCAATCGCTTTCTGCAGCTTCATGACGACGCTTGATCCATGGGATGACGCCCTCATAGTGCGTATTGAATGTACGTACCCGACCGTAACGATTCTTGTACTTAACTACTAGACCCTCTTCAACGCCGTTCAACACGATGTTCTTTTGCTTGTCGGTGAGTTTTGCAAAGGGTTTGGTAAGCGGAATCTTGTACTTCTCTGCCACCGATTCAAGCATGCGGTTGAAGTACTGAGTATGCGCCGAACGCCAAGGCGCTATTGCGCTCTCGGTAATGGCCAGATCGGTATTGGGAATCACCAAGTCGGCATCAACTTCAAACTTGGTTCCTAAACCATCGCAGTTCTCACACGCGCCGTAAGGAGAGTTGAATGAGAAGTTACGTGGAGCGGGTTCATCGAAACTATCGCCACACTTGGGGCACGCAAGATGTTGACTGAAAGTGAGTGTTTCGCTTTCATCGCCTTTCACGCCCATCAGTTCAATTTCCGCAACTCCTTCTGCGAGCCGCAGAGCCGTTTCCAAACTGTCGGTGAGACGACGCGAAATGTTGTCTTTCTTTACCAATCGGTCAATGACTACTTCAATAGAGTGCTGCTCGTAGCGAGCCAAACGCTTCTCTTGTTTCAGGAACTCAGAAATATCGACGAGTTCTCCGTCGACCCTGGCGCGCACATACCCTTGCCCTGCAAGTTCACCAAGCAAGGTGTCGTATTCACCTTTGCGACCGCGAACCACTGGCGCCAGCACCTGGAAACGAGTTCCATCGGGCATCTGTAAAACACGATCAACGATTTGTTGAGGCGTCTGCCTCTTCAGTGCAGTGCCATCTTTCGGGCAGTGCTGCACACCAATGCGCGCGTAGAGCAAGCGCAAATAGTCGTACACCTCAGTAATGGTTCCTACTGTTGACCGCGGGTTACGAGAAGCGGACTTTTGGTCAATGGAGATAGCGGGAGACAAACCTTCAATGTGGTCGACATCTGGCTTATCCATCTGACCCAGAAATTGGCGTGCATAGGCGCTGAGGCTTTCCACATACCGACGTTGACCTTCGGCATAGATGGTGTCGAATGCAAGGCTTGATTTACCCGAACCAGACAAACCAGTGAACACAATGAGTTTGTCGCGTGGTAGTTCAACGCTGACATTTTTCAGGTTGTGCTCACGAGCACCTCTCACAATGATTTTGTCAGCCATTCATGCGAGATTACTTACATATGGGGCAATGTGCTAACCCGCATCACGTAATTCCCGCTTCAATTCATTCACTTCATCGCGCAGTCGGGCTGCATACTCAAAGCGCAGGTCACCAGCAGCCTCATGCATCTCTTCTTCAAGGGTTTGAATGAGACGCAGCATCTCTTGCTCGGGCAACGAGCGCAACTCGCGCTTGACCTTGTCGCGCTCACGATCTTTACGCTGTCCCTTCCCTGGAACGGGTGCACCCGAATCGGGCCTGAGTAAATGCAAGATGTCGCCCACAGCCTTACGAATGGTCTGCGGATTAATGCCGTTAGCAAGGTTGTAGGCAATTTGTCGCTCACGGCGCCGCTGGGTTTCACCAATAGCAGCCGTCATTGCCTTGGTCATCTTGTCGGCATACATCACAACTTGACCGTCGACATTTCGTGCGGCACGACCGATCATTTGAATGAGCGATGTTTCGCTACGCAAGAAACCTTCTTTATCGGCATCGAGAATACAAACAAGCGAGACCTCAGGAAGGTCGAGACCTTCTCGCAACAAGTTAATTCCTACAAGCACATCGAATTCGCCAAGGCGTAACGCACGAAGTATTTCAATGCGTTGAATGGTGTCGATATTTGAGTGCAAGTAGCGAACGCGCAAACCCTGCTCGAGCAAATATTCGCTGAGGTCTTCGGCCATCTTCTTGGTGAGCGTCGTGACAAGAATTCTGTCGCCGCGCTCAATGCGATCGTTCACCATTTCTACGAGGTCGTCAATTTGACCCTTCGTTGGCTTCACAATGACCTCGGGGTCAACCAGCCCAGTTGGTCGAACAATTTGCTCAACAATGCTCTGCGACTCGGCAAGTTCGAACTTGCCAGGAGTTGCCGACATGAAAATACCTTGATGCAGTCGCTCCATCACCTCTTCGAATCGCAATGGACGGTTATTGATGGCCGACGGCAAACGAAAGCCATGTTCTACAAGATTCGATTTGCGACTCAGGTCGCCGGCAAATTGCCCATGCAACTGCGGAATTGCAACGTGGCTTTCATCAATGACCAACAAATAGTCTTTTGGGAAATAGTCGAGCAGGGAGAAAGGTGGCTCCCCTGGCTCGCGGCCATCAATGTGCATTGAGTAGTTCTCAATACCGTTGCAGTAACCCATTTCTTGAATCATCTCGAGGTCGTATTGCGTGCGCATACGCAAACGTTGCGCTTCTAGCAGTTTCCCCTGCGACTCAAATACCGCTAGTCGTTCTTGGAGTTCTTTCTCTATACCAATAACAGCGCGGCGCATGCGTTCGTCGCCGGCTACATAATGCGTTGCAGGGAAAACAACAACTTCTGTTAATTCACTCAGGTTTTCGCCCGTGACCGGGTCGATTGTGGTGATGCGGTCGACAGTGTCGCCAAACATTTCCACCCGCAATACGTTTTCGTCGTATGCAGCATGAATTTCAATGGTGTCGCCGCGCACGCGAAAATTTCCACGCCCCAGTGCAATGTCATTTCTGTCGTATTGCAGCTCAACGAGGCGTTTCAAAATACTGCGCTGGTCGTAGTCGACACCCGTATGCAACTCCAGCAACTGGCCTCGGTATTCCTCAGGGTCACCCATTCCGTAAATACAACTCACGCTGGCCACCACGATGGTGTCGCGCCGTGTCAGAAGTGCAGCGGTAGCAGAGTGTCGCAACCGGTCAATTTCATCGTTCACCGATGAGTCTTTTTCAATGAACGTGTCGCTTGAAGCGATGTACGCCTCGGGCTGGTAGTAGTCGTAATAACTCACGAAATATTCAACGCGGTTATGCGGAAAAAACTCTCGCATCTCTTGCGTCAGCTGAGCAGCCAAACTCTTATTGGGCGCAAGAATGAGTGTTGGTCGTTGTACTTTCTCAATAGTCCAGGCAATAGTGGCCGACTTACCCGAACCCGTAATTCCCAACAGGGTTTGGAACTTCTCGCCACGTTCAATACCTGCCGATAGCTCTGCAATGGCACGCGGCTGGTCTCCGGCTGGCGAATAGTCAGACACCACCTGGAAGGAGTGCCGAGCCTCGGTCATTTCTTCACTTCAGGGCGTACTTGTTTGCCCGCATCGGGAGCAGCAGCAGGAAGTTGTTGCATCCATGCCCAGACCTCATCAACTTGTTGACGAAGGAACTCAAGATCTCTGGAGTTATCAATTACTTTGTCGGCAATTGCTCTACGGTCTTCTCGCGATGCTTGGCGAGATACGCGCGCCTCGGCGTCTGCAATGGTCATACCGCGAGCGCTCACCAAGCGATTGACGGCTATCTCAACGGGCACGTCGACAACAATGACCCCACACAAGCCCTCGCGCGGGTTCTCGAAGAGCAACGGGATATCGAGCACAACCACGTTGTTGGTGCTTCTTTGCTCTTCAATGCGCCTGTTCATTTCTTTACCAATGGCAGGATGCACAATTCCGTTAAGGGTCTTTAAAGCATCGGCGTTACCGAATACTTTGTCGGCTACTGCTTGCCGGTTGAGTGAACCGTCGTCGTTGCAAATTTCGTCGCCGAAGGCTTCCGCCATGAGACGCAAAACTTCGGTGCCTGGTTGCTGTAATTCACGGGCCACGGCGTCTGCATCGACAATGATTGCCCCGTGTTCTAACAACATCTGCGACACCGTGGACTTACCGGAGCCAATTCCCCCGGTCAGACCCACAAGTATCATGTTGTTGAAAAATTACTCAGCAGGTGCAGCAGGTGTTTCTTCAACTACAGCGGCAACTTCAGCTACTGCTTCAGCGCCTTCTGCTGCAGGTGGTGCTTCACCCTCGCCGTACTCTTTGTAGTAGTCGGCCCAAGCTGCTTCACGCTCTGCGTCGTCGCCGCCAACCCAGTTACCTTGCTCATCGACTTCAAAGTGGCTGCGGTACTCTTCGGCAAGCTCTCCGCCTTCGGCAGCCTGCTTGATAGAAATGCTGATGCGTCGGCGCGCAAGATCGAGATCGATGATCTTGACCCACAACTCTTCGCCTGGCGTGACCACTTGCTCTGGTGAATCGACATGGTGAGCCGACATTTCGGAGATGTGAACGAGACCTTCAATGCCGTCGCCAACCTGCACGAAACCACCAAATGGAACGAGCTTCGTGACGCGACCATAAACAAGCTGACCCACTTCGTGTGAGCTGGCGAATTCTTGCCATGGGTCTTGCTGTGTGGCCTTCAAGGACAAGCTAATGCGCTCGCGGCTCATGTCGACATCGAGAACCTGAACAGTTACTTCGTCGCCAATTGCAACAACTGAACCTGGGTGATCGACGTGCTTCCATGAGAGCTCTGAAACGTGGATGAGTCCGTCCATGCCGCCCAAGTCGACGAATGCACCGAATGCAACGACGCTTGACACGATTCCGGTGCGGATTTCGCCTGGCTTGAGATGCACGAGGAAATCGTCGCGCTGCTCTTTTTGTGTTTCTTCAAGGAAACCACGACGTGACAACACAACGTTGTTGCGGTTGCGGTCGAGTTCAATGATTTTTGCTTGCAAGACCTTGCCCATGTACGGCTGAAGGTCGCGAACGCGACGAAGCTCAACGAGTGAGGCTGGCAAGAAACCGCGAAGTCCGATGTCGACAATGAGGCCGCCCTTGACGACTTCAATAACGAGACCTTCAACCATGCCGTCGACTTCTTTAACTTTTTCGATGTCGCCCCAGGCACGCTCGTACTGAGCACGCTTCTTCGACAACAAGAGGCGGCCCTCTTTGTCTTCAAGTGTTAAGACCAAAGCCTCAATGCGCTCACCAAGTGAAACGATTTCACTGGGGTCAACATCGTTGCGAATAGAAAGTTCACGCGAAGGAATAACGCCTTCGGTTTTGTACCCGATTTCCAAGAGCACTTCATCGCGGTCAATTTTGACGACCGTTCCTGAAACAAGCTGACCATCTTTGAGTTCCACCATGGTGCCTGCAATGGCATCGGCGAACGATGTGTCGTGTGAAGTGATTTGGCGCGGGGTGTAATTACCTTCTGCGTCGTAGGTGCCAAAGGGAGCAGAAGAGATAGTGGTGTCGGACAACGGGGAATTCGCTTTCAAAAGGGACGGGAATCGATGGATAGGACCCTGAAAACCTATCACCGAGAAGCAAAAACAAGAAACTCCGCTGTTTCAGTGGTGGGAAGGGCATCCCCGTACGCCCCTGGTTCGGCACTGAAAACCTTGATGTGGTCGAGACCCACCCCCTTGCAGAGCAAACGCAGTTCACGCGGCGTGTAACACCCCGTGTGCAAGGCAACTTCGCGAGATTCCCCTTGCGGATTACGGATTTCAGTCATTTCCGACGACACACCGCTATCGGCATCAAACTGCGCCGATGAGTGGTATTTCACGGCGAAGTAGGCGTTGAAGGCAGACAGCACAAGGGTTCCATCAGTTTTCAGAGCATCAGCCATTCCGGCTAAAACCAGTTCATCTTCACTATTTTGACGCATCAGACCAAAGGCACCTTGGCAGAGGCAAATGACGACATCAAATGCTCCCTGAACGCCGCTGAGCTGCTGAATCTGGCGAGCATCGTGTCGATGGAATGTGGCTAGAGATGCCACACCCTCATTCTGCGCGGCCTGTGAGGCAAGATCGACAAATGTCTGGGAAATGTCGATTCCCACTACTTCAATACCCCGCCGGGCGAGTTCGAGCGCATGACGCCCTGGCCCGCAGCCCACATCGAGCACTCGCATTCCCGGCACAAGATGCAATTCCGAGACGATGAAGTCGACCTCTTGGCGCGTCCCTTTTGTAAAGGAGTACCTCAAGTAGGCGGAACCCAAATGGTCTGCAATGGGTTCAAACCAATGGTTGGTCATTTACTTGGCCTCAGACCACGTATGACCCCATGCCGAATTCACCTCAAGAGGAACTTTCAGTTCGGTGGCATGACACATGATGTTCAGCACGAGTTCGTTCACTTGTTCTTTTTCTGAAGTTGGCGCTTCAACAATTACTTCGTCGTGAACTTGAAGAACTAGACGACTTGCAAAGTTGCCTTTTTCCAATGCTTCGTCGATGCGCACCAAAGCAACTTTGAAAATGTCTGCTGCCAGACCTTGGATACCGGCATTCATCGCCTGACGCTCACCGGCTTGTCGAACACGGAAATTGTCGCTGCGTAATTCCGGAATAGGACGACGCCGACCAAAGAGCGTGACAGTGCCTTCGTTTTTACGCGCTTCGACAACGGTGTCGTCCATGTATTGACGAACTGCAGGAAAGGCATCGAAGTAGGCATTGAGAATTCCAGTTGCTTCCTCGACACCAATAGCTAATCGTTGCGATAAACCGTAGGCCTCCATGCCATAGGCCAGCCCATACGAAACCATTTTTGCTTGGGAGCGCTGATCGTGGGTCACCTTCAGAGGGTCGACACCAAACACGCGTGCCGCTGTGGCGTTGTGAATGTCGATCCCGTCAGTGAAGGATTGGATGAGGCCAGGGTCGTTTGCAAGATGCGCAATGCAACGCAGTTCGATTTGGTTGTAATCGGCCACCATCAATTCGCAGCCTGCGCGTGCAACAAATGCGGTTCGGAAGATACGCCCCGATTCAGAACGCACCGGAATGTTGTGCAAATTCGGATTTTCGCTACTCAACCGACCTGTGCGAGCCACAGCTTGTTGGAATGTCGCGTGAATGCGTTCATCTTTTTGAACGGCGTCGAGTAGTCCTTGGCCATATGTGCCACGCAATTTCTCGACTTCTCGATATTCCAATAGTGGATTGATGAATTCAGGCCATTCATCACGCAGTTTTTCCAACGTTGCTGCATCGGTACTGAAACCTGTTTTCGTTTTCTTACCAGGGGTCAACTGCCGATCTTTATACAAGACTTCTTGCAACTGAGTGGGAGAGTTGAAATTGATGGGGCGTCCGACGACAGCGAGCAAAGTTTCGCTGAGTGCGCTTGCCCTGCCGATGAGATCATTATTGATTTTGGAAAGCGCGGCTACGTCAACGCCAATTCCTAACGTTTCCATTCTTGCCAAAACACGAATGAGGGGGTGTTCTATGTCTTCATACAACGACAACATTCCCGACTCATCTAAAGCGGCACGCAGCGGCTCGTAAATGACGCGACAAGCTTGTGACTGCCCTACCGATGCCGAAGCATCTGGAGAATCGTCGAAACCACCAAAGTCAAGTTGACCAGAATCGGCAACAGAAGATACCTGCGGAAGCGCGTATTCCGTGTAGCGCTCTAAAAGACCACTCAGGGTATGCGCGCCCTCGACGGGGTCGATGAGATAACCGGCAATGGCTATATCGAAAGTAATTGCTTGAAGATCTGTATCTCTTTCGAGGAGAGATCGGAGCAACGGTTTTGCATCGTACGAAATAATTGATGCACCCTTTTCCTTGCAACTCTGTAAGTGCCGTGAAAGTTGTGGCAATAAAGCTGTGTCGTATTGCCAAGACATTGTGCTCGTTGCTACGACGGTTCCGATGAGATCAGTTTGCTTTTTTTGATCTCTCCACACGGCAGAAATACCCAAGAGGTTGTCTTGCTCAAGAGAACTGAACGAATCGCTCAGCGAATCTTTCGACACCACGGTGACCACAACAGGCAGGCCTACATCGCTCTCTGTAGCTTGCGGAGCAACCGAGGCTTTCTCGTTAGAGCCCTTTGAGGTGACCCACGGCGAGAAGGCTTCGACCAACCTCTTCTTCATGGTGCGCATTTCTAAGAAATCGAGCAATCGATCGAGTTGGTCAATGTGTGGTGTCGGGATGACATCGGTATCGGAAAGTGTGATCTCGAGATCATCTCTCAACACCATGATGGAAGCATTGCGCAGAACGCGATCGCGGCTTTCCTCCAGAGATGCACGAAGCTTTGGCGTTTGCTTGCTTGCGTTATCAAAAATATCTTCCAACGACACGTGCGCATTCACCAACTTGGCTGCGGTTTTTTCACCCACACCTGGCGTTCCTTCGAGGTTGTCGCTTGGGTCTCCTCGCAAAGCCGCGTATTCCACATAGCGATTTGGGTGCACTCCAGTGCGCTCCAATATTCCTGCTTCGTCATAAATGGCGTAGTCGCTCACACCTCGCTTGTTATACAAAACCCTGACGTGGGGGTCACATACCAGCTGATAGCTGTCGCGGTCGCCAGTAACAATGAGCACATCATTCCCCGCTTCTTTTCCACGCCGCGCGATGGTTGCAATGAGGTCGTCACCCTCGAAGCCAGACATATCGATGGTGTGCACACCGAGCGCATCGAGCAACTCGCGTATGACGCCCATTTGCTGTCGCAAAATATCGGGAGCAGCTTCTCGTTGCGCTTTATATTCGGGAACTGCCAAATGGCGAAAAGTTGGTTCGGGCCGATCGAAAACAACAACAATGCCGTCGGGGCGATGTTCTTTCAATAAATTCGACAGCATTGAAGCGAACCCAAAGACCGCGTTAGTTACTTGTCCGCTTGCCGTTGCCATGTCGGTGGGCAAAGCGAAAAAAGCTCGATACGCGAGCGAGTTACCATCTAAAGTCATCAGTTTCATGCGTCGGTCTTTCTAGAGCGTTACTTCGCCAGCCAAGACACGCTCGGCAACATCGCGCATTTTACACCGGGTGCTCATCGCGGTTCTCTGCAAGTAGAGATAGGCATCGTTTTCTGTCATTTTCCATTGCGACACCAAAACACCCTTAGCCCGATCGAGAATCTTGCGTGTTTCCAACTGTTCTTCCAACGCCCCAACTTCTGCATTGAGAAGTTGCATCTCTCTGTATCGGCCAAGGGCTACCTCAATTGCAGGAACAAGATCTGTGCGTTGGAACGGCTTCACGATGTACGCCAGCGCACCAGCATCACGTGCTGTCTCAATAATTTCCCTCTGGCTAAATGCCGTCACCAAAATAACAGGACACAGTTTTTCTGCACTGATGATTTTGGTGGCGTCAACACCATCGCGACCTGGCATTTTGATGTCAAGAATTGCCAGGTCGGGCTTCAGTTGTCTGATGAGAGCAATTGCATCATCACCGTTAGCGGCTTCACCAACCACCTCGTAACCTTCTTCAACCAATGTTTCGCGCAGGTCGAGTCGGATGATGGCTTCATCTTCTGCAATAACAATACGAACTGTCATTTTTCGCCCTTACGTCGAGTCTTCGAAAGTTTGTCGAGTAGTTCATCTTGACGCACTTCCATCTCGCGAATACTGCTGCGCAACTCTTCGCAGTGTCTCTTCAATGCATCACTATGGGCTTTTGCCTGACGGAACTCATACGACGCACCGGCTGTTTCAGACACCAGAGAACGCAGTTCGTGCTCGTTCGTTTCTTCTTCCATTGCAGAACATTGTTCTTCAGCAATGCGAAGTTTCTCTTGGGTAACACGCAATCGAGTTCCGATTTGCGCAAGACGCCGTTCAAGAAACATAGAAGCCACACAAGGAGTGTAGAGATTGCGCGACCCGCAATGCCCACAGAGATGTCTGTGGGCCATCAAAAGGGTTACTTGCGCTAAAACGTGCCCGAGGTGGGAGTCGAACCCACACGTCCTTTCGAACAACGGATTTTGAGTCCGCCGCGTCTGCCATTCCGCCACTCGGGCAAGTAACCAATTACGAGCCTGCATCGTACAAGGCGATACAAGGAATCCTGCCCAATGCCTCCCGAACGTCTAACCTCTCACTAATGCTCGCTTTTACATTTCCCGGACAAGGCTCTCAGCGCCCTGGCATGGGCCGCCCTTGGGTCGACCACGACAGCTGGGAACTCGTTGAAGAGGCCTCCTCAATATCAGGCAAAGACGTCGCCCGCCTCTTGCTCGACGCCGATGCTGAGGAGCTGAAAGACACCAGAAACGCCCAACTCACCACCTACGTCTCGAGCCTGATGGTTCTCGACGCAGTTGAGCGCTTGGGTATTGAGCCGAGTTTTTGTGCGGGACACAGTCTTGGTGAATACACCGCATTAACCGCTACCGGAGCCCTCGGCTTTGAAGACGGCATCGCATTAGTAGTGGAACGAGCAGCCGCCATGCACGATGCCGGCAATGAGTCGCCAGGCACGATGTCGGCAGTACTTGGTCTCGATGATGAAGATGTAGAAATTGCTTGTCGTCGAGCCGACAGTGACGTATGGGTGGCAAACTTCAACGCTCCGGGACAGGTAGTAATTGCCGGTTCGCCAAGTGGCGTTGCTGCTGCAGCAATTCACGCCAAAGAACTTGGTGCAAAAAAGGTGATGCCCTTGCAAGTGTCTGGTGCATTCCACACTCCATTCATGACTGCAGCACGTGACCGCTTACGTCTTGCCATTGCTTCTGCTCAACCTCGCGATACTGAAGTTGCGGTCATCTCCAACGTCGACGCACTCGCTCACAGCTCTGGCGAAGAATGGGCATCGCTTCTCTCTGCGCAATTATCTAGCCCCGTGCGTTGGAAGCATTCGCTCCTCACCATGGCAGAGCTTGGCGTGACCGGTTTTGTAGAACTTGGCCCAGGCGGAGTTCTCACCGGAATGGCCAAGCGCACCGTCGACAATGCACGAACCATCAGTGTTGCTACACCCGACGAGCTCGACAAACTCATTGATTGGGTGAATAAAAGTCTCTCTACTGCTCCTGCCCCTCTTGAGGGCGAACACCTCTTTGCCGTTGAACGACTCATAGTGAGTCCTTGTGCTGGAGTTTTCACGGTCGACACCGCCCATCCAGCAGGAACTTCAATTGCTGTCGGCGAGGTACTTGGCACAGTGGCCGACCAAGAAGTACGTAGCCCGTTTGCCGGAATATTGCAGAGTTACATCGCAGTTGAAGGAGAACGAGTCACCCATCGTCAACCCATTGCATGGCTGCGGAGCAATTAAAGAAGATGCCACGCACACCAGCAAATGTCAGAGGTGCCCGCATCACTGGTTGGGGTCGCGCTCTACCCGACAATGTGGTCACCAACGTCGATTTAGAAAAAACAATTGACACTAGCGACGAATGGATTCGCGAGCGCACCGGAATTGTGAGTCGCCACATCGGTGGAAGCACTGCCTCATTGTCAATTGAAAGCGGAGCCAAGGCTCTTGCTATGGCCGGTGTTGACCCCAGCAGCATCGATGCTCTCGTTCTTTCCACCACCACGCCCGACAGAACGGTTCCCGCAACTTCGGCAACTGTTCAAAATGCACTTGGCCTGTCGTGTGGAGCCTTCGATGTCAATGCAGCGTGCAGCGGGTTCGTCTACGCGCTCGTTAATGCTTACGGGCTCATTGCAATGGGCGCTGAAAAAGTGCTTGTCATAGGAACCGACACCCTGTCGCGCATTACCGACTGGACCGACCGTAACACTGCCATTCTTTTCGCTGATGGTTCAGGGGCAGCAGTGATTGAGGCTCACGACGGGCCAAGCAACTTGCTGTCTTGGGATATCGATGCCGATGGCTCTGCAGAAAATATTTTGTACTGCGAAGTCGGCGGAAAAATTCACATGGATGGGAAAGAAGTCTTTCGCCGTGCCGTGCGCATCATGGTCGACTCCGGGCAAAAATCAATGGCCGCAGCCGGAGTGACGGCCAATGACATTGCTCTCGTTGTCCCCCATCAAGCCAATATTCGTATCATCAACTCGGCTTGTGAGAAGTTAGGCATACCGCCAGAGAGAACTATTACCGTTTTGCATGAAACAGGAAACACCTCCTCGGCATCTATTCCACTTGCACTGTTTAATGCTGCCGATAAAGGTCGCTTAAAAGACGGAGACCTCGTCTTGCTCGTGGGGTTTGGTGCTGGCATGACCGCGGCAAGTTGTGTACTGAGATGGGGCAAGTAATGTCTCGCGTCGTATTCATCACAGGTGGATCAAAAGGTATTGGTGCCGCGTGTGCGCGCCGTTTCATCGCTGAAGGAGACAAAGTTGCGGTCACCTACAACTCGTCACCAGTGCCCAAAGAACTGACCGACCTCGGCGTTGTGGCAGTGCAATGTGATGTCACCTCTTCAGCTTCAGTTGATGCAGCTTTCACTGCAGTAGAAGCACAATTAGGAAACGTAGAAATACTTGTGTCGAATGCCGGTATTACTCAAGACGGTTTGCTCCTGCGTATGAGTGAAGAAAACTTCACCAGCGTCATTGATGCAAACTTGACCGCCGCATATCGGGTATCTAAAAGAGCTTCACAAAATATGCTGCGCGCACGCAGCGGCCGCATCGTGCTCATCTCGTCAGTTGTCGGGCTTTTGGGTTCAGCGGGCCAATCAAACTACGCCGCTTCCAAGGCGGGTCTTGTAGGTTTTGCACGATCACTTGCCCGCGAACTTGGTTCCCGCAGCATCACCGTCAACGTCGTTGCGCCAGGGCCAGTAGAGACCGATATGACAGCAGCCCTCGGAGACAAGCGCCTCGCTGAACTCACAGCAGCCGTACCGCTCCAACGCATGGCAACCCCCGACGAAATTGCAGGTGTAGTGACATTTCTCACGTCAAATGATGCCGCATACATCACAGGCGCCGTGATTCCTGTTGATGGCGGCTTAGGAATGGGTCACTAAGGCACCGAACTATTCAGGTACCCCTCAGTAATACCTGATGAGCGAGTGAAAAATTGTAAGAATAGAGGCGAGCACGATGTGCTCTCATTAACCGGAGGAAATTATGAGCGACGATCTTTTTGCCCGATTCACAAAGTGTGCTGTCAATGTCTTGTCAGTCGATGCAGCAAAAGTAACCAAAGAGGCTCGCTTCGGTGACGACCTCGATGCCGACAGCCTCGATCTCGTCGAACTCGTCATGGCTCTTGAAGAAGAATTTGGCGTTGAAGTACCGGAAGAAGATCTCGACGGAATTGAAACCATCGGTCAGGCCTATGACCTGGTGGTCTCCAAGCTCTAATGCGTAACCCATTCACCACGGGCGGACCACATCGTGTTGCCATCACCGGATACGGGGTTGTTGCACCTTGTGGTTTAGGCAAACAAGATTTTTGGACTGGTCTCATCGGGCCCGGAATTACCGGCTCGAAACAGGTAAACATTCCCGAGTGGAATCCACTTCCCTATTTCGACAACCCTAAAGATGCTCGTCGCGCCGACCGTGTTGAACAATTTGCTCTTGCTGCTGCAGCAGAAGCTTTTGCACAAGCAGGAAACATCACCGCCGATAAGACACGCTTTGGCACCATCTTTGCTACAGGTATTGGTGGACTCGGAACCCTTGAAGAGCAAGTGGCGATTCTTTTAGAAAAAGGCCCCCGCCGCGTTTCTCCCTTCCTCGTTCCCATGATGATGGCAAATGCTTCGGGAGCGGCCATTTCAATGCGTTACGGCCTCCAAGGACCCAATGAAACTATCTGTACAGCCTGTGCGGCATCAAGCCATGCCATTGGCTATGCAGCTCGTCTCATTGCTTATGGAACTTGTGACGCTGTAGCAACTGGTGGTTCAGAAGCCGCAGCAACGCCTACCTCTATGGCGGGTTTTGGCAATATGACTGCTTTGTCTTCATCGGGCACCAGCAAACCATTCGACACCACCCGCGATGGTTTTGTGATGGGAGAAGGTGCAGCAGTTTTCATTTTGGAACGTTACGACCTTGCCGAAAAACGAGGCGCCACCATTTTGGGCGAAATTCTCGGCGCCGCAAGCAACGCCGATGCGTACCACATCACTGCACCAGCGCCTGGTGGCATTGGCGCACAGGCCTGTATGCGCAATGCATTAATAGATGCTGAACTCACACCTGAAGATATTGCACACATCAATGCACACGGGACTTCTACACCCCTCAACGATGCCGCTGAGGGTTTGGCAATGGCCGAGGTCTTCGGCACTTCCCGACCCATCGTCACCTCTACCAAAGGTGTCACTGGTCATGCACTCGGAGCCGCGGGCGCACTTGAAGCAGCAGCTGTTCTACTTTCTTTTGAAAAGAAACTCATTCCGCCAACAGCGGGAACAACCGAGCTCGACCCAGCTCTCAACATTGACTTAGTGATGGGCGCTCCACGTCCATGGACGCCCGGCCCGACAATGTCGAACAACTTCGGCTTTGGTGGGCATAACGGTTCGGTCATTATTGCCCCACCGCGTTAATGCAGTAGAACTACGCGTCGACCAGTACAAAGAAAAGTTCACACTCGCAGGCAACTTCACCGTTCAGCACAGCGCGGCCAGAACCTTTTCCTGCTCGTGCCGACATCTTGCCTAAAGATACTTCGAGTCGCAATTGGTCGCCTGGGCCTACTTGCTTACGGAAACGTGCAGAGTCGAGCCCACCAAACAGCGGCAATTTCCCTGCGTACTTGTGATTGCTGAGCACGACATACGCACCAAGTTGCGCAATGGCTTCACACATGAGAACGCCAGGAAGGGTTGGTCTGCCAGGAAAATGTCCTGGGAAGAACCACTCGTCACCACTCAGGCTCCATGTACCAACGGCCGACTCTCCCTCTACGAGCTCGGTCACTTCATCGATGAAGAGGAACGGAGGACGATGCGGCAAGACAGAATCGGGCCGGGGAAAACTCATTTACCGAGAGCTTTCAACAAATTCAGCGGAGTGTCTTTCGGTGAAATTTTGTACCAAGCCTCTTGAATGATTCCATTTGCATCGATGAGAAATGCTGAACGTTCGACACCCATGTATTCACGACCATACATGCTCTTCTTTTTCCACACTTTGTAGGCAAGCGAAACAGTGTGTTCAACATCAGAGAGCAATGTGAAACCAAGTTCATATTTGTCGTCGAACTTTTTAAGTTTCTCTGGCTTATCGGGACTAATTCCGATGATGGCAGTACGACCAATGTCACCCTTGATATCGCGCAGCCCACACGATTGAGTTGTGCACCCTGGGGTATCGGCCTTGGGATAGAAATACACCAACACCTTTTTCTTACCCATTTTTTCGAGCGAAACTACTTTGCCATTTTGGTTGAGCAACTCAATGGCAGGGGCTTTGTCTCCGACTTTCAACATAGTGAGAGATTAGCCGTGGATTGACTTAGTGAGCATCTATTGCTGCGCGCACTTCGGCGATGTATTCGCCCACGGCATCGGGACCCGACTCCATGAGGCGACGCACCACAGATGCACCTTGAATGACGCCGTCGGCAACATTGCACGCTTCATACGCCTGTTCCGCATTCGAAACACCGACACCAATGAGTACTGGCTTATCGGTGATTTTCTTCAAACGGCCAGCCAACACTGTTGCTGTTGACGCCAACGAATCGCGTTCACCGGTAATACCCAAAAGTCCTACTGCATATACAAAACCGCGTGCTCGTTCGACGACAAGTGGGAGACGACTATCGGGTGCTGTAGGTGCTGCAAGCATGATGGTTTCCACGCCGGCTGCGTCGGCGTCGCGGCACCACTCGCCTGCTTCTTCCAAGGGAAGGTCGGGAACAATTGCACCACTCACTCCATTTTTCACTAATGAAGTAGCGAAACGTTCATGACCTGCACGAAACACGGTGTTGTAATAGAGCATGACTGCAATAGGGATGTCGATATCGAGAGTAGAAATCTCTTGAATAATGCCAAAGGGTGTTGCGCCATCTTTCAACGCGCGCAATGAAGCTTCCTGAATGACCGGCCCGTCCATCACGGGGTCGGAGAAGGGTATGCCTACTTCAATGGCGTCGGCACCACAGGCCGCAGCAGCACGAATAGCTTCCTTCCAATTCAAAAGCCCACCCGTTACGTAGGGAACAAGAAGTTTTCTCCCTGCTGAGCGCTGAGCCCTGAGATGTGTTTCTAAATGCATCGGCATTATTTCTTACCCAATACATCCATCATTTGTGCAACGTCTTTGTCGCCACGTCCCGACAGGTTCATGAGCACTACTTGACCCTGCATTTCTGGGGCAGCCCGTTTGATCCATGCCAACGCATGTGCGCATTCCAGCGCCGGGATGATTCCTTCTGAACGCGCGAGCAATGTGAAGCCATCAATCACTTCTGCATCGGTGACGCTTGGGTATTCGGCGCGCCCAATTTCCGACAAATACGAATGCTCTGGGCCGACACCTGGATAGTCGAGACCTGCGCTAATGGAATGGGCCTCTTGTACTTGGCCATCTTCGTCTTGCATGAGATAACTCTTCATACCGTGCACAACTCCAGGCACTCCACGCCCCACTGCAGCACCTCCAGCGGGTTCTACACCAATGAGCCGTGCTTCCGTATCGACAAAGCCAGAGAAGATTCCGATGGCATTGCTGCCACCACCCACACACGCAACCACAACATCGGGGTCGTCTCCGCCAAGCACCTCACGGCACTGTTCACGCGCTTCATCACCAATGACGCGATGAAACTGGCGCACCATGTACGGGTACGGGTGTGGACCCATCACCGAGCCGAGGCAGTAATGCGTTGATTCAACCGTTGCTACCCAATCACGCATTGCTTCATTCACGGCGTCTTTCAACGTACGACTTCCAGACTCTGCGGCCACCACTTCTGCTCCCAGTAGGCGCATGCGAAACACGTTGAGTTCTTGGCGTTCCATGTCGACAGCACCCATGAACACCTTGCACTCCAAACCGAGGAGCGCCGCTGCGGTTGCCGAAGCGACACCGTGCTGGCCTGCACCAGTTTCAGCAACAATGCGCTTTTTCCCCATGCGCTTAGCGAGCAGTGCTTGGCCGAGAACATTATTGATTTTGTGCGAACCCGTGTGGTTCAAATCTTCGCGCTTCAGGAACAATCGAATGCCGAGCTCTCGACCCAAGTTATGGCATTCGGTCAAAATAGAAGGACGTCCGGCGTAGGTCTTCAACAGATGATTCAACTCTTCACGAAACAACGCGTCGTCCCATGCTTCGGTGAAAGCTCTTTCGAGCTCTTGACACGCAGGCACCAAAGTTTCCGGAACGTACTGCCCCCCGAATTGCCCAAATCTGCCATCTGCCCCGGGGGTTTGCATCACGCTCATGACCTTATTCTCGCAGGTAACAAGAACGAGCGCCTAACTGTTATTCATCATCTTCCCAGTCATAAGGCATGTCGTCGGATCCTCGGTATTGCTCTGGGGTTGCCTCTCGCGCTGCTGCGATAAATACGCGTAATTTGCGGGCATCTTTCTTTCCAGGTTCACTTTCCACACCCGACGACACATCGACACCCCATGGACGCACCTGAGAAATTGCATCGCTCACGTTCTCTGATGTGAGACCCCCAGCGAGCAACACGCGAGGCCCGGCCGCAAGCTCGCCAGCAAGTGACCAATCGAAGACTTTTCCTGCGCCAGGATGAGGCGCATCGAGCAGCACAATGTCGGTAGCAAACTGATTGGCGTTACGTGCATCTACTGAACCAGCTGCAACTGCCTTAATGACCCAACGCACCGAACGCGAAACTTCAACAACATCGTCAGGTGTCTCGTGCCCATGGAGCTGAGCTCCCTTGAGACCCGCTTCGTGAACCATTTCAATGACTCGACGCGGATGTTCGTCACGGAACACTCCTACGGTCAAAATTCCTGGCGGAAGTCGACGTGTGATGTCGTACACCTTTTGCATCGTGACCTGTCGTGGCGACGGCGCAAAAACAAAACCTAAAGCATCGGCCCCGAGAGCCACCGACAAGAGCGCATCGTCCTCATTGGTAATGCCACAGATCTTGATGAACATGTATGTGAAGGTACTACGTGCACCGTAGTAACTGCAGTGATTCCGTGGGGTTCGTGGCTGTTACTAACGATTCCCCCACCAACACTGCGTCGTATCCGGCGTCTCGCAGGCTTTGGGCATCGTCGCGCCCGCGCACTCCCGACTCAGCAACACGAACCACGTTTGAGGGAATGACGCCTCCCATGCGTACTGCGCGCTCGTGGTCGACCTGGAAGGTGACCAAATCACGCTGATTGACGCCAATCATTGAGGCGTTGGCAGCAAGGGCAGTTTCAAGTTCGCGTTCATCGTGCACTTCTACCAAAACATCGAGTCCGAGGTCCGTGGCCACTTCATGAAAACTCGCCATTTCGGCTCCAGTGAGAGCTGCAGCAATGAACAGAACGGCATCAGCACCCATGAGGCGCGCGTCGCAAATATCACGCACATCAACAGTGAAGTCTTTACGCAATACAGGAAGACCAACAGACCGATGGGCGATGCGCAAGTCTTCGGGCGAACCAGCAAAATGCTCGACATCTGTTAACACCGATAAACACGTTGCACCGCCCTGTTCATACTGCTGCGCAAGTACTGCTGGGTCAACATCAATGTTGAGATTGCCCTTAGAGGGGGAACGTCTTTTAATTTCTGCGATAACAGATAGACGCGATTGCGACTCACGTGCAATGGCCTGCGCGAAACCACGGCATGGCGACGCTTGGGACGCCAAATTGAACAAGTCGGGGAAAGATCGCGTATCGACACGAGCACGCTCGCGATGAAAAGCCAATATGGCGTCGAGATACGTTTTCACTTGAGAAAGAGGCTTTAGAGCCCTTTACCTGCAAGCGGTGTAACGAAGATGAGTTCAGGACGTCCACCCAAGAATGGAGCTAAAGAGGGACCCCACTCTTTGAACCATTGTGAACCCATATGCGACTCAAGAGCCTCTTGACCGGTGTACAACTCGTACATCCACAACACTGTTTCGTCTGCGTTGTCTGCATGCAAGATGTAGTACAGGGTTCCTGCTTCTGTCTTGACATTGTCAAAGGCGATATCGAGCGCCTTTGCTAGTTCGTCGCGCTTTCCTGGCAACGATGTGATTTTTGCAATTACTGCAACTTTTCCAGCACTCATATTTACCCCTTATTGACGATGTTGTGAAAAGACTACTACGGCTAGAACTTCAGCCTGCGCTGCAGTTCTGGCAAGAGATCTGCAATCGGTACTCGAGTTTGCTCGGTGGTATCGCGATCACGAATGGTGACTGCCCCATCTTCGAGTGAGTCGAAATCGACCGTGACACAGTAAGGAGTTCCAATTTCATCTTGACGGCGATAACGGCGACCAATTGCTTGGGTTTCGTCGTAGTCAACCATGTAATGGGCCGACAACGTTGCAAAGATTTCTTTCGCCAAAGGAGTCAGCGTGTCCTTTTTCGACAAGGGCAAAATTGCCACTTTGTATGGCGCCAAACGCGGATGCAAACGCAACACCGTACGAGGCTCATCGTTGATGATGTCTTCGTCGTAGGCAGCGAGCAAAAATGCTGCCATCGTGCGGTTGGCGCCTGCAGCGGGCTCTACAACAAAAGGAACATAGCGTTCGTTAGTTGTTTGGTCGAAGTAGTCGAGTTTTTGCCCAGAGAACTGAGCATGTTGCGTGAGGTCGAAATTAGTGCGCTGCGCAATACCTTCGAGTTCACCCCAACCCCATGGGAAGAGGAATTCAACATCGCTTGTACCCGCAGAATAATGCGAGAGTTCATCGGACTCGTGAGGGCGCATGCGCAGCATCTCGGCTGGAATACCCAAGTTGATGTACCAATTCATACGCTCTTCGCACCAGTACTTGTACCACTTTGGGCCTTCTTCGGGTGGTACGAAAAACTCAAGTTCCATTTGTTCAAATTCACGCGTACGGAAGATGAAGTTTCCGGGAGTGATTTCATTTCTGAAGCTCTTTCCCACCTGCGCAATACCAAATGGCGGCTTTTTGCGACTGGTCTGCAAAACATTCATGAAGTTCACAAACATGCCTTGCGCAGTTTCTGGGCGCATATATACATCGGCACCCGAACCTTCAATGGGTCCTGCATGAGTTTTGAACATCAGGTTGAATGCTCGCGGCGCCGTGAATTCACAACCCTTCATGCTTTGTGGGCAATCTCGTGTTTCGAGGTGGTCTTCACGGAATCGACGCTTACATACGGTGCAGTCAATGAGAGGGTCGCTGAAGTTAGCGAGGTGACCGCTTGCTTCATACATTTGAGGCGGGCCCAAAATAGCTGCATCAATGAGCACCACGTCGTCACGCATTTGCACCATGGTGCGTAACCAGGCATCTTTCACGTTGCGCAGCATCACTGAGCCCAATGGGCCGTAATCGTACGAAGAGCGGAACCCTCCGTAGATTTCAGCGCTCGGGTACACAAACCCACGGCGCTTACATAGGTTGACGATTTGGTCGAGATCTTTAGCAGCCATAGAAGTAGCAAAGGCTAGTCGTGCCGTTCGAACATCCCCACTGCCCGCAGCCGACGTTCTATGTGACTTTCTACAGCTTGCGTGGCCAGATGGCCGACTTCATGACCAGCTGGCGACTCCTCGAGGGCAAGTGCCTCCCCTAACCGACCCCCCAAAATGAGGCGCAGCAGATGTAACGCCTCTGCACTACAGGCTCTCCCCGAGCGGCAAGTTCGGCATTGAATGCCGCCTTGTTCAATATCGAATGAATAATGCGTTTGCTGCTCCTCAAGCTCCGATCCGCACGACACGCAGACAAATAGTTCAGGAGCGAGACCTTCAGACGCCAGGAGCTTCCAGTAGAACGCCGCGACGACGAGAGACGACCCACTGCGGGCGAGTTCTCGCAAAGCCCCTACCAACATTGCATAGATGTGTGGCACTGGCTCTCGATCGGGTGTGAGTTGCTCAACAGCTTCGAGCATTGCAATGCCTTGTGTCATCTTGTCGAGATTGTTCCGCAGTGGTCCAGCCGGCTCAAGTGGCTCGACCTGATTCACCACGTCGAGCTCACGGCCGCGATATAACAACACCGAAACATGACTTAACGGTTCGAGCCGAGAACCAAAACGAGATTTTGTTTTCCGCACGCCTTTGGCCACTGCGCGCACTTTGCCATTTGCTTCGGTCAACAAGACCACGATGCGGTCAGATTCTCCGAGCTTGTAAGTACGTAAAACGACGCCCTTATCGCTATACACACGCTCTGGGCGGGTACTCACGCGTCGATTCCTCCGAATCTCCTATTGCGGCGGCGATAATCGTCGACCGCCATCAGGAGATGCTCCTCACTTAAATCATTCCAACCGATATCGAGAAACACCAGTTCGCTATAGGCCATTTCCCAAACGAGCGAAGTTGGTAGCTGGGTAGGTGGACCAAGCACTAAAACAAGATCGGGTTCAACATCGGCGGGAGCCAAAAGCGCCTTGGCTAAACGCACCTCAGACAACGTGGCACGACTCGACATGTCGTCGCGGTCGTTCCGAAGATGATTGACCACTTCAACAAATCTTTTTTGACCGTCAGGTTCGCTCCGTACCACCACATCGACGCGGCCTGAAACGTGCCGAACTGCACGTGCAATGGCGTCATCAAGATCTTTTTGATCTTCGTCTGAGCAGGTCTCGTTTCCTTCATACCCACTGCAGACCGGAACCACGGTGAGCCACTGCACTCCTTCACGCTCAACGGCCTGCACCATCTCTTCTAACCGGCGCGACCACTTACTCGCGCCGAAAGACGCCCACTCCTTGTGTGTGCCGCCTGCAATGACCACATGTGCGAGCACTTCTTCAGGGTTATCGGTGCGCCCACCGGTCGCCACAGCACGCCGGAGACGATCTTTTGCCCTGGCCTTGAGTCGACGAATCACCTCCCTATGTTCGCACAGGTAGCGTAAGGATCTATGCCCCATCTGCTCCACGTTGCTTGCATCATGGACGGCAACGGCCGCTGGGCTCGCCGTCGCGGCTTGCCACGCACCGACGGTCACACTGCCGGCGAAGAAGCACTCGCCAACATCGTGCGCATCGCTTCTCAATGCAATATTGGCTGGCTGACGGTATATGGGTTCTCTACTGAGAACTGGGTACGACCTCGTACCGAGGTACGTCACATTTTGTCGATGCACAAGCGTCTCTTTGGGCGCATCGATGAATTGAATGAAAACAATGTTCGCGTGCGTTGGATTGGACGCCAGTTCAACGAGAGCGGTGCACGCACACCGGTCTTTGTTCAACGTTCCATTGAAAAAGCTATTGACGACACTCGCAACAACACCGGTATGACCTTGACGGTGGCTTTTGACTACGGAAGCAGAGCAGAACTCACACGGTCGGCACGCCTATCGTCTGACGCCAAAAACCTGCGCAGTGACGTGGAGACCAGTGACATCACACAGCACCTCTACGATCCTGAAATGCCACCTGTTGATGTCCTCATTCGCACTTCTGGCGAAAGCCGCATTTCAAATTTTCTCCTGTGGCAAATCGCCGGCGCCAAGGTCTTCTTTACCGAGCGCACTTGGCCCGATATCTCTGCCACAGAACTCGATGCAGCTATTGCGCTTGTAGAACCCACCGATGGTCGATAATCCTTCCGATGCTCCGCTCAATACAGAGCGCGTGGAACAAGGAATCCATCATGCGACATCTGGACTCTCGCATCCAGAAGATCGACCAGGACAACGTGAAATGGCTTTTGCGGTCATGGACGCCATCAACAGCAAACAACCGCTCATTGTTCAAGCCGGCACTGGTACGGGGAAAACAATTGCATATCTCGTTCCTGCAATTTTGTCGGGAAAACGTGTGGTTGTTTCCACCGCTACCAAAACACTGCAAGATCAACTCGCACTTCATGACCTCCCACTTTTAGAAGCAACACTCCCTGAACCATTCTCATGGGCAGTTCTGAAAGGGCGCAGCAACTACGTCTGCATGCAACGCATCTCAGAGGTGCACGACGACGGGCAACTAGAACTCGACGACCTTGCAATTGCCACGAAGAAAGAAGTGAAAGAGTTAGTGAAGTGGGCAGAGAAATCTCCTACAGGCGACATTGCCGAACTCGACTGGCAACCGCATCACAAAGCATGGCAATCGGTCAGTGTGGGTAGCGACGAATGCCCCGGTGCAACCAAATGCCCATCTGGCGGCCAGTGCTTTGCCGAACACGCCAAGTACCGTGCCGCCGCAGCCGATGTGGTGGTGGTCAACACCCATCTTTACGGCATTCATGTTGCTAGCGGTGGAGCCATCCTTCCCGAACATGAAGTTGTCATCTTCGATGAGGCACACCAACTAGAAGACACACTCACTGCCACGGTTGGGGTCACTATTTCCGCTTCACGAGCAACCACTTTGGCAACAGCAATGAACAAAGTAGTTGAAGACGACAAATTGCTCACCGAGTTGTTCGACGCCGCTGCCCATTTACGCACACTGTTTGCACCACATATAGAAACTCGCCTCAGCCTGCCTCTTCCCGTCGATATTGCTGAACGACTCAATACATTGCGCATCACCGTGAACTCATGCCTCGACGCACTTCGCAAAATTGAGTCAACACTAGAAACCGTTCGACAAAAGGTGTTGCGCGCTCAAACACTCGCCACCCGTTTCGCAGACGACCTCGATGCGGTATTGCGTGTTTCCGCCACTTCGGTTCCCTTCGTTTCAGGCACAACAGAACGACCCGAACTCGTTATTGCTCCACTCGACGTCGGCCCTATTTTGGCCGAATTCGTCTGGCCACTACACACGGCAATCATGACCAGTGCAACAATTCCCCTATCGATGCCAGAGCGCATTGGGTTGTCGGCCGACAAAGTACATGTTCTCGATGTAGGAAGTCCTTTCAACTACGAAGAACAAGGTCGGTTGTATTGCGCAACACATCTTCCCGACCCCAACGCTCAACGCGACGATGCTGTACACGACGAATTAGCCACACTCATCACCGCAGCAGGCGGGCGCACCTTGGCCCTGTTCACCAGTCGTCGCGCACTCACGAGCGCTGTGGAAGAAATGCGCAAACGCCTTCCCTTTCGCATCTTGGCTCAAGATGAAAACCAAAAGCCAAGTTTGCTGCGCGACTTTCTCCTCGACGAAACCAGTTGCCTCTTTGCAACAGCAGGCTTTTTCGAAGGTGTCGACATTCCTGGTCGCGCACTCTCGCTCGTCGTCATCGACCGCATTCCTTTTCCTCATCGCAATAACCCACTGCTGGCGGCACGTCGAGACCTACATGGGGCGAAAGGTTTTACCGAGATCGACCTACCACGGGCCATTACTGCACTCGCTCAAGCCACAGGCCGCCTGATACGAACGCGAACAGACAAAGGTGTGGTGGCTGTGCTCGACCCGCGCTTGGCAAGCAAGAGCTACAGGTGGTCAATCATCAACGCACTCCCGCCGTTGAAGCGCATCAAAGACATCAACGAAGCAACAGAGTTCTTGAAAGAAATCACGCAATAAAATTTTTATGCCGGCATGAGCCGGTAACCCACGCCACGTGCCGTAGCAATAATTTGTGGGTCGTCGGGGTGATCCTCAATTTTCAAACGCAATCGGCGCACATGGGCATCGACGATGCGACTATCGCCGAGATACTCATATCCCCACACTCTTTCCAGCAACTGGTCGCGTGACAACACCATCAATGGGTGGTCAGCAAATTCACATAACAGGCGATACTCGGTTTTCGTGAGAGACAGCTCAACCCCACCCTTCAGCACCACACCAAGGTCTCGACGAATTTCAATATCTCTCACCGTGTGCACCTGCGATGAAGCCGGACTCTGTGACGCCGCGCCACTTGGCTGAACCACCTCTTGCAACAGCACACGACGCATAGCCGCACGTATACGAGCTGCCAATTCTTTCGGAATGACTGGCTTGGTGACATAATCATCTGCACCCGCCTCTAAACCTGCAACAAGATCGTGAGTGTCGGTTTGAGCAGTCACCATAATGATGGGGACCAATGATTTTTGTCTGATCAGCCGACACACTTCGAAACCAGAGATATCAGGTAGACGCAGATCTAAAAGCACGACATCTGGTGAGCTTTGGGCGAAGGCCTCCAGCCCAAGCGATCCGTTAGCCGCCTCAACAACTGAGTAGCCCTCATCTTCAAGTGACAGGCGTAGAGCAAGACGTATATTGTCGTCATCTTCAATGAGTAAGAGAGTGGACACCTCTCCATTCTGCCTACTGAATGATCCTCCAGGGGCACCAGTATCGAGTCATGACGGCATTTTGTTACAGAAAACGCACACAAATTGGGCCAGGAAGTCACAATTGAGCGTCACACTATGAGCGGTGGTTTTTCCTCCCGGTGGGCCCTTTTCTTCCCTTTAGCGGCTCACCGGGTGGGAAGGTTTCCTTTCTTTCGGTAATGCTGTTGGTGATGCCGAACCGCCCTCGCTCTCCTTTTAGACGCTTCGAGCGCGCGCGCCATCAGAGCTTGGGGCTCCGCGCTCGCACCCTCACCTCATTTGGGCTCATCGCTTTCACCACATCGCTACTCGCTGGCATTGCTACCTATTCGTTCTCGCGCTCTTATTTGCTGGAACAGCGGGGCAACGTCATCACCAGCCAAGCGTTTAGCAATGCCCGGCTCATGGGCACATACCTTGAAACACAGCGCGATGCAGTGGGATCTCTCGTTTCCTACATTCGCACGGAAACAGATGGATACGCCGTTTTACAGCTGACCCCCGAGGGGTTTTACTACTCGGTTGACCCACTGAAATTCACTCAGGCCAATATTCCCAAAGAGTTGCTCAAGACCGTGCAAGGCGGCAAGGCGGCTACCCAGAAGTTCTCATTTGATGGCCACTTGTACGAGGCAGTCGGAACACCTGTAGCAGCGGCGGGGGCAAACTACTTCGAAGTTTTTTCTCTTCGCGAAACAGAACGAATTATTGGCTTCATTTTAAGTGCGGTCATCGCTGGTTTGGTGATTGCTACATCGACAGGACTTCTTCTCGGATGGTTTGCTTCGAAGCGACTATTGCGACCAGTCGGACGTGTAGCTACTACCGCTGCCGAAATTGCAGAAGGAAAACTCGATGCGCGTCTCACGCCTGAGTCTGACCCCGACCTTGACCAACTAGTTACTTCGTTCAACGCGATGGCCGACACGGTGCAAGAAAGAATTGAACGAGAAATTCGATTTGCATCAGACGTGAGCCATGAATTGCGTTCACCCATCACGGCTCTCACTGCGGCTATCGAGGTTCTTGCTGCTAAACGACATGAACTCAGTGATCGTAATCAGCAAGCATTTGACATCATCGATACTCAAGTACGCAGATTCGACCGCATGGTCATTGATCTTTTAGAACTATCGCGACTGGAATCTGGAGCAAGCCAAATACGCGTTGAGTCGGTTGACATTGAAGATCTCATTACGCGTATCGCACAACGATTCCAATTCGGAAGTATCCCACTCATTAATACAAGTGTCGTTCGCACTCAAATATTCGTCGACCGATTAAGAATTGAACGCGTCTTAGTGAATCTCTTAGGAAATGCCGCAGAACATGCAGGTGGAGCGACAGCAGTCACAATTCACCAAGAAAAGGCTCTACTCACTATCCATGTTGATGACAATGGTCCAGGGCTTCCCGTTGATGAACGAGTAGATGTGTTTAATCGTTTTGCACGCGGACGAAATGCCCCCCGTGGTACGGGTTCTGGTTTAGGTTTGGCAATTGCAATGGAGCATGCAAAGGTCATGGAAGGGACAATTACCATTTCTGATCACACCGACAATGGAAGTTCAGGACTCCGATTTACCGTCACCATCCCTGTTGAAAGTGACGTTTCATGACAAAGCGACACTTCAGGCTTTTCGTTGTAGTTGCTTTGGGCACCGCGTTGGTGAGCGCTTGCGGGCCAAGTCCCGACAGATCTGCTCGCATCGTGACCGATGTGCCATTTGGGCTCGACCAAACAACCACGACCTCTACAACGACCCCGTCTCCCACCACAACGAATCCAGAGGATGAACTGAGGAACCAGATCTCTTTGTTTTACGTTTCCACCAACAGGCTCATCGGTACGCAACAGAATGTGAAACAAGATTCAACGGCTCAAGATGCAATTGATGCGCTACTAAGTATCAGACCCGAAAGTTTGGAAAATAGTTACTCACGTAGCGCCATTCCCAAGAACTTAAGTCTGACTGTTGAAGTCACACGTGGTCTTGCCGTTGTCGATGCAAATAACTCACTGCTGGAAATTGCAACGACACTCGAGCAGCGTTTAGCTATTGGTCAGATCGTTTTGACGCTCACCTCTTTGCCCGGCATTGGACAGGTGCTGTTCACTGTTGACGGAATCCCGCAATCGGTACCACGCGGAGCCGGTGACACAGCAAAGGCCAACCAGCCAGTTGCGTTCGATGACTACGCAAGTCTTCTGCTTTCTTCAGCACCATCAAGTCCGTTATTCATCGCTCCCCAAAATGAAGGATTAGTACCCTAAGCGCTCCACACGGTCGGCGCGCTGCTGCCAATTTTTATCTACTACAACGTGCAGTTCAATAAAGGCACCAGGCGCCATTTGCATCCGCACTCGCTCGCCTACTTGTTTCAGAATCGCACCCTTTTTGCCAATGACCATGCCCTTTTGACTGTCTCGCTCCACCACAATTTCGCAGCGCACACGCGGCCATTCCCATTCCGTCACTCGCGTTGCTATGGAATATGGCAATTCATCAAACACAAGGGCAAGTAGTTCTTCACGTACTAGCTCTGCAACCCATTCCGCTTCGGGAGTATCGCGCACTTCATTCGGTGGGTAGTACATCGGCCCCTCTGGCATTGCCGCGAGAAGAGCAGATTTCAATGCATCGACACCTTCACCCGACTTGGCAGAAACCGGAAAGTACTCTTCAGCATTCAATGCAGAAAGTTTCACCAACTGGGCTAGCACTTTTTCCCGAGATGCGATATCGACCTTATTGATGATGACAAAGAAACGCATACCAGCGCGTGCCAGGTTCACGTTGTCAACCACCCACTGATCACCGCTTCCAAAACTTTGCGTAGCGTCGATGACGAGACACGAAATATCGACGTCATCGGAACTGGCAAGAGCAGTTGCGTTCACGCGTTGACCTAACGCGCTCACCGGCTTGTGCAGACCCGGGGTGTCAACGAAAATGACCTGAGCTGGTGGCACAGTGAGCACTCCATGAATGCGATGCCGAGTTGTTTGGGGCTTGTCTGAGACGATGCTGACTTTTCTTCCTAGGATGGTGTTCACAAGTGATGATTTCCCCACATTGGGACGACCCACAAATGCTACGAAACCGCTATGCGTTACACCCACGTTGTCCATTGACACTTATTTACCTGCTAACAGTTGAAGAATAGGACCAAAATCAGCGAGCCCTGATTCAAAAACGGTGTAGTGGCTAATTCCGGTTTCAACACGACGTTGAATTAGTTGATTAGCACACTGCTCTACTGTTCCTAATACTACGTGCGGTATAGCAAAAACATCTTGATGATTCTCGAGACCGTATCCACGCGCCAATTTTTCTATCAACGGTTGCACTTCATTCGTAATGAACACGTTAGTTAAATTGGTATGTAACTCAATTTCGGAGATACGACTCCCAGCAGATTCTCGCACCCAGTGCAATTTTTCCGATGTTGCTGCGCCTGTTGCATTAGCCGCCGACTCACGTCCAACTTTTCCAGCAGACATATTGGGTACCAAGCTCACGATGTTTGCAACACGAGCTGCATATGTGAGCACTCGCTTGCCACCACCACCAATGAGTAACGGCGGATGAGGCTGCTGCACAGGCAAAGGATCATTAGCCAGCTCATTGAGTTGGTAGTGCTTGCCCGCAAAAGAAGCCGACGGAAGAGTCCAGCACGCACGCAAGACCTCTACGGCTTCCATGAGTTTTTCAATTCGCTCCCCTGCAGCCGGGAAAGCCTGACCTAAGGGTTCATGATCGGCTGGTAACCACCCTGCACCAATACCCACCTCTAACCGCCCCTCAGAGATCAGATCGAGAGTGGCTAAATCTTTAGCCAAGAGGGCAGGGTGAGTGCTTTCATTGTCGAACACCAGCGAACCCAGGCGCAGCCGTGACGATATTTCTGCAGCACTTGCAAGTGCTGCAATGGGACCAAAGCCCTTGGTGCCACGATGCTGTGGCACGTGCAGAACATCGAAGCCCATGTCGTCTATTTGGCGCACCAATGAACGCCATGCATGCGCGTTCGAGGCCCCACTCGACATCACGCTGAAACGAAAGGGACGTGGGGCAGATGACAGCGGTGCAGTACTCACAACTGACAGACTAAAGCCATGACATCCCCAGACCCTCGTCAGTGGTTCGACCGCATGCAGCCCCAAACGCTGCAGATTGCCACATGGCTTTTGTACCTCAATGGTTTTTTCGACATCATTGCCGTCCTCGACACCACGGGCTATCTCGGCTATTTACGTGTGCGCTATGGCTTCGGTATCGTTCTTGGCCTGCTGCTCATCGCCTCATCTGCCGGAGGTGGCTGGCTGATGGCCAATGGCCGCAAGGCGGGTTACTACCTCGCCGTGGCTGCTGCATTTGGGCCGTTCATCTTGCGATATTTCGCATTTCACGATGCGCCCGTTTCCTTCTACGACAAACTCACCGGCGGGAACTCGCTCAGTGCAATATTTGAAGTCGCCCTCATTGCCCTATTACTTCACCCGCAGAGCAAAAACCACCAAAAGATCTGGTTCAAATAAAAGATTTTCAGTTCTCTCGCTCTTTGCTACGCATGACAGAATAAAGCCATGACATCGCAGCAACCAAAGATCATCGCAGGTATTGACGGGTTAAAGGCTGAAGTAGGCAATCACCTTGGCTACAGCAGCTACCTCACCATTTCCCAGGAACGCGTCAATCAATTTGCCGAAGCAACTGGCGATTTCCAGTGGATCCATGTTGATGTTGAGCGCGCTAAGACAGGCCCATTCGGTGGGCCCATCGCTCACGGGTATCTCACCTTGTCGCTCGGACCCGTCTTCTTGCCCGAGATTTTTGCTGTCAGCGGAATTTCAATGGGAGTCAACTACGGCGCAAACAAAGTTCGCTTCATGTCTCCAGTTCCCGTGGGTGCTCAACTACGCGCCGGAGCAAAACTCATGAACGTTGACGAGATCGCCGGTGGCGCACAAGTCACTCTCGAGATTGTTTTCGAATGTGAAGGCGCTGCTAAGCCATCTTGCGTTGCCGAAGTTATTTTGCGTTATTACGTGTAACGAACTCCGGCATTACTTCTGTAGCTAAACGTTCCATCGACTCTGTGTCGGGATAATCAGCACACCATGGAATGAAACCAGTGCAACCCAAGTCGAAGTAAGTCTTTATTTTTTCGGCTACCTGCTCTGGCGTACCCACCAGATTGCCTTCTCGCCACGAGTCCACAGGTTCACCCCACAAGCCACCAATGGTTCGTTCAGCAAGTTCTTTTTCTGTTGAGCGAATGAAAACTTCTGGAGACCACGTTTTACGAATGGTCTCTTCATCGCGGCCGACAGCTGCACAATGTTCTTTCAAAATGTTGCGCTTACGCTCCCATACGGCTGGGTTTCCACCAAAATTGGAACAATCGGCATGTTCAGCCACTACTCGCAGGGTGAGCTGTTCGCCACCTCCACCAATCCATATAGGTGGATGTGGAGACTGCAACGGTTTCGGGTCGCAATTGGCTCGGACGAGTTTGTAATAGTTGCCGTCGTACGTGGTTTCAGATTGAGTCCACATCGACTTCACAATTTCAACGCTTTCCTTCAACATACCAATGCGATCTTTTGGCTTCGGAAACGAGTAGCCATATCCACGAAACTCGTTTTCATACCAGCCCGCACCAATTCCCCATTCCAAGCGTCCTCCGGAAATGACGTCGATGGTGGAAGTTATTTTTGCCAGCAAACCTGGCTCGCGATAACCATTACATCCGACCATTTGACCCAGTCGTATACGTGATGTGCGCTGGGAAATAGCTGCCATGGTGGTCCAGCATTCGAATACAGCTTCTTGCGCCGGGCGCGGCACATTGTGGAAATGGTCGTATACCCAAATGGAGTGATACCCCAGTTCCTCTGCACGTAAAGCAATGTCAACGCTTGTTTGCCACTTTGCTTCGGCACCTTCTATAGACGACAACTCCATCTTCCAGCCTTGCGGCATGAAGACTCCAAAAATCACATCATTGCTGTACATAGGTTCCTAGCGTTTATTGACACGTCACTTTAGAGCGGAAGGTCTCCGGTTGCCTTCGTGGTGCTACCAAAATCTTTGTAGGCAGCAATGGTGCGTTGCGCAATACGCATTTGATGTATTTCATCGGCACCATCGGCAAACCGACTCCAGCGTGCCTGAGTGAGCATGCCCGCAAGCGGAGTGTCGGTGCTGTAACCCAATGCGCCGTGTACTTGAATTGCTCGATCGGTGATTTTCCAGAGGCTATTTGCAACAAAATGCTTAGCCATAGATACTTCTGAGATGAAGTCGAGTTTGTTTTCTAGCTTGTATGCCGCATGCAGAACCATCAACTTGCTCTGGTAGAGCTCCATGGCAGAGTCAGCAATCATCCATTGAATGCCCTGTTTTTCTGCGAGCAAAGAACCATGTGAAAAACGCTCGAGTGAGCGCTTCACCATCATGTCGAGAGCAATTTCTGCCTGACCAATCCACCGCATGCAATGCGCAAGACGAGCAGGTCCGAGGCGATATTGACCAAGGAGGTGACCTTGGCCTCGGCCACCGAGCATATTTTCTGCAGGTACTCGGAGATCTTCGATCATGATTTCACAGTGATTGTGCCCACCCGACATGGTGTGAATGTCGCGAACTATGCGAAAGCCAGGGTTTGGCAAGTCGACAATGAAACATGAGTTCGCTGCCTGTGGAAGATCGGGGTCTTCCTCGGTGCGCGCAATGAGTAACGCAAACTTTGCGCCGCGAGCCCCAGAGATAAACCATTTGTGCCCGTTGATGACCCATTCATCACCATCACGGTAAGCAAAAGTTTTAATGAGGGTTGGGTCGCTTCCTGCAACCTCGGGCTCGGTCATTGCGAAACATGAACGAGTGGTACCTTCACACAAAGGACGGAGATATTTTTCCTTTTGTTCAGGAGTACCCCAGTGATGAAGTGTGTGTTGGTTTCCCTCATCTGGAGCTTGAGCATTTAAGACGAATGGCCCGATACTGACCTTCGCGGCTTCAGCTGAAACCGCAGCCATCGCCGTGGCACCCAAACCCATGCCACCCCATTCGGCGGGCATATGAGGCAACCAGAGGTGCTCTTCATTACGGGCACGCGCCCGCAAGCTCGTAATAGTTTTCACAACAGCACTGCGATCACTTTGATCAGTTGCATCCCAGGCAGGACGAACGACATCGTCCATAAAATTGCGAACTTTCAGGCGAATTTCTTCTACCTCAGCCGGAAACGAAAAATCGATCATTTCATACACCCCATATATCTTGATCACCCCATGTGCTCTGTCATCTTGTCATCTCGCAGAAGCGTGCAACAACTTAGAAACAGTCGTATTGTTGAGTTGTGGTATTTAAGCGAAATAAAGCACAAGAAACACTTCCCCAGGGTGATGCGAAGCAACAAGCCGTGCGGGAGATGTTCGATACCATCGCTTCGCGTTATGACTTTGTGAATAGGGTCATGACCTTTCGTCTCGACACTAAATGGAGAAAAATAGCAATAGAGACTCTCCGTCTCTCGTCTCCTTCGCGTGTTCTCGACCTTGCGAGCGGCACTGGTGATCTTTGCATTTCCCTGCAAAAGAGAGGTCACATGGCAATTTCAGTCGATCTCTCCTATGGCATGCTGTCTTTCGACCGTTCAGGTTCACCTCGAACACAAGCAGATATTTTGCGCTTACCGTTTCCCGCGTCTTCTGTTGATGCAGTCATTTGTGGGTTTGCCCTGCGCAACCTCGTTGACTTACCGACGTTTTTTGTCGAAATTGCTCGCGTCCTCACACCAGGTGGCAGGGTGGTTCTGCTCGACGTTGGTGTTCCGCATAATCCGATTATTCGTTTTGGCAACAACATCTATTTTGGAAAAATCGTTCCGAAAATCGGAGCTCTCTTCTCAGATAAAGAGGCCTACCGCTATCTTCCTCGCAGCGTCGCTTATCTCCCACCTCGCGCAGAACTCACCGCTATGTTGCGCTCGGCAGGTTTCAGCGATGCCGAGCACAGACAACTCAGCGGAGGACTTACGCAGCTCCTCTCTGGCACGCGAAATCACTAATGAGCCAAATCATCGCCACTGCAGTTGCAGTAGACAACCTGCCACATCTGCACAATATTGCTGGTTCAGACGGGATGCTCTTCGTTCATGGCGATGAGGGAATTGCATCCACTGGTCAATTCACTCGCGTCGGGCCTTCTCAAGTGCATGCTTTCCTGAGCGAGATTCAACATCACTACACCGACGAACATGACAAAGATGGTCCTATCGCTCTTGGCTTTCTCCCGTTCTTACGGGAAGAACGAGAAGACCTGTTTGTGCCACATATTTTTGCTCGCCGATTCAGCGATGGATACACCTCAATCACCGTGTTGACAGATGCAGAGATGTCTGAAAAAGAACGCCTCGTTCATGTAGACGAAGTCGTCACATCGTTGTTGAGGTCTCTTCCCCCGGTATTTCAGCAAAAAAATATTGAACGCCATCTGAGCAACACTCCCCTCACACCGATCACCACATATCTAGCGGCTGTTAGTGAAGCGCGATCTGCTGTTCGTTCGGGGCAAATAGAGAAGGCAGTCATTGCGCGAGATATCGAGCTGAAGTCTGACACCCCTCTCAATATCCATTCGGTTCTGACATACCTCCACGAACAATATTCAACCTGCTACCAATTCTCTATTGATCATTTGGTCGGGGCGTCACCAGAGCTGCTTGTTCACATGGAAAAAGGAATAGTACATAGCAATCCTTTGGCTGGGACCACGCCACGTACCGGCGACCCTGCCACCGACGCACAGAATGCAGCCGATCTGCTCGCGAGCAAGAAGAACCAAATTGAACATCGAGTTGTTGTAGAGATGGTGCACGACACATTGCTGCAGTGGTGTTCGTATCTTGATTGGGAACCTGAGCCATCTGTGGTGAGTGTTGCCAATGTTCAACATCTTGGCACGCACGTCACAGGCCCGTTATCTGACACGAATACTCACGTTCTCGAGATCGCACGAGAACTCAGCCCTACTCCTGCTCTTGGCGGGTTTCCGCGCACCGAAGCCATTGAGCTCATCAACAGGGTGGAACACATGAATCGTGGCCGCTATGGCGGCGCTGTGGGCTGGTGCGATGCACAAGGAAACGGAACCTGGGCAGTCACTATTCGCTGCGCTCAGTTCAGCACAGACCTCATGTCAGCACGATTGTTTGCTGGCGGCGGCATTGTTGCCGATAGTGAGCCTGAATTAGAACTTGCTGAGACAGAATCAAAATTTAAAGCTATGACGAACGCAATTATGCATTCGTCATAGCGTCTACAGAAGACGCAATAGCTGCGTGCAATTTCTCGTGAATAATCACGTTTCTCTCTCGATGAGTTTTCAGCAAGATGACGGCGGTACCTGAGCCTTGCATAGCTGTACTCAATTCACTCAGCGATTTGGGTTCAAGGACTTCTATTCCATGAGCACGGGCCAGCATTGCAATATCTGCGCCATGAGGTGTACCGAAGAGATTTTCAAATACTCCTTTTTCAACCTGTGAAGCTTGAGGAAGGAAAGAAAATATTCCTCCTCCATCATTATCTGCAACCACAATACGCATATTGAGATTGCGATTCTTCAACCCGACCAGCGATGATCCATCGTGGAGAAAGGCGACGTCGCCGAGGTATACGCCAACGGGAGTGCGCAGAGATTGAGCAATGCCAATAGAGGTGGAAATAACGCCATCTATACCATTGGCTCCGCGATTGGAAAAGAGAACGCCATTCTCCTTTCCTTTTGAAAACCACTCAACATCGCGAACCGGCATCGACGAACTGACCACGCCGACGGAGAATATTTCGCCAAACATGCGCGCAATCGCAGGATCGGAAACTTCTCCTTCAGCAGACAACACCTGCTCAATACTTTGGGCCGCCGCCGCCTGAGCGTTTCTCCACAAAGAGTTCCACCGCAATGGAATGTCTTGCTCGCGAGTATCGCCAACGGAGGCGACCACCGAGCACAAACGGTCAATCGTGTTCGCTACATCAGCCTCAATGTGCATGAAGGCCGCATGCTGTGCATCTTGGTAAGTACCTGGGCCATGAACGGCAATGACTTCACCATGAGTGGAAGCAACCCATTGCCCAAGAACCTTGGAAGCAGGAGGCTTACCGAGCTGTAACACCACTTCCGGAGCCAATACACCGTGAGCACTTTGTGAACGCACAATGCCGTCAAAGTGCGAAACGATGTTTGCCGAGCCTCCGCGCACACCACTGAGAGGACATGCCAATATTGGCCAATGCAGAACCGAGCTCAATACGCTTACTGCCGACGTATACGTCGCAAGTTCAAAACCTGCTCCCACATCACCTGCAATAATGACTCCACGCCGTCCTGCTAGTCGATGAGCAAGATCATCAATTTCCCAATCGGAAAGCTGCGAACGCCCTGCGTGGAATCCTGACCATGTGGCGTCGTGCTGTCGCTTAGGTGGCATATCTACCACTTCGCCGAGCAACGGTTCACGAAATGGCAAATTGAGATGTACGGGGCCTGCAATGGGACCCATCGTTCGGGCTACCACATGGTTAGCCAAAGCTCGCCAAGTGTGGGCTGCATCGTACGAAGCGACGCCAGGGTCATGGAACCACCTCACTGCGGATCCGTACAAATGAGTTTGGTCAATGGTCTGAGCAGCGCCTACGTCTCGCAGTTCCGGTGGACGATCGGCCGTACACACGATGAGAGGAACCCCAGAAAGCGATGCTTCAGTGACAGCAGCAGAAAAATGGGTTGCGGCAGTTCCCGAAGTACACAAGGCAATCGCTGGTAGTCCGGTTGCCTTGCCCACACCTAAAGCCGCAAAAGCTGCACAACGCTCGTCGATGAATACTTCAACCGACATCTCAGAACATGCCGACAGGGCTAAGGCCAGGGGCGTTGAGCGGGATCCTGGGGCGACGTATGCATATTGCACTCCATCGCGAATCCACTCGTCAACCAAGGTTGCGCAAAAAGTGGCTTGTGCATTAGCCGTCGTTAGTGCTGTCATTTTTCACCATTTCTTCTCTGGTGTAAATACTTGCACTCTTAGCTGCTCTAGAGTGACCTTATGAACGTAGAAATTTGGTCTGATGTCGTTTGCCCATGGTGCTACATCGGCAAAAAGCGATTTGAAACCGCCCTGGCGAACCTCACCGCAGAAGGAGTTGAACTCGATATCAACATCTCCTTTCGCCCGTTCCAGCTCGACCCATCTGCGCCCAGGAATGCCCCTAGCCCTGTCATCGATGGATATGCAAAAAAATTTGGCGGCATGGAAAAAGCACATCAAATCATCAACCACGTCACCTCAGCTGCGAGCGACAGCGGCATTGAATTTCATATGGAAAACGCCCTACGCGCAAATACTTTGCAAGCACATCGCCTCTTGCACCTCGCTCTTGTGCATCATGGCGCAGAGGCCCAAGTACTGCTAAAACAGGCGCTCCTCGAGGCGTACTTCACCAATGGTGAAGACATCTGCAATTCAGACATATTGGTGTCGTGCGCTCAACGCGCCGGAATCACATCAGAGACCGCGCGCGAATATCTGGCATCTGACGAAGGTCTTGAAGAGGTGCTCAGCGACTTGTCGTTGGCTGGCGAACTTGGCATCACTGCTGTTCCCACTTTTGTCTTTGATGGCAAATGGACCGTGCCAGGCGCGCAAGATGTAGCTGTATTCGAAAATGTACTGCGAAGGCTCGCAACGCGAACCCTCACCTCGTGAACACAAGTCAAGGCATGCTTGCATACAGTTCAATAGGACCATCTGACTCTCTCGAGAAAATTGTTCTTCTTCATGGCTTCACCCAGGCAAAAGAGTTGTGGCACAGCACTGCTTCATTACTTGCCAACGATCTTGCCGGCCGTGCCCCCCACATCATTTCTGTCGACCTTCCTGGTCATGGCGGAAGTAGTGCGCAGGAAGTCAATCTGTGGCAAGCCGCACAGCAGATTGTTGAACTATGCGGCGAAGCCACGTATATCGGTTACTCGCTTGGTGCACGCATTGCGCTCCATTGCGCTTTGCAATCACCCAACTCGGTGAAGCGCTTGGTCTTGTGTGGCGCCACACCTGGCCTACGTAGCAATGAGGAACGTGAGGCACGCCGCGTTGCCGACGAAAATATTGCACAGAACATTGAACAAACTCCGCTTGCAGAGTTCCTCAACACCTGGACCCGCCAAGCAATATTTGATGGTTATGTTCCCGACGAAACGGACATATCGATTCGACTCAAGAACAATCCGAGTGGACTTGCTCAAAGCTTGCGCAAAATGGGTACTGGTACTCAAGAAGATTTATGGAACAGACTCTCTGAGCTCTCCATGCCCGTACTTCTCGTTACCGGCGATGACGATCATAAATTTTCAAACATTGCCGTCGAGATGAAAGCCCTCATCGGGCCAGCCGCACAGCATGCACACATTCCACAGTGTGGCCATTCAGTTCCTTTTCAGAAGCCTGCGGAATTCTGCTCAGTTGTGTCACAATTCATTTTGTTGCGCTAGCGGTTTGCAATGAGTAGACCAAGCGAAAATAGCAACCCAAAAATGAGCTGAGCCTTACCTGTTGCACCGAGCACCGCAATGAGGTCGCGACCACTTGCTCCGCCACGTACGGCTCGCACTGCACCACGCGCACTAGCAATACCGAGAAGCCCGAGAATGGCTGCTGGTTTTTGAATAGCCACTGCAACCACGAAAGCTGCAGACAGTGCGTACAGGAAAACAAAGAACTGTCTGGTTCGCGCGTCACCTAGCCGCACCGCCAAAGTGTTTTTACCCACTTTGCTATCGGTTGGTATGTCGCGCAAGTTGTTCACAACAAGTAGTGCACAGGCAAAACAACCCACGGGAACACACGAAATCCACATTGCACTAGTGAGCTCTTCAGCAACAACATACGCACTACCCAACGTCGCAACCACACCAAAGAAAATGAAGACGAATATCTCACCGAGTCCCAGGTAGCCATAGGGCCGAGGCCCACCCGTATAGGTCCAACCAGCAGCAATTGCGCATACCCCAACGAGCAAGAGCCACGGGGTCGTCGCCAAAGACAGCACGAGGCCGCATACAGCTGCGCAGCCAAACGACAAGAAGGCTGCTCTCTTCACAGACCTTGGGGCCACGAGACCAGAGCCCACCAGACGCACAGGCCCGACACGAACGGCATCGGCGCCCTTGACCCCATCGCTGTAGTCGTTGGCGTAATTCACGCCCACTTGCAACGAGAGACTCACCACAAGAGCAAGAGCGATACGCCACCACACCGGATGCGCTGTTCCCACCGCCAATGCCGCCCCCACTAAGACCGGCACCACAGCAGCTGGCAAAGTTCTGGGCCGGGCGCCCATGATCCAGAGCTTTACTGCCGGTATCTGATTGTCGTGTGATTGCGAATCTGTCACCTCATTAGTGTCGCACGTAATAGAGGTCTAACCTTTGCATATGCGCAAACTCGTGGGTATCGACATCCCGTTATCTGCCGAGTTCGTCAATACGCTTCAAGATATTTGGAGTGCAGGCGACTGCGCATTTCCCATCGATCAGCGCCTTCCACACAAGCAAAGAGACCAACTCGTTAAAGATTTCTGCGTCCAAGAAATCATCTCCCCCGAAGGGCGCAGCGTTCTTGAGAAACAAGAGTCAACGATCACCGAGAATGATGCGGTGCTTTTCACTACCTCTGGCAGCAGTGGCACACCAAAGGGAGTAATACACACACACGATTCACTGCGCGCCAACGCCAACATCGTTGCTCAGTATTTTGGCGACACATCGGGTATGCATTGGCTCGCTTGTTTACCCCCATCCCATGTTGGCGGTTTCGGTGTGATTTCTCGAGCACTTTTATGGAATTGCAAATTAACGGCCGTTCCACAGTTTGATGCGGAACAGGTAGAGAGCCTCGCCCGTCAAGGCATCACGCATACTTCACTTGTTGCAACAGCGCTCGGACGCATTAATTCCGCATTGTTTGAAAACATCCTCCTCGGCGGAGCGAAACCGCCGCCTACTTTGCCATCAAATGTCATCACCACATACGGTCTGACAGAAACGATGGGTGGCGTTGTGTACAACCGCACCGCACTGACTGGTGTAGAAATTTCTATATCGGCAGATCAAGAAATTTTGGTACGCGGACCCTTCCTCATGAACCGTTACTACCAACAGCAGTTGAGTCACCCCATCGACAATGAGGGGTGGCTACATACTGGTGATCTCGGAAGTTTGAGCTCAGATCATCAACTGTCTGTGACCGGACGACGAAATGAGCTCATCATTTCAGGTGGCGAAAATATCTGGCCAGAAGTGGTGGAAGCCGCTCTCATGAATCACCCCGACGTGAGCGACGCATGCGTTGTGGGCGTAGACGACCACGAGTGGGGCCAGCGAGTTGTTGCCTTCATCGTGCCGACAAATATCTCGGCTACGCATTCATTGGTCGAGTGGAGAGATTTCGTGTCTGAGTCACTGCCGCGATTCATGGCCCCCCGTCAGGTTGTCATCATGAACAGCATTCCGCGAAGCGCCCTCGGCAAACCTCAACGACAGGCGCTCAAAGAAACACTGACTCCATAGACCCAGGTTTTACGAGTGTGCAACTCCCGCACCGCCGTCAATGACATAGGTTTCGCCAGTAATCCAGCTTGCGGCATCTGAAACAAGGAATGCAGCCAAGTTCGCAATGTCTTGAGGTTCACCCAGACGACCCAATGGGGTGCGCTTCGCTAAAGCATCTCCAAAGTTGTCAACCAACACCGCAGCAAAGTCTGTTTTTACTAACCCAGGAGCGATGCCCACCACGCGGTTGGGCCCAATTTCGCTAGCGAGTTGCCGAGTGAAGTGAATGAGCGCCGCTTTGGTGAGGTTGTAAATACTTAAGCCCGACTCAGTACGCATTCCCCCAACAGAGGCAATATTCAAAATAACGCCTGGCTTTTCTTTGAGCGCCATTTCATAGGCCATCTGTGTCCAAAACAACGGACCTTTTAAGTTGACCTGGAATGTTTTATCGAACCGAGCTTCATCAACCCCGAGCGAATCTCCGTAGTACGGGTTGGTAGCTGCGTTGTTGATGAGAATGTCGATACCACCGAATCTTTCGATAGTGGCAGCAATGCATTCTCGCCCAGACGCAATATCACCAGCATTAGCGGCGAAAATCTCAGTCACACCATCAATTTCTTTTGCGGCTTCACGCAGTGCGTCTTCTTTGCGCGAAGACAACATGACCTTTGCACCACTCTCAGCGAGAGTCTTGGCAATTGCCTTGCCGATACCTTTAGATGCCCCAGTGACCAGAGCGACCTTGCCTTCAAAAGAAATTTCCATTACCTCAAACTAGTGCCACTTGAAGCACTGATTTTGCATCAGGATTCTGAAATGTCTTGAACATGGGCAGAAATCTGAATGGTGCGTATTCTGCGACCTACCAGTTCTTCTACTGTAAATTTCCAGCCTTCAGCTTCAACGCTTTCACCTGGTTCCGGCACATGTTCCACCATGTTGAAAACAAAGCCGGCCAAAGTATCCCAATCGGTGTTGGGGAGATGTGTCGCCAACAAGTCGTTGACATCATCAATCGGCATTTTGCCATCGACGCGATAGTTACCATTGGGCAGACGAACGACGCCCACTTCATCATCGTCAAACTCGTCAATGATTTCGCCGACGAGTTCTTCAAGACAATCTTCAAGGGAAATGATGCCGACAATCGACCCGTGTTCGTCGGCCACTACAGCTAAGTGATACTTCTCTCGCTGCATTTCGCGCATTAAACGATTCACCGGTTTTGTTTCTGGAACGATGACGACTTTGCGGATGAGGTCGGTCATAACCGATGCCCCCGAGCCTTCACGTTCTGCACGCATGAGGTCTTTTGTATAGGCAATACCCACAACATCAATGTCTTCTTCGCCTTCCTGAATAACAGGAAGGCGGCTATACCCTTCAGAAATTGCCACGTCGAGAGCTTGTGTAATGGTCATGTTGTGGTCGACAGTCACCATGTCGGGTCGCGGCACCATCACTTCGCGTACAACTGTGTCGCCGAATTCAATAACCGATTCAATAAGCTCGCGTTCTTCGTGTTCAATAACCTCATCTTGAGCAGCGGCCTCCACAATGCCGAGGAACTCTTGTTCGCTCACGAAAGGTCCCGATTGCAGCCCCTTGCCACGCACAATGACGTTGGTCAGTGAAATGAGACCTCGTGAAACGAATTGCAATGGCCAAAACGACACGATGAAACTCGTTGGCCGAGCAATGATGAGCGCAGCTCTTTCCGGGTACAGCACTGCATATGTTTTTGGCACGGCCTCAGCGAAAACATAGAACACAACAACGTTCAAGAGAACGCCCACTGCAACTCCGCCTGCCCCAAACAAACGCCCTGCGACAACACCCGTCAGCGTGGCTTGAACGGTTTGACAAATATTGACGCTTAACAACAACGGGTTCACCCAACGAGCCGGATCGGTGACGAGTTTCGCAAGTGATCGCGCCGATTTCACACCTTGGTCAGCCAGTGCTGCAGCCTTTGGTTTCGAAATTCTCGAGAGAGCCATTTCGGCTACACCAAAGAAAATGAGCAACACGAGCAATACAAGTATTGCTACCAGCATCCAGTAGTCGGCGCTAGTGGGTGTAGAAGCAATCATTGTGCGTCCTCTGGGTGATCGATGCGAAAATTCAGTGGCGCAGATGCCTTCCAGAAAAACTGTTCCAAAAGTTCTTTTTCGCGACCCTGCATGCGCACACGCTCTTCGTCTTCAGCATGGTCATATCCCAAGACGTGCAATGAGCCATGCGTTACTAGCAGGGCGATTTCATCGTCAAAGGTTCCGGCATGGGTGGGGGCTTGAGAGCGGGCAACTTCTGGACAAATGACAACGTCACCGAGGAGCAACGGAGAATCTTCCATGTTTTCACTCGCTCTGTCTGGCCCACGCGATACCGAACCTGGACCACTGGCATATTCGGGGACAAAAGCATCGATAGGAAAAGCCAAAACATCGGTGGGGCCGCTCTTACCCATGTGAACGCTATTCATTTCGGCCATCACATGAGGCTCCACAAACAAAATGCTCATCTCGGCGGCTCCACGCACGCCCTCTGCTCTCAACACTTCGGTGGCGAGTAACTGCCAGCGAGCAAGATCTATTGCTATGTCATCTTGTTCCGAGGCACAAAACACGGTGAGTTCACCGTCTCCTCCAACGCGCTTTGGTTTTTTAAACCTTCCTAAAAAGTCAACCATTCAGAGTTCAGCGCTGTCTTTCTTCATATGCAGACACAATATCGGCAACGATGCGATGGCGTACGACATCTGATTTGGACAAATGCACGAATTCCAAGCCCTCAATTCCGGTGAGAATTTTTTCTAACCCCACAAGACCACTTTTGCCATTTTGAACATCAATTTGTGTGACGTCTCCGGTCACCACCACTTTGGAGTTGAAGCCAATTCTGGTGAGAAACATTTTCATTTGCTCAGGAGTCGTATTTTGGGCTTCGTCGAGAATGATGAACGAGTTGTTGAGCGTGCGTCCCCGCATGAAGGCCAACGGAGCCACTTCAATGGTTTGGCGCTCGATGAGTTTCTGGGCACCCTCATGGTCGACCATGTCATACAACGCGTCATAGAGGGGTCGTAAATACGGGTCAATCTTTGCCATCAGGTCGCCAGGCAAGAAACCAAGTCGCTCACCTGCTTCCACAGCAGGACGAGTGAGAATGATGCGCTGCACCTGTTTTGCCTGAAGCGCCTGAACGGCCATAGCGACCGCTAGCCAGCTCTTACCCGTTCCTGCAGGCCCTACTCCAAAGGTGATGACGTTTTCGCGTATTGCGTCGACATAGCGTTTTTGACCAGCTGTTTTTGGCTTTACTGCACGTCCACGACCCGCACGCATCACTTCATCGGTAAGTACGTCACTCGGGCTCTGGTTGTTGCGCACCATGTCGATTGACCTATCGATGACCAAAGAATCGAACGCTTCCCCTTTTTGCAAAAGCATGACCAATTCTTCAAAAAGACGTCCGGCTTTTGCCGAGTCGGCACCAGCTAACGACACCACGTTGCCACGCACAGATATTTTTGTCGATGGGAAGGCGTCTTCAATACGACGCAAATGCTCATCGCGCATCCCCAAGAGATCGGCCATCATGTGCGAATGAGGAATAACCACATCTACTGTGGAGGAAGAAGTACTCATCTCCATGAAACGTAGCGCATTGACTACGAGGTGAGCATGGTCGATTCTGTTACAGCGGCGATTTCACGAGGTCGGACAAAGTCGATGGCGTAGTAACGCTGGGTGGTAATAGGGATGAGATCTGCCTCTGAGACCATTCGAGCCAGACGCACCATCAGTTCTGCAGCACCGCCAGTGGCTTCAGGCTGGTTGCTCTCGGGAGTATCGAACACCAACAGAGCCCCCTCTGCTGCCTCAACGGCGAGCGCATGCTTCCCCAAATGGATCACCGCACCTTTTGCCACGTAATCGGGGTCGACCACTGCCCACACCACGTAGTGCACTTGGCCATTGCGAAAACGATCTGGGTAATGCTTGGCGAAATAGAGCTCCGAAAGCCAACGTGTCGCTCGAACATCTGTTGCAATCAGCGTCATAGCAACGGGTACGCCGTCATCCCATACCACCCAAGCACGATTGCTCTGCAGGGTCATCTGGTCGTTAAATTCCAATCGATCCAGCATCTCGTGCGTTGCAGTCAACTCTGCCTCAGGCAAATAGGCGCGCACGTAGAGGTTCCATAGGGAATCTTGCAGATTGTGATCTACAACGTGAGAGTGGCGAGTGACGTACATACGTGGAGGTACTCCAAAAAAGAGGCACTCCGCCTCCTCATAGAGTAGTTGATCCACCCCTGCAATTCGGGTCATGTGTAGCCTGAAAAGCCAGTGCGCAAAAGCTTTTCTCAATTGGCATGGTTCGTCGGGGCCGTGGGAGTGGTTCTCGGGCTGGTCAATATCTTGACCCCGTCCGCAACTGTTGGGAACACCTTCTATTTCGTTGCAGCCACCCAGTTAGCCATTTGTGTCGTCATCGGGTTTTTTGCACATCGACCTGACCCCCGAGCATGGCTCGTCATTTTAGGCGTTTCTCTTTTTACTGTCGCTGGGCAAATATTGGCAGACAATTCTTTGGCTTCTGAAACATTGCGTATCGTCTCGGAATCATTTTTCCTTGCCGTTCAAATACTTCTCGCTAGCGCGCTTCTTCTCGTCACGCTGAGGCGCAACGGGACCGCGATTCTGAACTCACTCGGTGATGCGTTAGTCGTTGCGCTCGGAGCTTGGCTACTCATTTGGGTTGGGCTTCTTCAACCATCGCTGAACATTGCCGGTGAACCAACCGTCATCAGTGCCTTGCGAGGTATCACCCTGGCTACGAGCACAATTGTTCTTTTCCTTCTCGTCTCGTTGCTCTTTAGCGAGGCAAACCGCACGCCTTCCATTTGGTTGCTTTTTGGTGCTATTTCACTTTCGCTACTCGGAGACTTCCTTTTTGCTTTAGACAAATCTGGCCATGCGAGTGTTTCCGATCGCTTCCTCAATGCGCCTTACGTCATCAGCCTCTTTATGGCGTCTGCAACCTTCTTGCACCCCTCGGTGCGCAGCCTCACCCATCGCAGCACCACGCGTCAGCGTCAGCCGTTGCTCGGTCGACTCGTGCTCACCACTACTGCGCTCGTGGTTCCACTCATCACCATTGCACTTTTTGATCCGCGCAACCAGGTCGACCGCGTTATTCGCGCAATATCTTTATTTGTGCTCGCCGCATCGGTGACTGCACGAGTGATACAAGCAGTAAGAACCAATGCACGCACACAAGCTGTGCTCGTCAAAACAGCACAAACCGATGCGCTCACTCTTCTCCCCAATCGTTCTCTCATGTTGAAACACATAGAAGAAGCTGTCGACAACGCATGGAGGACCGGAAGAGTTCCAGCTGTCCATTTCATTGACGTAGACCGATTCAAAAATATTAATGACTCACTTGGCCATAGTGCTGGCGACGATGTCTTGGTAGCAGTCGCCCAACGACTCACTAATGCTGTACCTGCAACGGCCATCGTCGGGCGTATTAGCGGCGATGAGTTTGTTGTTCTCGAACCCGACAGTGTCAGCGATATTGAGGCCATGAAGACCGCCGAACGACTTCTGGAATGTTTTCGCGAGCCTCTTGCATTGCGCCAGGGTGACGTATTCGTTTCAGCAAGCATTGGGGTGGCGTGTTCAGCTGTAGCCGACTCCCCGTCTCCAGAAGAACTTCTTCGGCATGCTGACGCTGCGATGTACCGTGCTAAAGACGCCGGACGTAACTGCATCGCTTTGTTCGACGCTTCGATGCTTGAACGGGCAACTCAACGACTCACACTAGAAACGGCTCTCTATAGAGCACTCGAGCGACAAGAACTCACTCTTGTGTATCAGCCCATTATTGACCTACATCTAGGTGATGTTCTTGGCTTTGAGGCACTCATGCGATGGGAGCGCGAAGACGGATCCACCAGTTCACCAGCACAATTCATTCCTATTGCCGAAGAGACGGGCATCATCGTACCGATAGGCGCATGGGCCCTCATTGAAGCTCTCACACACCTACGTAGTTGGATCGATGCTGGTATTTGCCCAGAGACCGCTTCAATGTCTGTCAACGTGTCACCTCGACAACTACATGACCCACAATTCGTGTCGGTGGTCAGCGAGGCCCTGTCGCGGGCGCGCGTTCAACCACAACAGTTGTGGCTTGAGATGACCGAAAGCATCATGATTACCGAACCCGAGCAAGCTCTTGCCGCCTTGCGCCGACTCAATACCCTTGGCGTGCGAATAGCCATTGACGATTTTGGTACTGGCTATTCTTCGCTGTCGCTTCTCCAGAGCTTCCCCATTCAACGCCTTAAGATTGACAGGTCATTCATTAGCGGAATTGCCGATGACGTCAGTGCTCGTTCTCTTGTTAAAACCATCTTGGCAATGAGCGATGCTCTCGGCCTCGACACTGTTGCCGAAGGAGTGGAAACCTCTCGCCAGCTAGAAGCACTCATCGACCTGCGCTGCGCCAAGGCTCAGGGTTACCTCATTTCGCATCCCGTGGCTCCAGAACAAATGCGCAATACGGTGATCTCTTTAGAGAAATTCTCGCAGTGGCCGAAATACTCTGACTAACGATCTTTCATAAAAGGGAAACTCTGGCGTGTTTTCGCTACGTGCTCTTTTGTCACGTCAGCAAAGAGAATTTCTTCTGTGGCACCACCTGCGGCGAGCACTTCTCCCAGGGGACCAAATATGCGACTGTCTCCCGAATACACCAAAGACCCGCCCGAGCCGACGCGGTTCACACCCACCACATAGGCCTGGTTTTCAATTGCGCGGGCCTGCAATAACGCCAACCAATGTTCACGGCGACTCTCTGGCCAATTAGCAGGAACGAGATACACATCGGTTTCTTCTGCGCAATTCCAAAATTCTTCAACGAATCGCAGGTCATAACACACGAAAAGCGCAACAGTGATTCCCTCAATACTGAGCATCACTGTGTTGGATCCAGCACGAAACCATTTGTCTTCGCCGCTGTATGTGAACGGATGGATCTTCACATAACGCGTCAGCGCTCCGTCTGGCGCAGAAACGATGAAAGTGTTTCCTGGCAAATCTTCGTTGGTCTCAGATAATTCTGGACACGTACCGCCCACCCATACGCTGTACTTCTGTGCCATGCGTTGCAAGAACTGCGCGCTCGGGCCATTAAATGGCTCTGGCAATTCATTCATCCACTTTTCACCCATCGCGAAACCAGTAGAGAACATTTCACTCAATACAACAAGTCGCGCCTCATCTTTTGCCGCAGAGGCAATAAGAGTTTCAAGCTGAGCAAAATTGGCTTCTCGATCGAGCCAATGAATGTTGTGTTGAATTGCTGCGATTTTCATCGTGCCCATTTTCGCAAACGTTGCGCGGCTTGCGCAATGACATTTTCTTGTTTGCAAAAGGCGAACCGCACTAAGTGCCGACCACGGTGTGCATTTTGCGGCGTATAGAAAGCAACATTTGGTATGGCTACTACTCCAGCTTCATGGGCAAGTCGATGACAAAACTCGCGACCATCTCCGTTCGCCTGCATTGTGCGGATGTCTGCAGTAACAAAGTACGTTGACTCAGGACGAAAAAACTCGAATCCTGATGCAGAAAGAACTTCGCACAGTTGATTACGTCGATCTTCTAAATTCTTTGCCAATTGCCGGAAGTATTCATCTGGCATTAAAAGGCCATGGGCAATGGCTGGTTGAAATGGAGCTGCATTTACATAAGTGAGAAACTGTTTTGCAGAACGAACTCCATTAATGAGATGCGCTGGGCCAACTGCCCAACCCACTTTCCACCCTGTGGTACTAAAAGTCTTCCCTCCACTGGAAATGACAACAGATCTTTCTCGTGCTTCGGGTATTTCAGCAATTGATGCATGCCGTTGACCGTCGAACACCAGGTGTTCATATACCTCATCGGAAACAATAATGAGATTGTGTTGCTCCGCAATGCGAACAATGTGCGCCTGCTCTTCTCGTGTCAACAACATGCCTGTGGGGTTATGAGGAGAGTTGATGAGCAGAATCTTCGTACGTTCGGTGACAGCCGCTTCCAACGCCGCCATATTTGGCCGATACGAAGGAGGCTCAAGCAGCACAGGCACCGACACCGCACCAGCCAGAGCAATACATGCCTGATAACTGTCGTACATCGGTTCAAAAAGAACAACTTCATCGCCAGGCTCTAAGAGCCCAAGCAATGCTCCTGCTATTGCCTCAGTGGCCCCTGCAGTAACCAAAACTTCGGTATTGCAGTCATAGCTCACTCCATAAAAACGCAGCTGATGCTGAGCTATTGCTTCGCGCAACACCTGCATTCCGTTTCCTGGTGGATACTGATTGAGCCCTGAGTTAATGGAGTCAATAGCAATATCTAGAACTTCCCGCGGCCCATCGGAGTCGGGAAAGCCTTGACCTAAATTAATCGCCCCGAGTTCAACTGCAAGCGCCGACATCTCGGCAAAAATGGTGGTGCCAAAAGGCCGCAATCGCGATGCAACAGCAGACGGCGGCACAGTGTTCACAACTCTGGCGTCACCGCTTATTTGCCAGCAAGAGCTGCAACAACGGGAGCCATCGCTGCTGTTGCGTCTTGCTGGAATGCGATGTAAGTGATGCCCCAGCGCTCGCGCAACATGGTGATGTTGTCGATGATTTGTTGCACGCTTCCAATTTGGAAGTATGGCGCCTGCAATACCACTTCTGGTGGCAAGCCGAACATCGGCGCCATCTTCTCGGCAACTGCCATGGGGTCGTCGGTCACAACTGTGGCAAAAACCTGCAGCTGCAATTCCAACTGGTCGAAGCGATCGCCTGCTGCAGCTTTCACGTAACCAATTTTCTCATCGACAACGTCAGCTGCTGCTGTAGCCATTGATCGAGGGTTGATGGAACGTCCAACAATTTTTGGGTTGATTCCAATGACATCGGCTTTACGTGCAGCCATGGCAAGCAACTTTGGCCCGCCACCACCAACGGTGATGGGAATATTTGAAATGGGCTTTGGCTGTGCATCAATTTCAGAGACGCTGTAGAAGCGACCTTCATGCGAGAAGGGTCCTGCTCCCCACAAGCCACGCATCACAGTGATTGCCTCTTCGAGCCGCTCAATGCGAGTCATGGCATCATCTTGAGTAATACCGGTGATGGTGTAGTCCTCTTTCATCCATCCAGCACCCAGGCCCATCATGAATCGACCATCAGACAAGAGGTCGATTGTTGCTGCTTCTTTTGCGAACACCACTGGGTTGCGGAAGTCATTTCCTGCAACCAGTGTTCCGACCTGCAAAGTTTTTGTTGCCGCTGCAGCTGCCATGAGTGCAGGCACTGGAGCAAATTGCTTGGTGTAGTGATCGTCCATTTGCAAGGAGACATAACCCAAGTCTTCTGCTTGCTTGGCAATGTCTGCCCATTCTTTACCGCTGCCTGCGGTCTTTGCTTTTGCGCCGAATTTGAAAGGTTTAAGAGTAGCCATTCATTCAGACTACCTATTTCGCTTCGTCGGCAACGAGTACCACCTTGCCTGCCACTCGCCTCTCCTCTAGATCTTTCAAGGCCGAGGCTGCTTCGCTCAACAAATACACCTGAGGCTCAACGGGGCTCAAATCTTTCGTGGCAATTTTGGCCAGTACCTCGTCGAGCATCTGGGCATTGCTCTGCGGGTTGCGACCCGCCCAGGCCCCCCAGTCGACTCCAACGACTCGGCGATTGCGCAGGAGTACCTGGTTGGCCGGCAATTGCGGGATTCCGGCAACGAAGCCAATGACAAGGTATTGACCATCTTCGCCCAGCGCTCGCAAGCAGGTTTCCCCAAGTGCCCCACCCACTGGGTCGTACAGCACATCGACCCCACCGCCAGAAATTTCCTTTGCACGCTCTTTCACATCTTCATTTGAAGAATCAATTACTGCATACGCGCCGCACGCAAGCGCGAGGTCACGTTTTTCTTGTGACGAGGCCGCAGCGATGACTCGCAATCCGAGAGCGGAACCAATATCGACGGCAGCAAGACCCACTCCGCTTCCTGCACCCAACACCAACATCCATTGCTCTTTCCCCGCAATTGACTCAGAACTGATGTGTGCGCGTCGCGTGAGTGCGAACCAGCCCGTGAGATAGCTCTGCAAGAAACTTGCCGCTTGGCCAGTAGACAACGTGTCGGGAATGCTGATGACGCGATCTGCACGAACAACCGCCTCGGTGGCGAAACCCCCGAAGCCCACGTTTGCCAACACACGTTGCCCCAGAAGATCTTGAGACACGTCGTCTGAGCATTCAATTACTTCTCCAACAACTTCCATACCTGGAATAAACGGAGTAGGCGGTTTGATTTGATATTTACCCTGGATGAGGAGACCGTCGACGTAGTTCACACCACTTGCTAGAACACGCAAACGCACATGCCCACTCAACAAAGGGGGCGTTGGAACCTCTTCTAGTGACAAATTTTCTAATGGTCCTAGTTCTTTACATATCACCGCTCGCATAGACACGATGGTAGTTCGCTACTCTCGTTGGAATGACAAGCACCCCTCTCTCTGCAGCAGAAACTTTTGCCCCAGGTCTCTTTAACGGCCGCACCGTTCTCGTCACCGGAGGAGGCCGTGGCATCGGACGCGCTACCGCTCTTGGTTTTGCCCAATTGGGTGCCGACGTTGCACTGGCCGCTCGAGACGCCGACAACTTGGCAAAGACACATGCCGACATCGAAGCACTCGGCGTGCGATGCATTTCACAAGTGTGCGACATTCGCAACACGGAAAGCGTCGAGTCGCTCCGCGACATGGTGATGAGTTCATTCACCAAACTCGATTTCCTCATCAACAATGCCGGTGGGCAATTCCCTGCACGCCCATCAGAAATTTCAGACCGCGGGTTTCGCGCTGTTGTTGACCTCAACTTGCATGGAACATGGAACATGCTCAGCAGGTTTGTGCCCGATCTCATTGCTGGCGGCGATGGCTCCATCGTCAACGTCGTTCATAACCAGGTCGGCGACCGTGGCGCACCTCTCTTTTTGCACTCCGGTGCTGCTCGTGCAGGCGTAGTGAACATGACGAAGACCACCGCCCTGTACCTCGCTCATCGCGGCGTCACGGTGAACGCTCTCGCTCCTGGGCCTGTTGATACGCAGGGCTTTCGCGAAGAAGAAGTTGCCAATATTTCTCCCGACGTTGTGGAGTACACCAAGCGCATCATTCGCGATACACCAATTCAACGCTTACAAAGCCCCGATGAAACAGCGGCACACATATTGTTTTTGTGCTCTCCTGCAGCCAGATCACTCACTGGTCAACTACTCATTGCCGATGCTGGAAACGCTATGGGTAACCAGAATGCCGTGTACTCACCCGACATGCAGTGGTAGCAACAACAAAAGGTCTATTACCACTTCACTGGCAACGTACGTTTGCCCCACAACAAGAACGTTTCAATTCGTTCAGGCTCGCCGTCTAGCTCAAGTGTAGGAAATAGTTCAATGAGCTTGCGCAAAGCAATGCGTGTTTCTGTGCGCGAAAGTGCTGCCCCTGGGCACACGTGCAAACCAAACCCGAAAGACAAATGTCTACGCAGTTGATTGAGGTCGCGGTCGAGGCGAAAGGTGTCAGGGTCTTCCCACGCCGCGGGATCTCGATTAGCCGAGGCGTACAGAACCATTACTTTTTCGTCACCAGGTATTTCTGTTCCCGACATCGTGACCGGACACGTGGTGGTGCGATACAAACCTAAAACTGGTGGGTCGAATCGTAAACTTTCTTCAATAGCAACATCGATAAGTTCAGGGTTATTCACCACTTCATTCCACCTACTGCGGTCTTGTAACAAACGCCACACCAAGTTTGTGATGAGAGAAGTAGTTGTTTCATTTCCTCCCACCAGAATTTGTACCAACATCGACAGCATTTCCGCGTCGCTGAGCGGGTCATCGTGCGACATTGCAGCTTGTGTTAATTCTGAAATGAGGTCATTCGGCAGATCACGACCCAGCGCAATGAGATCTCGACGCTTGTTTACTTCGTTAATGAGATACTCGCTCATGGCACGACGTGCTGCAATTTCACGTTCGGGGTCAACCATGTTCATGCCTTGTAGCTGAGAATCGCTCCACTCTTTGAATGTGTCGCGCATGTCTTCAGGCACTCCGAGCATGCGAGCAATAACAATGACAGGCAGTGGCATCGCAAGCAGATCGTGCAGGTCTGCCCGATTGCCTGGCTGAGCACTCATCGAGTTCACGAGCTCTTCTACCAGTGCCGTGATCATTGGCTCAAGCACCATTGCCGCACGAGGAGTAAAGGACGTGTTCACGAGCCGGCGAAACTTGGTGTGATTCGGCGGGTCGCTGAAAAGCGCAATAGCGGGTTTACGACCAGGGCCCTGTCCCCACTGTGACGAAAACACGTCGATGTTTTTTAAGGCTGCCAATACGTCTTCGTGCCTACTCAACGAAGTGAAAAACGGTTGATGCTCACGGAAGGCATGTACCGGACACTTTTCCCGCAGTTCCTTATGCGCAGCAGCTGGATCTGCCAAAACTTCAGGGCTAAACGGGTTGTATTGAATATCTTCCACTGGACTGCTCATGAAATGACCCCCGTCGCCATAGTAAGCCATGTGAGTCGCTAGTCTGCGTGGTGGACCAAGGGGGCCTATGAGCGCACTTCAAGACAAATTCGAATACAAATGGATTGTTGCTGTCACCTTTGTGCTGGGGCTGTTTCTCGAAATCATGGACACCACCATCATGAATGTGGCGATTCCCACACTTGAAAAAGAATTCCATGCCACCGCATCTTCGATGGAATGGGTGGTCATCGGATACCTCCTTGCGCTCGCGGTGTGGATCCCCGCATCTGGCTGGGTTGGCGACAAAATCGGCACAAAGAAAACTTTTCTTTTTGCATTGTTTCTCTTTACTGCTGCGTCAGCTCTGTGCGGGCAATCGAACAGCCTGGGTCAACTCATCTTTTGTCGCCTCCTTCAAGGCGTAGGTGGCGGCATGCTGGTTCCTGTGGGTACCGCGATGCTGTACCGCTCGTTCCCACCCGCAGAGCGCGCGCGCGCCTCGACCATCTTGATTGTTCCCACTGTTGTTGCGCCAGCACTAGGGCCCATTATTGGAGGAGCAATTGTCGACAACTTGTCGTGGCGATGGATTTTTTACGTCAACTTGCCCATTGGTGTCATCGGCTTTATCTTTGGCGCCATATTTCTCAAAGAACACAAAGAACCACAAGCTGGAAAATTTGACGCTCCAGGGTTCGTCTTGTCGGGCGTTGGCCTAGCTGGCATTCTTTATGCCCTCTCCCAAGGGCCTTCACATGGCTGGTTCTCCACTCCAGTTTTATTAACTGGTCTCGGTGGTCTCGCCCTTTTCGCACTGTTGGTCAAAGTTGAACTCACAGTGAAAGAGCCAATGCTTGCCTTGCGACTCTACAAAGATCGTATTTTTCGTAACGCCAACATCACCAACACCATGGCCTACGGAAGTTTTGTTGCATTTCTCTTCTTGTTGCCACAGATGCTCCAAGGTGTATTCCACCAAAGCGCTCTCGGATCTGGCCTCACTACCCTGCCCCAGGCATGCGGCGTTATTCTCATGAGCCAAATAGTTGGACGCCTTTATCACACGGTGGGGCCACGTCGACTCGTTACTTTCGGGCTCATTGTGGCCTCACTTGCTTCGTTGCCCTTTGCTTTTCTTGGCCTCGGCACCAGCATGTGGACCATTCGCATACTCATGTTCCTTCGCGGTTGCGGAGCATCATTTTCATTCGTTGGCTTGCAGGCGTCAACGTATTCAAATATTGAAGCACGCGATACTGGTCGCGCATCTTCGATTTTTTCAGCACAGCGCCAAACTTCTGCTGCCTTAGGAGTTGCAATTTTTGCCACCATTTTCATCTCGCGTATGAACCATGCAGCGCAAACGGTTACCGCTCCAGAAGCCGCTATTTCGGGTTACCACGCCGCATTCCTCGGGTCGGTAGCAGTAACCGCTATTGGAGCGGTCTACGCATACTTCAATATTCACGATGAAGATGCAGCACCAACAATGCGCCCTCGTCCCAAAAAAGTAAAAGCTTCATCGGCAGCGTGACAACGCTATTCCCTGCTGATTCTGTAGAGGTTCTGCCCTTTGATGGCAGTGCACAATTGTTTCCTTCATTTTTTGAAACATCACTAGCTCAGGACTACTTCACTGCACTCAATAGCGAAGTGCCATGGGAAGAGCATCACCTCATTCTTTTCGGCAAGAAAGTTCCTGAACCGCGGCGTTCTGCCTGGATTGCCGACGACGATATTCACTACGTCTATTCCGGAGTGGAAAGAACTGCACATGCATGGACTCCCTCTCTCACCCTCATTCGCAATGCCATCGCTTCCGAGACCCACCACTCCTTCAATTCCGTACTCGCCAATCTCTACCGCGATGGCAACGACGCAATGGGGTGGCATGCCGACGACGAACCGTGCAATGGCCCAGAGCCCGTTATTGCTTCAGTTTCTTTCGGAGCAGAGCGCCGCTTCGACTTTCGCCATCGCTTCAATAAAGAAAAAGTTTCAGTGGTCCTACCGCACGGCTCTCTCCTCCTCATGAGTGGGTTATCGCAGCACTGCTGGCAACACGGCATTGCCCGCAGCAAGAAGATCACCTCTCCGCGCATCAATCTCACATTTCGTTTCGTCACCTCTACAACATGACAAGATGTGTCATGGCCGTAGTAGAAATTTCACATCCTGAAGAGGGCATCTCCCTCATCACTTTGAATCGCCCCGAAAAGCTCAATGCGATGACCTCAGAACTCGTGAGTGCGCTCCATCAGGCACTCGACGAAGTATCTGTAGACCCTCAGACCCGCGTGGTCGTACTCACAGGCGCCGGCAAGGGGTTCTGCGCTGGTCTAGATCTCACCGGATACGGCACGGCACCTGGCATGCCTCACACTGGAAAGGTGGAATCGGGTTTTGCTACTCAGAAGCACATTGCCTCACTGATTCCCCACATGCGATCCATTCCGCAACCAATCATCGCGGCGGTCAACGGAGCTGCTGCAGGTGGGGGCTTTGCTCTCGTCCTTGGTTCAGATATTCGCGTTGCATCAACATCAGCAAAATTCAATGCAGCATTTATTCGCATCGGCCTCTCCGCATGCGATATCGGCACAAGCTGGCTACTACCAAGGCTCATCGGTGCCGCACGCGCTCAAGAGCTGATGCTGACTGGCCGTATTTTTCTCGCAGACGAAGCAGCTCGAATTGGGCTCATTTTGGAAACAGTTCAACCAGAACAACTACTTGAACGTGCATTTTTGAAAGCTCGCGAAATCATGCTGAATAGCCCGATCGGCGTCGCATTAACCAAAGAGGGCATGTGGAGTGCTCTAGAAATCCCCGGCATGCAGGCAGCGATTGACCTCGAAAACCGTCAACAGATCATGGCTACATTTTCAGAAGATGCCACTGAAACATGGAAAGCATTCGCAGAAAAACGCTTGCCTCATTACAAGCCTGCATAATTTCACCCTGCGTCGGCTATTGCAATTTTCATCACTGAAGTTCGTGTGCGCACTAACGCGATAATGGCAAATGTGATCGCAAGTGAAATAACAATCGCATACGTTGCCAAAGGCATTGCCCTACCAACACTCAATAGATAGGTATCGGGCATGACATATCCAATGAGCGTGAGGAATCCCCACTTCGCAGAATTTTTTCGCTGACGTGCAGCAAGTTCTCTCACCAAACGAGCCGAGCTGAGTCCGTACAGAATTGACGACAGCAGTTCAATGATGGCAAACCACCAAATGTTGATGCCATAACCAACGAGCCAAATTTCTACGGCCAAAATGCGCATTGCCGCCCACAACATGACCAATGCCACCCACAAACGAGCGAAGATTGTTTGCTGTGTGATACGAGGCATCTTGCAAGACACGGTACAGTCTCCAAGTGCCCAAAAAAGTATCTGCGCTCGTGACAGAAACCCGTGGAGACCTTTCCATTCACGCACTCACCGTCACCGGAATACTTGCGGGCATGGCTGCGTTGGTAGCTGTTCTCGACAAAGCCCCAACAAGTGCAGTTGTCTGGCTCATCGTTGCGCTCATCATCGACGGCATCGATGGACCCATTGCACGAAAATGGCTATCCGACTCTGAAGTCCCTCGTTTTGACGGATACATTCTCGATCTGGTGATTGACTACGTCACCTGCGTCATTGTGCCTGCTGCTTTCATGTGGCAATTCGGTGTTGTGAGCCACGGAAACCTAGGCAAAATTGCCATCGCTTCAGTCATCGGTTCATCTGCTCTTTGGTTTAGCCAAAATGAAATTGAGTCGAGCGAACACTATTTCCGCGGCTTCCCCGCTTCTTGGAACATGGTGATCCCGACGCTTTGGCTTCTCGATGCGGGACCCAGCGTCAACATTTCGATCACCCTCTTACTCTCGGTACTCACATTGAGCAATATTGAGTTTGCGCACACCATCAAGGTTGAACGCCTTCGCAAAGTCAACGTGATCTCAATGACCGTGTGGGTCATAGCCCTACTGGTCATGTCGTTTCAATCAAGCGAAGTCAATTTGGCAGAGAAATGCATCCTTCTCATCGGACCCCTGGCCGTGGCTTGCATCACAGCCGACCGAGCACTTCAGTCGCATCGCACCCTGCAAGTTTCAACGCTCTAAGCCCCAAACTCCAATTGCTCTTTTTTCCATTCATGAGCCATTTGAATGAGTTCGCCTCCTGAGAGAGCCGGAAGATTGACGTGACGCACTTCAGTCACCAACTTGTATCTATCTGGATGATGCTTACTGAAATACTCTGCAAATTCCTCAACAATGCTTGACTTCCCCGAACCGTGCCCGACGAGCATCACATCCGTAGCGCTTGAAAGCACAGCCGATAAATACTTGTAGTACTCAGTGCTCCCCTGGTCGCTGCGATGACCATGATGTTCTTGAGCTTGGCGAACATGATGATGTTCAACACCTTCATCGGGGCGATGCAAATGCATCACTTCTCGTTCATGACCGTCTGACACATGCCAGACATCGCAGTAATCACGCGTGACTGCAGCAATTACCCATTTACCCGTTACATCAGTCAGTTGCGTTTCATGCATACGTGCAACGTACGCCGAAGTTAAGGAAAATATCTTGCTTGTGGCGAATAGGTATTAATGCACTCGCAGCATCAGCTTGCCGTAGTGTCCGCCGTCGAGGAGCATGCGCACAGTTGCAGGGAAATTCTCGATTCCCTCTTCAATCTGTTCACGCACCTTCAGTTCGCCGCTCTTTAGCCACTTTCCCATCTGTGCTTCTGCTTCGGCATGCTTGTGGGCATAGTGGAAGATGGTGAATCCGAGCATGCTGGCGTTGCGCTCGGGGATTTTTAGGTAGTTCTTAGGGCCGCGAACATCGGCCATATTTTCATATTGAGATACAGCACCACAAAGCACTACACGTGCTTCCTCAGCAATATTCATGAGCACGGCATCGAGCACTTCGCCACCGACATTGTCAAAAAAGAGATTGACGCCATTTGGAGCGAGTTCGGCGAGACGTTTTTCAACATTCTCATTGCGGTAGTCAATTGCTGCGGTGTAGCCGAGTTCGTTGACAAGGAAGTCAACCTTGTGCTTGCCACCAGCAATACCGATGACGGTGCTTGCTCCGGCGAGTCGGGCAACTTGACCCGCAATGGAGCCCACAGCACCTGCTGCACCCGACACGACAACAGTGTCTCCAGGCTTTGCTTTACCTACGTAAACGATTCCCGTGTAGGAGGTAAGACCTGTTGCCATTCCTAGCGCACCAAGAAATGCAGTAGCAGGAGCAATCGAAGTATCGAGCTTGCGCAACATGACAGAAGGCAACAGTGCGTAGCTCTGTGAACAAAAGGGTCCGGTCACAGTGTCGCCAACAGCAAAACCGGGGTCGGCACTTTCCACCACTGTGCCCACGCCGAGTGCGGGAATGACTCCGCCGAGCTGCGCCGATGTGTGGAAGCCGCCGCCGTCAAGGGTGGTACGAATAAATGCATCGATGGAAAGAACGTCTACCCGCACAAGAACTGATCCGGCTGTCACTTCGCCGATTTCATCATCAACAATCTCGAAGTCTGATTCCTTGAGAGCACCTTGTGGATGAGATTTTAAAATTACTTTGCGGTTCACTTGCTGAGACATCATTTCCCCTTTGATTGACTTCATAGATTATGGTCTCTTGTTCTCGCCCATAGCGAATTCGCACTAGACTTTTCCAGAGGGGGTTTTATGTCATTAACAGTTGTCATCACAGGTGCTGGTTCAGGTTTCGGTAAAGGAGCCGCTTTAGCGCTCAGTGCCCGCGGACATCACGTCATTGCCACCACAGAGACTGAAGCTCAGGCCACAGCGTTACGCGCTGAGGCCCCACAACTACAAGTCGAGAAGCTCGACATCACCAACGCCTCCGATATACAAAAGGTGGAAAAGTGGAATGTTGATGTTCTGCTCAATAACGCCGGAGCGGGCCAAACCGGCCCCATGGCCGATGTCCCGATGGATCGTGTTCGCTTCCTTTTTGAAGTCAACGTATTTGGCACCATCGCCATCACCCAAGCAGTCCTTCCTCAAATGGTGAAGCGCGGAAAAGGTCGTGTCATCATTGTGTCGTCAATTGCAGGCGTGCTTGCTGGGCCCGCATTTGGCCCTTACTCCATGACCAAACATGCGCTCGAAGCATTTGGTAAGTCGCTCCGTGCTGAAATGGTCAGCCAGGGCATCGATGTAACGCTTCTCAACCCTGGCCCGTACAACACAGGCTTCAACGACCGTATGGCCGACTCCATGTGGGAGTGGTTCAACGAAGCCTCGGTCAACGCTCCAGCAACGGAACTGCATCAGACAATGCGACAAATGGTGACCACGAATCAGATGGACCCCATTGAAGTAGTCAACCGCATGGTGGAGCTTGTTGAAGCCAACACCACCACCGAAAACAACTTTGTTCCCGAAGGCATTATTGAGATGTTGACGGCACAAGTTGCCGACAGCTAACTAGTCGCTCGTTTTTTCGCTCTCGAGTACCGAGGCACGCTCTGCGGCACGCTCAGCCATGCGCTTTGCTGCCTTACCTACTCGCTCAACATGAGATACGAGCGAAATACGGGCCTGTTCAGCAGCAGCCGTGAGGCCTTCCACTTTTTCAATGGCCCACTGGCGAGTAAGCAGCGGCACAATGATTTTGTCATGGTGAATATTCATGTCGTAAATGCCAGCTTTAGCAATAGCACGAGCATGACCGACAAAACCTGGAATACCTAGACCAGGCATAGAGAAGTTTTTAACTTGACGCGTTAACGCTTCCATTGCCATTGACGGATGCACTTCAAATAATTTGGTCACCAGATCGCGGTAGAACAAGTGGTGACGATTTTCATCTACAGAGAGACGCATCATGACGTCGTAACCTGCTTTGTCGTTCAACATGGTGCCGGTATTGCGGTGTGAAATTCGTGTTGCGAGTTCTTGCACTGCCACATAACACATACCGTCGGCAGCCGACTCTGGTTCAGGAACCATTGCACTACTTACCTGGATCATGCGGCCATTTTCTAGCTCAGATGGATCGAGCAAACCGCTCACCGTGATGTAGTCACGCATCGCAATTGCATGACGACCCTCTTCGGCGGTCCAGCGTTGTGCCCAAGTGCCCCACGCAGTATCGCCACCAAACATACGAGAAATGGTGCGTGTGTACCAAGGAAGATTGTCTTCTGTCAACAGGTTGACCAATAATGCGGAACGGACACCTTCAGGAATTGAATTTGCTGCATAACTAAAGCCGTCTTTTGCCAAACGTGCTGCACGCTCCCAGGGAACAATGTCGTGCGGATACCAAGGCTCATCAGAATCTAAATGCCGATTCAAGAGGCGCTCTGCCTCGGGCTCTAGTTCGTTGAGTAGCGCGACGTCGTTCATCTCTCTACGTTATGCGATACCGATGGGTAAGAACGTTTCCTTGGTGAATTTTGGACGAAATTGAGTAGGAATTAATAACAAAACAATGATTTGCCAGCGATACTGAGTCAAGTAGCCATGTAGCTCTCACCGATAGCGAAAGGTTTCATATGAAGAAATTGTTTGGTTTTTTACTATTCAGCGTTCTCGTTTCAGCCATCATTACGCCTCTGCAACATGCCACCGCAAGCGCGGTACCTGCCTTTCGATGGAACACCACTTCTCTTGCACCAAAATCTCAACTACCACTTGCCTCGCTGATCACCACGAACGTCACAGGTATTCGCACATGGAAAGCTACTGGGAGTTGTGTTCGCAAAGGAACCGTGCTCACTGTTGTTGGCACGAAAGTATGCCGACTCCAACTCAGCATCGGATCACGAGGCAAACCCCCTCGCCTCACTAAGAGTCGTGTCTTCCCCATTCGTGCCGTCACAGCCGATGCTTCTGGCGCACTTCCTGTGGCCCCATCGCGTGCGCTCACCATTTGGTATCCGACGTCCCCACCAGACAAATCGAGTGACACATGGGACGTACCCATTTCAAGTTACGTTCGTGGTCGAGATGTTTACCCCACAGAAGCAACTCTGCCGAGTGCCGAAACAGCAGCATGTGAACAAGCAACCAAAGTAAAGCAAGGCGTCATCGGGCTCTTCTTTGGCAGGCAAGTTGCAACTGGCGGAAATGGTTTCGGCATCACTATTGCAAATGCCGACATCATCAAGGTGGTGCAAGCATGGGCAAGTGGATTAGCTCGCTGTGCTCGCGGACCATGGGAGCTCACTATCGGCACCAGCAACTCTGGTGGTGCCAACAACTTCAACGGCTATTTCGGTGGAGTCGCATGGGCTCAGTTAGTTGATGCTGCACGAGTGGTGTCTGACTCACGCATCATCATTTCGGGCGCTAATGACTTAGAGCCCGGTTGGGGCCCCTCTGGACAAGCTCGCGCGTGGGTTGACGGATTTGTTGCATCGACTGACCAAAGACTTTGGAATTACGGTTCCGCCGATGGATGCCCGCAAAGTGTTGGCGGCATTCTGTGCAATAACGGTTGGACCATCGACGACGTTCTTTGGGTATCTTCGCAAGCCGGACCAAATGTCATTGCTCTCCCGCAGGTGCATACAAATGGCGGAGCACAATCAAAACAATGGTCGGTCATCGCTGCACGCGCCAAAGAACTCGACATTCCTTTTCGCCTCGGAGGAATGTCTGTTCAAACAGCAGCCTGCAAACAGGTGAAAGGCGGATGCCCCACCACGGGCATATCGGCATGGAATGCATGGGCGCAATTGCGCAAATACATCGACTTGCAGCCGAGCCTCGCTGGTTTACCACTTGCCGCACCGACCGATATTCGCTGGGGCTGGGGCGGACCATTCTTTAGTCCTACTCCCACGACCACCACCACAACGACAACAACAACTGTTGCTCCCACCACCACGTCAACTTCATCAACAACGACTTCGACGACAACTACTTCCGCGCCAACAACAACGACGACTACAACAACAACTACGACTACAACAACCGTCGCCCCTACCACTACATAGTGGCGGCTAGTTCATGAACCGTCCACCGTTGAGGAAGATGGTCATACCGGTCACGTATTCGCCACCTTTGCTCGCAAGCCACACCACCCAAGGCGCTCCGTGCTCTTCAGGCTCACCAACAAATCCCAATGGCATCTTGTCTTTGAGACCCTGAACAAACTCTTGGTTGTTTGCTTCCCAGTTATTCCATGCATCAGTTTTCAGTGACGGGTTCACTGTGTTCACAGTGATTCCAAGCTTGCCCCACTCGCGAGCAGCGGTACGCGTGAGAGCGCGAATTGCTTCCTTCGTTGCATTGTACGGAGTGTTGCCGGGGAAACCTTCCATGCCAGAACCTGAAGCGAAGTTAACGATGCGCCCGTATCCAGCCTTTTTCATGTGCGGGAAAACTGCCTGCATGCACCACAGTGTTGCCGTTGCCCCGGTGCGGAATGTGTACTCCCACTCAGCATCATCGGTGTCTTCCATCGGTGTAGGAATTGTTGAAGCGCGTGGCTTTTCTGCAGTTCCAAAACCTTGGGCGTTGTTCACCAAAATATCGACAGTGCCAAACTTCTTTACGGTTTCGGCCACCATGTTGAAAATTTGTTCTTTATTGCTCACGTCTACAACGACACCAAAAGCAATGAAACCCTCAGCTTCTATTTCGGCAACAACACTGGCAACAGTTGCTGGTGTTCGGCTCGCCACAACCACTTTCGCTCCTTCGCGAGCAAAGACTTTGGCGATACCTTTTCCAATGCCACGGCCTGCACCAGTAACAATTGCCACTTTTCCATCGAGCTGACCCACAGTGTTCCCCTTTGCTTGAACAATAGGGGAACACTAGTGGCAAGCCAAAGAGCCCACGTAGGCAGGGAATAATTACTGGGCAACGGTTGTTGGCACGCCTTGTTGCTGAGCCGTAATGCCACATTTGTCGAGAAGATACTTGTTCATCTTTGTATCCGAATCTTCAAGATGATACTTGTCAGATATAACTTTAATCTTTGCGAGTGCGCTTTCCGAAGCCGACATTTTAGTAAAGCTAAATTTAAACGATTCTAAAATTTTATATAATTCCACTGTGCCATTCTGTAAATTTTTCGCAGTTTCCAAAATATCGGCTGGTGCAGCAAACACTAAAGACGACGACATGCCTACCTGGTTCGCATAATAAAGCTTGACGGAATCAGCATCGCCCTGCTTGAGAGTCAAGTCAGCCTTCGTTTGACCTTTGGCTACTGTGCAGAAATCCTGCTTAGCCGAGACTTCCGTAGTACCCCCCGATGACGCACCATTCTCCGAACCCCCGCCACACCCCACGGCTCCCATAAGGCTGATACCTGCCAACACGATGCATGTTCTCGACAGTTTCATATCAGATCTCCAAATCCGCTAGCGCTTTTTAAAAATACTCAACCACACCATAACACTGGCACAAGTCGAATCCATTTGGCGGTAAATTTTAGTCATCGAAGATTTTAAAGTCCTTTTATTCTACAAATTCACACCTCTGCTCGACCCAGAGGCAGTACGACTATGGCAACGTTCGTTATGCGAAAGTCTTGGGCTAAAAGGCCGCATCATCATCTCTCACCACGGAATCAACGGAACCGTTGGTGGGCCTTTATCTGCGGTGAAGAAATACGTCAGAACAACACGAGAATTTCAACTTTTCAAAAAGATTGATTTCAAATGGTCTAATGGAAACGAAGAAGACTTTCCTCGCCTCGCCATTCGCGTTCGCGATGAAATAGTAACTTTCGGTGTTTCGGACGAAATCAAGGTGAACGAGAACGGGATCATTGGTGGCGGTAAACATCTATCGCCGACCGAAGTACACGATCTAGTTAAAGAACGCGGTGAGGAAGTGATTTTCTTCGATGGCAGAAATTCTTACGAAGCCGCCATCGGTAAATTTAAAAATGCTGTCATACCCGATGTAAAAACAACACCCAGTTTTGTAGCCGAACTTGAAACAGGAAAATACGACTACCTGAAGGACAAACCAATCATCACTTACTGCACCGGAGGAATTCGATGCGAGGTGTTGTCGATGGTCATGAAAAATCGTGGATTCAAAGAGGTCTACCAAATTGCTGGCGGAATCGTGCGTTACGGAGAAACATTTAAAGATGACGGCTTATGGGAAGGGTCGCTTTATATTTTCGATAAGCGCATGAATATGGAATTCAGTGAAAATTCCAAGATCATCGGCAAGTGTGAAAAGTGTGCAGCTCCTTCGAGCAAGTACTACAACTGCACAAACACCAATTGCAGAGTGCTCACTCTCGCATGTAGCGAATGCATTTCACAGAATGATCTTGTTTCTTGCCAAAAATGTCTAAATTAAAATTCTTACTTTTTAAGATTTTCCGAAATAGTGCCGTCTGGCATAGTGGCTCCGTTGGTGTCAGCACCATCTAGTGCTCCTGCATCAAATTTCGCTTGGAACATATAAGCAAATAGAAATGTTGCTCCAGTTAACCGGGCACCAGTAAAAATTGCCTCTTCTGCATTGACATTGTTTAGGCTCGCGTTTGTCAGATCAGCATCAGTGAAATTAGTACGGTAAACGTTCGACGTGCTGATGTCGGCGCCCGACAAATTGGCCCCGGTCAAAATGGAACGCGTAAGGAACGCTCTAAAAAAAGTGGCTCCAGAAAAATTTGCGCCCGTTAAATCAAGGTCTGACAAATTCTCACGCGTCAAGTCCACATTGGAGAAATCGGCTCCCGGTCCCGCCATTTTTCCTTTAATCATTCGACTTGCACCTTTTACGGTCACGGGTTGAGGACCACTGGTAGGTGGAGCCTTTTCTGGCAAATCGGCACAAGCAGTAATTGGAAAGGCGACAGAAGCAATAGCGACGGAAAGGAGTGCGTGTTTCAATCTCATGCTCACTATTTTAAGCAGATTGCGTGGTAGTACCCACGTTTTGACAAAACTTCCGATGGCAAGTTGCTCGCCCATTTCTTGTAAAGTTTTGGAATGATCAGCAGTGGACCAGTAGAAGATCGTCTCGCCATTCGTGAATTAGTTGAGTCGTACAACGATGCAGTGATGCGTCTCGATGGCGATGCGTGGGCCAGCAACTGGACCGACGATGGCATTTGGTCACTCCCCGGAGTAGGCGAAGTTGCTGGAAAAGCAAAGTTCTACCCCATGTGGCAACAAGCAATGTCCGGATTCTCCTTTGTTGGTTTTTTCGCATCAGCTGGCCCCATCATCGTCACTGGCGATACCGCCCATGGCACTTGGTACCAACAAGAGTTCCTCCACATGAAGGCTGGCGGTAAGCAAACCATCACCGGCAAGTACGAAGACGACTACGTTCGCAAAGATGGCCGCTGGTATTTCGCCAAGCGCGTATATGCGGTGCTTGACCGCCAAGTAACTGAATAATCAATCAACAGAGCGCTCATTACGCTCCTATTGAGCATTCGTACAGTATTGTTCGCGTATGGCCTTAACCTCCTTCAACAGCAGCAGTTTGTCAAAAAAGCGTAAGCAGCTCATTGGTGGTGTCGCTGCAGTCGTCGTCATCTTCCTGGCAGTCATCTCCTCATACAACGGACTCGTAGACAAAGAAACACGCGTCGACCAGGCAAGCGCCGACTTGGAAGTACAACTGCAGCGTCGATTCGACCTCATTCCCAATCTGGTTTCCGCTGTAGAGGGTGCAATGACTCAAGAGCGCACAATATTTACTGCGCTTGCTGAAGCTCGCTCGAAGTACGCAGGTGCCACGTCGAGCAATGACAAAATTGCAGCGGCATCGCAGGTCGAGTCAGCTCTCAGCCGCCTTTTAGTTGTTGTTGAGAACTACCCCACACTCACCAGTACGCAAAACGTACGTGATCTACAAGTTCAACTCGAGGGCACCGAGAACCGAGTGGCGCAATCACGTCGCGAATACAACGAGTTCACTACAGCGTTCAACAGGGCCCTTCGCACCTTCCCACGCTCCCTCATCTCCGGAATCTTCGGCTTCGAGAAACGAGCCCTATATGTGGCCGATGCCGCAAGCCAAGATGCCCCCAAGGTAGACCTCACTCCATCAGGCTCATGAGGTTAAGACACCTCATTGCGGCGCTATTTGCCACAACTTTCACACTCTGCGCCTCTGGGCAACTGGTTTTTGCCGCAACTGATATTCCCAAGTTTTCTGCGCCCGTAGTGGACAAGGCAAATATTCTCTCAGCAAATGTTGAGTCAGCTCTCAACCAGTCACTAGAGAGTTTTCGTCAAACATCTGGACCGCAGGTCGCCGTTCTCATTGTTTCCTCAACTGGCAATCAATCAATCGAAGACTTCAGTATTGATGTTGCGCGAAAGTGGGGCCTTGGCGACAAAACACGAGACGATGGTGTTCTCCTTGTCATTGCATTCGACGATCGCACACTTCGCATCGAAACTGGTAGCGGCATAGAAGGTGAGCTCACCGACGTTGAAGCAGGTCGCATCATCGATGCCATCATTGCCCCTCAGCTAAAAGCCGGGAATCCCGACGCCGCTGCGCTCGATGGTGCCTCAGCAATCACAAGTGAACTCTCTGCCGCCCCTGGTGAAACGGTGGCGATTGATGCCAACACAGCAAGTACCGGTGGAAGCTTTCTCTCCAGGATTTTTTTCATTGCATTCTTCCTCTTGCTGGCAGTGATGTTTATTATTCGCGGCCGCCAACAAGGCTTTGGCAATGTAGCCAGCAATGTCCTCTTCGTGGCCGCCACGGCCATTCGAAATGGCTCTAATGGACGAGGAGGCGGGTTCTCTGGCGGCGGGGGCGGTGGCTTCTCAGGTGGCGGGGCCTCGGGCTCGTGGTGAATATCGAGAGGTGGAATCAAAGAAATGTTACGTAAAAGAAAAGAAGCTGCGAACTGGTGGCTTCAACAAAAACCTCAAGTAGCGGCGGCCATCAAAGATGCCGAAGCAGCAACAGGCCACCAAATCGTTGTGGTTGTCGCTCGACTGGGCAAATATCATGCGGAACGAGCAACACACATTGCACGTAAAAACTCAGGTGCTTCGCTCGTATTTTGTGTTGATGTGCTTCAACGCCGCTACGAATTGCGTTGGCAAAGTGATGTGACTTTGTCTCAAGGTGTTCTCGACAGCACAACACAACTTTTCACAGAACAAAAGTTGGCTGAGGCCATACTCCTGGTAGCGAAATCCCTTCCCGTCCTTGCACCAACACAGAACCTTCCCGACATTATTAATGAGTAGCAAACTCTTGCCCCTTTAAATACTTGCCACTAGGGTTACCACTGGCTACCAACAGCCGCACAATCTCTCGGGAGCACGCAATGTCAACAAAGAAGTTCACTACTGCTCTATTGACCATCGCGGGCATCATGACGGTTTCGACGCTCAGCTCGAACGCATCAGCACCTCCCGAATCCACTGGTGCCACAACAACCACGACGACCACTATTGCAACACCAGTAGTGGCCGGCTGCGCCACCACTGTGAGCGGCGCAACGTCAACCACTATTGACGAAGCATTCATCAATCTCTGCGATGTTGTATTAACCAGAAAAGACGAGGGCTACGACGAACCCGTCACACTCAACGGTGCAACATTTAAATGCACTTCCATTCCATCAGGCACCACAACAGACTTCAATCGCGCCTATTTTGAAAATCGCATGGAGGAGATCTCTGCCCAAGTTGGCGCCTGGAGACTAGCCAAGGTTTCAAACCCGAATGCTCCTTGGGCGCCAACGGATCCCCCCAAGCAGAGTTGCAACTTCCCATTCACCTCTAAGGAAAGCAACGCTGCTGCAACCTTTCCTGTAACTTCCACAAAATTTGGTGCAGGCACGTTCGACACAAAATGCACCACAGAATTTAATATGGATACCACTTTCATTTACACGATGACGGTCCCCACCACCACGCCTGGCGACACAATGGTCCTCCCAGCTACAAAAGCATGGCCGTGGACACTTGGCTTCAGCGGCACACGTACCTGCACATGGAAATTAGCTTTTGGTACCACTGGTGAACTCTCGGGCACCATCGCTCAAAACTTTGGTGACCTACCAAAGACTCAGGCAAGTGTTGCGTGGAACTGCAAAGACGGATACTCCAAGGTCATCTGCGTGAGTTACACAGTGACATCAGAAATTACTGTTACCGGTGGAACTAACAACTTTGAGGGCGCATCAGGCTCAGGCATTCAAACCGATGTGCGCATCTTGCCCGCACTACTCATCGACATGCCTTTTGAGGCAGACGGCACTGTCTTAGCTGCTTCTTCAAGCGCTCGGTACAACTTGCCTGTACTCAAACTTGCAAGCACCATTGCCAAACCAAAATCAACAGTGTCTTTGCGTTTCAAATCAAAAGCTTCGGCTGCGAACAAGAAGTTGTCTTACACAGTTTCCAATGCTCGCAAAGCAACTTGCTCGATAGCAGGAAAATCTGGTGCGAGCACCGTCACGCTTGTGAAGTCAGTCAAGAGCAGTTCGACAGGTCTCATCAGCACTTCCCTGACCAATTCAACGCTGCGATCAAAGTTGAAATTGACAACAGGAAAAATAGCCTCGTTGACCATCACCTGCACAGTAGGAAAAACAAAAGTTGTTCGGCGGGTATCTCAAGTTCTTAAATGAACTTAAATGTCACATGGAATGAATCTTCCATATAATCAAAGTAAAGAATAAATAGTTATAACGAGTCACCTACAAGATCATCAAGAATCATGACGTGACCAGTAGAACCGTCCACCGTAATCAATGCCCCATCGGGGATCAGATCACATGCCCGACCGAGGTTTGAGACACAAGGCAAGCCATATTCACGCGAGATCATGACTGCGTGGGCTACTACCCCACCTGTTTCTACAACGAGTCCACCAATTATTGAAAAAACGGTAGTCCATCCGGGGTCGGTGGCAACGGTAATAAGAATGTCGCCTTTTTTCACTTTCGATATTTCAGATAGTTTTCGACATACCCTCGCACGACCCGTAACACGACCCGAACTAGCCGCGATTCCGACCAATGCCCCGTCGGCATTGACCACGTCATCATCAAAGAATGTCCAACCACGAATGTACTTAGGTGGTTCACGATCTGAGTATTTTTCAAAGGTTCTTCTGCGAGACCTCACTCGCACCGCAACTTGACTTGCTGTGAGATCACCACGATCCGCAAGAAGCATCTCTTGTCGACCTAAAAAGAAAATATCTTCATCAATCTCAAGCAACCCTTTTTTGAGGAATCTTTTCGCAATATGCGAGTACAGATCACGCGATCGCGACATTGTTTTGTCATTGTAAAAACGTTCGAAATCTCGATAATAGAAATAGTCCTGGACTAGATCTACAAACCATTTGAAAAATGCAACCTGTGAAGGACCGAAAGTACTACCTGAGAGCTTTGCTTCCATCGCACCCCGTGTCATTAACATTTGTTCACGAAGTTTTACTTCATGCGCCTCTGGTGACTCATGATCCTCTATGTCAAGCATCGGCCGCATGGCCTCGAAGATCAGACCTGGCTGGTGATGCCAACGAGGGTGATACGCATCTCGCTCTGCTCCGCCACGGTGACCATAAGCCGCCAGAAACTTTCGAAATTCAGGAGAGAACGTACGCCCATCTTCATGCTCCTGGAGCCGCATTAATGGATCGGAAATATTGTCTTCTAAAGCGAGTGATTTCAACCAGTTTGATTTTCGCACCAATCGAGAAAGATTCCATAGCGCAATATTTTCTTCACCAGTCTTGGTTTGCAAGCCCGAGACAAGTTTGTTGTAAATCGAACCATCTTTGTCCTCTAGCCACTCTGCACATAACCACTGCAGTAACGGGGGAAGTGCGTAAATATAGATAGTGAACGGTAGGACCACGTTTTCGCCAAACT
>WLST01000019.1 GCA_009711295.1 Actinomycetota bacterium | reverse complement strand
GTTGCTGGCATCTGCAAGAACGGAATGATTCCGGGAACGTTGCAGAGATAAATGAATGTAAAGAGCGACAAGAGGAATGGTGTCCAACCCAGGCCATCGCGACCCATGGTTTGCATCACTACACCGTTTTCAATGAACTCCACTGTGCTTTCTGCAATGTTGCGGATACCGCGAGGTGCAGTTTTTGCGCTTTGACGACCAGCCAACAAAAACACCACTGTGCCGATGGTTGCTGCAAGCACTGCAATGATGGAGATTTTGTTGAAAGACTCGAAGAGATCCTTCCAGCGAAGGATCTCGTTAATCGGCGGGAACTCAAGAGCGATCACGTGCGATTCCGTTTCGTGTTAGTTCGAGGACAGGGATAAGAACAAAAGAGTTGGTAACAAATCGACTTCGCTCAATTTAGTAGAACGAAGCCAAGAAGAACGAATTTCACGATGAGGTATTTGCCTCACCTCCTGAACTTGGCTTCAGACCTGGGTAGGCCAATGAGGCCGACACATGCCGAAGTTCCCAAAAGAGAAGACCAAGGTGCGTCACAATAATGGTGCATCCGAGTGCCGGGAGCGAAATCCACGACATATCGCGCACCAAAACAACTGCCGCAAAGATGATGCCCAAACGGATGAGGTAGCCAAAAAGTACTGCCCCCATCATCAGCGCCAACGAAATACGCGCTGTGGTGGAGATGAGAGCTGCTGCTAAGGCGAAATTGACCATCACAAGTGCACAACCAAACGCGCTCGACACTGCCCCATCGGCTCCCCAAATGAAGCCCGCAATCAAAATGAGAAGAGGGGCCGCAACAAGCCCGCGCAACAACATGTGCCGGGTAACAGCAACTTCAGGAGCCCCACCCGACAGTTGCGAGGTGAAAAGAGAACTGGGGTCGTTCACGACTCTGCCTGTGACGGAGGTTGCACCCGGCGCGTTTCGGCTCGCTCTGCTTCAAGGCGTTTCATTTGCGTGTCGTAGCCAAACCACATTTTGACGAAGTTACCCACGCACGAAAACACGGTCATCACAATCATGAAGAGCGGTGTGGTTCCGGCGAAGTAGTCGATGACAAGACCAATGAGGAAAAAGACCAAGACGCCAAAGGCCATTTCGGCACCCTGACCAAGCCCGCCTGCACTATTTTCCGCAGCACGCGGGTTGCCCGCAATGCGGCGCACAATTTTTGGGTCGGGAAGAAGTCTCACAGCATCGCCTTTGGGGTTCGCTTCAAACTACGGCAACTCATTGCGCATCGCCAATTTCTTGTTGTGCGAGCTCACTTTGTTCATCTTGCAATGCTGCATCATCACGCGACTTACGGCGCACACTGGGGTGCAACACGGTGTACAAACCTAAGGCCACAGCTGCAACACCGAATGGCGCAATGCTGCCGCCGGAAGTGGAAATGACTGGATACAAAGCCATTCCTGAAAGCAACACCGTCCAGAGCCACAAGATGAGCACACTACGACGTTGGCCATGACCGAGGTTCATGAGGCGATGGTGCAAGTGGCCCTTGTCGGCGGTTGCAAAACTTTGTCGCTTGTATGCACGGCGCACAATGGCAAACAACACGTCGAAAATAGGCACACCCAAAATGAGCAGTGGAATGAAGAGCGGTGCCAAAAAGAAATACGTCTGGCTATTGAAGTCTTGCGTTGCTGGGTCTGCACGCCCTCCCACCACGCTGGTGGAAATAGCGAGCATCAGACCGAGAAGTAACGCTCCACTGTCGCCCATGAAAATTTTTGCAGGGTTGAAGTTGTGTGGAAGAAAACCGATGCATGCACCGAAGGTAACTGCAGCAACAAGTGGGCCAATGTTGGGTTCAGCAAGTAAACCTAAATCGCCAAGATGACGGCTGTACAAAAAGAACGCTGCCGATGCAATAGCAACGATTCCTGTTGCTAGACCATCTAAACCATCGATGAGATTGATGGCTTCGGTCATTACTAACAACCACAAAATGGTGACGAGCGGAATCCAATCATTCGACAAAACAAAGACATCAAAATACGGAACACGGAAATAGAACATGGTGACGCCGGCCCACACCAACACCATGCCAACGCCTGCGGTTCCTGCAACTTTTGCTGGGGCGCTGATTTCACGAATGTCGTCGATGAATCCAATTGCACAAATCGCAATTGCGGCAATGGCAACGCCCAACATCTCTGAACTGCCATCAAAAATTGGGCCGAACCGGTCCATCTGCCAGGCCAAGAGCAGCGCAGTAATGATGCCAACGAGCAGCGCTACCCCACCAACGTCAGGCGTGGGCGTGGTGTGTACTTTGCGTGGGTCTGGTTGAGCCATCCAGTTCTTCAGGCGCGCCAGGCCCATCACGAAAGGGGTGACAGCAAAAGTCACAATGGCTGCACATGCAGCAACAATGAGATAGCCGTTGATGTCACTCATGTGGTTCTAGATTAGACCGCTGCACCGCTACTTCTGCAGAGTCTGCGTTTCCTTTAATAAACAGGGAACTTTGCGCAGAGTTCAGCAACGTCGCTGCGCACTTTTGCCAATGCCACAGAGTCGGTGCGGTGACGCAAGGCCGTGGCTATGAGTTCGGCAATACGCACCATTTCAGGTTCTTTCATTCCTTGGGTGGTGACCGACGGCGTACCAATACGCACACCCGAGGTAACAAACGGGCTACGCGGATCGTTGGGAATGGTGTTCTTGTTGAGCGTGATGCCTGCTGAGTCGAGCACCAACTGTGCTTCTTTGCCGGTGAGTTCTGCATCGAATGGTGTGAGGTCGACCACCATCATGTGCACATCGGTACCACCCGACACCAAGCGAAAACCTTGCTGGGCAAGCGCCTGCGCAAGTGCACTGGCGTTTTTCACAATTTGCTCGGCGTACACACGGAAGGTGGGGTGTAACGCTTCACCAAATGCAACAGCTTTTGCGGCAATGGCGTGCTCTAACGGCCCGCCTTGGCTACCCGGGAAGATTGCCTTATCAATTTTTTGTGCGTGTTCTGCTTTGCACAAAATGCAACCGCCACGTGGGCCACGCAATGTTTTGTGCGTGGTGAAAGTAACGACGTCGGCATAAGGAACTGGGTTGGGGTGTGCCCCACCTGCAACTAAGCCAGCAAGGTGAGCGATGTCGAACATCAACAGTGCGCCTACTTCGTCGGCAATTTTCTTAAATGGTTCGGGCTCAAGACGACGCGTGTACGACGTGGTACCCGCAACAATGAGTTTCGGGCGATGCTTCAATGCGAGTGCGCGCACTTCTTCCATATCGATGCGCTCGTCACCTGACGACACCTTGTAAGAAACAAAGTTGTACAAAATGCCGCTTGCATTCACAGGTGACCCGTGGGTGAGGTGGCCACCGTGATCGAGGCTCAGACCAAGAACGGTGTCGCCTGGGTTCAAAAGACCTAGATATACCGCCATATTTGCGCTTGCCCCAGAGTGTGGCTGCACGTTGGCGTGGTCGGCGCCGAAGAGTTTTTTGATGCGTTCAATTGCGAGCGTTTCAATATCGTCGACAATTGCGTTTCCACCGTAGTAGCGCTTACCGGGGTAACCCTCGCTGTACTTGTTGGTGAGCACTGAGCCAGTTGCACGCATGACCGCAGGGGACGTGAAGTTTTCACTTGCAATGAGTTGCAAGCCGGTGACTTGACGTGTGACCTCGTCATTGATGAGCGAGAAAACTACATCTTCGCTTTCGAGTTCTGATGGCCAATTTTTGGGGGTGCTCATTTTTGTGCTCCGAAATTTTTTGCTTCTTCGCGTTCGATGTCGCCGAGTTGTGCAACGCGACGTTCGTGACGACCACCTTCAAATGGAGTGGCAAGAAATGTTTGCACGATTTCCTCTGCGAGTCCTATTCCTACGACACGTGCACCCATAGAAAGTACGTTGGCGTTGTTGTGTTCCCGTGCCATACGCGCCGTATAGAGGCAGTTGCACAATGCAGCACGCACACCCATGACCTTGTTGGCAGCAAGTTGTTCGCCTTGACCACTTCCGCCGAGAACAATGCCCAGTTGTGCTTTGCCATCGCGCACTGCACGACCCACGGCTGCACAGATAGGTGGGTAATCGCAACTCTCGGTGGAATGTGTTCCTAGGTCGTCGACTGTGTGACCAGCAGTGCGGAGAAATGTGATGAGGTGCTGCTTCAGGGAATAACCAGCGTGGTCGGCCCCAATAGCAATGTGGAGTGCTGCAGTCATCTTCTGAGCATAGGGTTTGCGAGCCTCAGAACGCCTAACCTGCGTCTATGACTCTTTCACCAAAGACCCCCATTCTCGTTGGTTCTGGCCAGTCACTGCAGCGGCCAAATGACCCACGCACTGCTTCATTCGATACTGCGGCCGACCCTGTTGCGCTCATGGTGGAAGCAATTCGTTTGGCCACAGCCGATGCCGGCTTAGCCTCACTTCCCGATCTCGATGCACTACGTGTTGTTGGCTTGTTGAGTTGGAAATACGGCAACCCTGCGTGGCTCATTGCGAAAGACCTCGGCGTGAGCTCGCGTGAATACGCACTCAGCGCAATGGGTGGCAATACTCCACAATCGTTGGTGAACGCTGCAGCCACAGAAATCCAAAATGGCCAAGCCGACATCATTGTTCTCACCGGTGGCGAATCAACTCGCACTAAGGCCCGCGCGAAAAAAGCAGGCGCCGAACTCACGTGGCGTAAAACCGGTGCCGACGTGCCCGCACCAACTGCCGTTGGCGAAGACCTCGTCATGGTGAGCGAGTACGAATTGGAACGCAGAATCATCATGCCGGTGCAGGTGTACCCAATGTTCGAAACGGCAATTCGTGCGCGTGCCGGACGCAGTGTTCAAGATCATCAAAAACATATCTCTGAGTTGTGGTCACGCTTTAGCAATGTTGCGGCGAAGAACCCCAATGCCTGGTCGCAAAATGCAATGAGTGCTGAAGATATTCGTACCGCTGGGCCCAATAACCGCATGATTGGTTTCCCGTATCCGAAATTTATGAACTCAAACAACGATGTCGATATGGGTGCTGCACTCATTATGTGCTCGGTAGAAAAAGCTGAAGCCCTTGGCATTCCGCGTGATCGTTGGATCTTTATTCACTCCGGCACCGACTGCCATGAGCATCAGTACATCTCTGAGCGCTGGACCTTTGCTGAAACTCCAGCAATTGAGCTGGGTGGAAAACTTGCGTTGCAAAATGCAGGTGTTGGTATTGACGACATCGGCATTGTCGACCTCTACTCATGCTTCCCTGCTGCGGTTCAGCTTGGTGCACAGTCACTTGGTCTCGATATCAATGCGCAACTCACTCGTACTGGTGGATTGCCTTTTGCTGGTGGCCCATGGAACAACTATGTCATGCACGCAATTGCTACCGTCATGAACGACCTTCGCAATGCGCCAAACGAGCTTGGCTTGGTGTGGGCCAACGGCGGATACACCACCAAACATGCCTTCGGCGTCTACAGCACACAGCCACCCAAGGAAGCCTTCAAACACGCATACCCGCAAGATCAGATTGACGCCATGCCACGACGCACAGTTGCCAAGGCCGCTGAAGCAGTGGGGCCAGCAACGCTCGAGGCATATTCGGTGATGCACGATCGTGATGGCAAACCTGCAATGGTGCATGCCGCTTGCCTACTTGCCGATGGTCGTCGTGCGTGGGGCGAAAGCACCGATGCCACGCTGGGCGGCGCCATGTGCGCCGAAGAGTTTGTCGGACGTGCAGTAGAGCTCGATGCTGCCGGTGTTGTACACGTTCAATAGCCGTAGCGAATAGAGGGGAAAGCAGACTAGTGACTCAGAACGACACCTTTCCTCGGCAATACGCACGCACTCAACGCCTCTCGCTCGGCGAACCGCGTAGTTTCACCTTGTCGCCGTGCTCACAACGGTTGGTTTTTGCTCGCGCGGCATCGGGAAGCGACAGCGTCAACATGCTGTGGGTGCTCAATACCCAAACAGGTGAAGAAAAAGTTGTCTTCAACCCGCAAGCAGTGCTCGACAACACTGGCGATATCACCGCTGAAGAGTTACGCCGCCGCGAGCGGGCCCGCGAAAGCGCCAGTGGCGTTGTTTCGTACTCATGTGACGCAGCAGTTGAACATGCAGTCACCATTATTAACGGGCAACTCTTTCTTGTTGATTTACTGAATGGTCAGAGCACTGCACTAAACATTGAACCTGGTGTATTCGATGCGCGCCTCAATGCGCCCGGTACCCACGTTGCCTACATTCGCAATGGCGCATTATGTGTTGCCGACATTTCACAGGGTACAGACAACACTCACGAAAAAGTTTTAGCTTCCGACCCTGCTCCTCATATTTCGTGGGGCATGGCCGACTTCATTGCTGCAGAAGAAATGGACCGCCAGCGAGGCTACTGGTGGTCACCACATGGAGAACATCTTGCTGTTTGCCGTGTTGATGAATCGCCCATAGATACTTGGTTTATTGCCGACCCAGCCCACCCGGAAAAGCCAGCTACTGAACATCGCTACCCCGCTGCCGGAACCGCAAATGCCAAAGTGACATTGCATATTGTTCAACGTGAATCAGCTGCAAGCATTGCGGTGTCTCTGCCTTCTGATGACGAGTACCTCAACTCTGTTGCATGGAGCGCTGCTGGGCTCATTGTCCAACTGCAATCACGCGACCAGAAATCTGTTGCTGTTTTTTCTGTTGATGCAACAACTGGAAATGCTGAAGAAATTTTCGCCGACGCCGACGATGCATGGGTGGAACTCGTGAGCGGTGTTCCTGCACTCAGCACAACTGGGAAGTTAGTAACAACGGTTGACCGCGAGGGTGCACGACGCCTTCAGGTTGATGGTGTTCTCGTTACTCCGGCGCATTTGCAGGTACGTGCCGTGCTGCATGTAGGAGACACCATCGTCTTTCAGGCAAACCACATCGATTCTCCATGGACTATCGACGTGTGGCGTTGCGATATTGCAACACTGAGCCTCACTTGCTTCAGCAGCGAGTTTCCCACGCCACATTCCGTTTCTGGCATTGCCACCGACAATGCATTTCTGCTGCGGGTGTCGCACATGACTGCTCCACGTGCCGAGTTCTCTATCAGTACCGGGCACAGTGTTCATTCACATGCCGAAGAAATGCTTGTGGCTCCCAATGTTGCCTTTCACACCGTTGGTAACAGCAATATTCCCGTTGCCATTGTGACTCCACGCGATAACGGCACACACAAGCTTCCCGTGCTCTTCGACCCCTACGGCGGGCCACATGCACAGCGTGTAGTGGGCTCACTACTCGCCTATGCCACATCGCAGTGGTTTGCCGACCAAGGCTTCGTTGTGGTCATTGCCGATGGGCGTGGAACTCCGGGCAAAGGAAGTGCCTATGAGCGCAGCGTGTTGCACGATCTTGCCGAACCTGTGCTTGTTGACCAGGTGGAAGTTGCACAAGCACTTGCGCAGTTAGAACCACGTGCCGACACCTCTCGCGTTGCAATACGTGGGTGGAGCTTTGGTGGTTACCTTGCTGCACTTGCCGTGCTTCGCCGCCCCGACATTTTCCACTGCGCAGTTGCGGGGGCTCCCGTCACCGACTGGCGCTTGTACGACACGCACTACACCGAACGTTATTTAGGGAACCCAGCGGTCGATGCACACCCGTACGAGAGTACATCGCTCATCAACGACGCCCATTTACTTGAGCGACCATTGCTTCTCATTCATGGTCTTGCCGACGACAACGTGGTTGCTGCTCATACTTTGCAATTATCGAGCGCGCTACTTGCTGCAGGAAAAGATCATGAGGTGTTGCCTTTGTCTGGGGTCACACACATGACACCCCAAGAAGTTGTTGCAGAAAATTTACTCCTGCATCAACTCTCATTTATTCAGCGTTCGTTGCCCACTGCCCCATAACGACGCGGTCAAGACCCGCAAAGTCTTGGCGTACTTCCACGTGCGCATACCCCAGTTGAGCAAACTCTGTACGCAACACATCGCCTTGCTGAAAACCCATCTCACAAACGAGATAGCCACCAGGTGCGAGAAACTCACGTGCCTCTTGCGCAATACCTAACACATCGCGCAAACCTTGGTTGGGAGAAAAAAGTGCAATGTGTGGCTCCCACGTACGCACCGAGTCTTCAACAAGTGGGTCAGCTTCATCGATATAGGGAGGGTTCGACACTATGACCTGAAAGGAACCACGTAGTTCACGCGGAAGACCCGCACACCAACTACCTTCAGTTACACGCACATTGCGTGCATTGCGACCAATGCCGGCAATGTTTGCTCGTGCAACATCGAGCGCATCGGTGGAAATATCACTCAGCCACACTTCAGTGTTGTCGTATGGCAATTCATTTGCCATCGATAGACCAATTGCTCCGCTACCAGTGCCAATATCGGCAATGCGCAACATGTGCCCATCGCTACGCAACTGACGAGCACAGTTCAATGCAGCTTCCACCACTTGTTCAGTTTCCGGCCGAGGAATGAGCACACGTTGGTCGATGAGTAAATCGATATGGCGAAATGGCCAATGCCCCAGCACATATTGCACTGGCTCGCCGGCCAACCTCCGCCCCACCATTGCCTGCAAAGACACGCCCATGCGCATTGTTGCTGGTTCGTTCAGCGACTCAAGAAATTCACTGCCCTCAAGCCCGCTTGCTTCTTCACAGATCCAGCGTGCTTCTTTTTCGTCGCCAAGAAGTGACGTGGTTTCATTCCACAACTCGCGCCACGTACTTGCCTGTTCGTTACTCATGGGGCACACCCAGGCTTGGGTTTATTTCTCTCCGGCCAATTGCCGTGAACGTTCGTCGCTAATGAGCGCTTGCGACACTTCAAGCAAGTTGCCACTCAAAATGTCTTGCAACTTGTACAAAGTAAGCCCAATGCGGTGGTCGGTAAGGCGATTGTCTTTGTAGTTGTACGTACGAATTTTTTCGCTGCGACCGCCGCCACCAGTTTGGGCCTTGCGCTGGGCAGAAGCTTCGGCATCGTGCTCTTCTTGGCGCAGTTTCATAATGCGTGTACGTAGCACCTGCATCGCACGTGCCTTGTTTTGCAACTGACTACGTTCGTCTTGCATTGCCACCACAACACCTGTTGGCCTGTGCGTAATACGCACTGCAGAGTCGGTGGTGTTGACGTGCTGTCCACCTGCACCCGATGAACGATAAATGTCGATGTCTAAGTCTTTTTCGTCAATGAACACATCGACTTCTTCTGCTTCTGGCATCACGGTCACCGTTGCCGACGAGGTGTGCACTCGGCCTTGGCTTTCGGTAACCGGAACGCGTTGTACGCGGTGCGGGCCACCTTCAAATTTCATGTAGGTCCATGTGAGATCGCCACTCATGAGAATGACGACTTGGTTGATGCCACCCAATGGCGAGAAATCGAGTGAAAGCGTTTCGCACTTCCAACCTTGGTTGGCGGCATACGCGCGGTACATCTCGAGTAGATCTGCTGCAAAAAGGTTTGCTTCTTCGCCGCCTTCAGCGCCACGGATTTCTACAATCACATTTTTGCCATCGTTCGCATCGCGCGGCAACAAGAGCATTTTGAGTTCAGCTTCAAGCGACAAAAGTTCAGCTTCAGCGCTGGCTAGCTCTTCACGAAAAAGGTCGCGCTCTTCGCCCACGGTTTGCTCCATGAGTTCACGAGCTGCTTCAGCATTGCCCTGTGTTTCGCGAATGGTACGAATGCACTGCACGATGGGGGTCATTTGCTTATACAAGCGCGATGCATCGCGCAGTTTGTTTTGGTCGCCAACAATGTCGGGGTCGCCAAGGCTTGCTTCAAGCTCTGCATAGTCGCGTTCTATGCCATCGAGGCGATCCATCATGATGGAGAGGCTAACTGTGAGTTCTTCGTTGCAGCAGGAATGCCAAGGAACCGAGCAGGCTTCGTGGCTTTTTCTGCAGCAAGAAGGTTGGTGCGCGTGATGTGCGTGTCGGGCATTGCAATAATAAGTTCTGCAGTGGGGTCAATATAACTGCGTGCGTCAAGCGCAAAAGGAACAATGTCGGGGTCGGCACCAGTTGTGAACACAACTATGAATTGTTCGCCGTTTGCATCTTGCGCTTTGCCCACACAGGGCACTACATCGAGTACGTTACTGCGAGCAAAAGGAGGGTCGCAAGGTTCAAGCGATACTGCACCAACAAGACCCGGTTCATTCACCACGCGTGCGCGCAACATGCGTTCTGGTGCAAGACGATTGAAGGGATGTGGTTCGGCATCGGGGTGACGTTGTTTTGCTACCGATGCAACAACGCCTGCCAATGCTTCTTGTTGTGGCTTATTGCCATGCAACAACACAAATGCTTCTCTGTCGTGTGCGCCCATTCCCACTTCAAGACGCACTTCACCGTTGTATGCATCGGTCACCGCACGACATACTTCAAGGCCAAGCACTTCACCAGTAACAATGCCGTGTTCAACATGAGGAACTGCACCACCCGACGCAATGAGCTCGATAAAAGCTAAGTGTTCTGGCAGCGCCGGTGTTGTTTCAACATGAGGTACGGCAATTGCGGGCAACAACACACGGTCATTGACATGCCAAACGGTGATGGGAAAAGAAAAGTGTTCTGCCTGACGAGCAAGCACGCCTGTGTTTTCTTCGGCAAGCACGTGTAACGCAGTTGCACCTTCTTTGAGAGCCCACAACAACGCTGGGCCGAGCCCACGTTGCGGATTGTCACTCACCAACACCCATACGTCGGTTCCGTGCTTTACTGCTGCGCCACGCGAAAAGCCGAGAGGCTCGAGATCGGATTCAGGAATGCTTTTGCCGAGATGCTCGTGAACGAGGACGCGCAACTTCAGAGAAAGGAGTTGGCCTTTTCGAGAGTCGTCAAGCGACACGGGCGTAACCGAAGAACGTCGAATTAGGAGGTCTTGGACTTGCGCTCGCCGTAGCGCTTGTTGAAGCGCTCCACGCGACCACCAGTGTCGACCAGTTTTTGCTTACCAGTGAAGTACGGGTGGCACTCATTGCACAATTCAACGCGGAAGTCTCCACCTTTGGTGCTGCGTGTGGTGAAAGTGTTGCCACATGAGCAAATGACGCTGGTGTCTACGTATTGGGGATGAATTTCGGTCTTCATGGCTCTCCGGAGTTCTTAGCAGTGGGTTGAGTGTATCGGGCAAAAAGCGCCCTACATCGAAGGTTGTTTGGCGATTTCTGACAAGAATTCGTCGTTATTGCGGAATGATTTGAGGCGGTCGATGAGCAGTTCGAGCCCTGGAGCCCCATTTCCATCGGCAGCAAGACCCGAGAGCACGCGGCGGAGTTTCCAGACCAACTGCAATTGCTTGGGCGGGAAGAGCAGCTCTTCGTGACGGGTGCTTGAGGCATCGACATCGATTGCTGGGTACACACGACGCTCGGCAAGGCGGCGATCGAGGCGCAATTCCATGTTGCCGGTTCCTTTGAATTCTTCAAAGATGGCATCGTCCATGCGGCTGTTTGTTTCCACCAGACACGTGGCAAGGATGGTGAGACTTCCACCCTCTTCTACGTTGCGTGCAGCACCAAAGAATTTCTTTGGTGGGTACAAAGCACCTGCGTCGATACCACCCGACATCACACGACCTGTTGCCGGAGCAGCAAGGTTGTATGCACGCGAGAGACGCGTAATGCCGTCGAGAACAACAACCACGTCTTTGCCAGCTTCCACCATGCGCTTGGCTTTTTCAATTGCCATTTCCGCAACGATGGTGTGCTCTTCAGACGGGCGGTCGAAAGTTGACGAAATGACTTCACCACGAACGGTGCGCTTCATGTCGGTTACTTCTTCTGGGCGTTCATCGATGAGGAGAACAATGAGGTCAACCTCTGGGTTGTTCTTTTCAATAGAACTCACGATGGTCTTCATGATGGTGGTCTTACCCGCTTTTGGCGGCGACACAATGAGCCCACGCTGGCCTTTACCAATTGGCGCAATGAGGTCGATAATGCGCGCGGTCATGTTGCCTGGATCACTGTCGTCTTCAAGACGCAATTTGGAATCGGGAAACAACGGCGTGAGATCTTCAAAGCGTGGACGCTTCTTTGCATCGTCTGGCGACTTGCCATTCAACGTAGCGATGTCGAGCAGTGCAGGGTTCTTTTCGCCACGAGCTGCGGGGCGCGCCATACCAGTGACGTGGTCGCCTTTACGCAAACCGTATTGGCGTGTTTGCTTCACCGAGACGTATGCATCTTCACGTGTTGGCAAGTAGCCATTCACGCGCAAGTAGCCGTAGCCCTCGTCGCGCAGGTCGAGGTAACCCGACACCGCTACTGGCTCTGTACTTATTGGGTCGTCTGAAACTTCAACATCGGTTTCATAACGGTCGGTGCCCTGTGGGCCCTCATCGTCACGACGTCCTTTACGACGGCGACGGTTGCGGTTGCGGTTGCGATTGGCTGGGTCGTTGTCGAAACGTGAACCCTGTTGGAAACCTGGCTGACCGCCGGGCTGGCCACCTTGTTGACCACCTTGCTGGCCACCTTGTGGGCGCGGGCCGCGATCGTTTTGCTGGCGATCATTTTGAGGGCGTGGGCCACGATCGTTTTGTTGGCGTGGGCCACGATCGTTTTGCTGGCGATCGTTATGTGGGCGATTCGGGCGATGACCTTCAGAAGCGGTCTTCTCGAGAGTTCCTTCATGCTCAGCGAGCTCGAGTTCCCACTCTGACAGTGGTTCACCGTCGATGCCGATGACCACGCGTGGTTCTGCTTTGGCAGCTGGTGTTTCCTTTGGCGCAGCAGCCTCTTTTGGTGCTTGCTTTTCGGTGCGGGCAGGGCGCTTGGCCTCTACCGGTGGAGCTGTTTGTTCCAAAATTTTGTCGATGAGTTCAGCCTTTTTGGCACGCGAAACCGACTTCACGCCCAGTGCTTGGGCGATTGCCATGAGTTGTTCACGGTCCTTAGATTCAAGTACTGATTGCTCTAGTGCTTCTGCAGCCATTGCTGCCACCTTTCATATGCCATCTCATGTGCGTTCAGGTCATCACAGCGAAATAAGTGAAAGTTCACGAGATTTCGCGCCGATACACCGCAAAAGCAGTAATGAGCGGGAGCGGGACGCCGCTTCGGAAATCAATCTCGGCAACCCGAGATGTCTCCACCATAGCCACCTGGGGAACTTGTTGCAACGCTCAGCGAGAATTAAGCACCTGCGGTGAACCGAGCAACGGCATTTTGCACTGCTTCCAGGTCATTTTCGACCGTGGTGACATATTCTTCGTGGTCGAAAAGGTCTGCAAGATGCGCAGGCAACGACGGCCGGCTCCCTGTTGCTTTTTCTACTGCATCGGGGAACTTCGCTGCATGTGCAGTTGCCAAAGTAACCATCGGAATATCGGCTGCTTGATGCTGACGCGCTCCGAACACACCCACCGCAGTGTGCGGGTCGATGAGCTGGCCAGTTTTTTCAAACACATCGCGAATAACTTCAAGCGTTGTTGCATCGTCACATCGTGCTGCACGAAAGACCGGTGCGAGCCAGGTGTTGTATTGCTCAGGGCTCACTGCAAATGCACCTTCGGAGCGGAAGCGACCCAGTTGATCGGCAGTACGAGCACCATCGCGATTGTTCATTTCAAAAAGCAGTCGCTCGAAGTTTGACGACACCTGAATGTCCATGCTGGGGCTGAGTGTTGGCTGCACGCTTTGCGCGCGCATCTCTTGTGTGGCAAAGAAGCGCGTCAAAATATCGTTGGAGTTTGAGCCAACGATGAGTTGATGAATAGGTGCACCCATTTGTCGCGCGATCCACCCCGACAAAACGTTGCCGAAGTTGCCGGTGGGAACACTGAAAGAAACGCCGTTACTAATGGAAACACCGCTAGAGGCAAGTTGCTGCGCCGCAGAGAAGTAGTACACCACTTGAGCCATAATGCGCGCCCAGTTGATGGAGTTCACTGCCGACAAACGCTGTTCTTCACGGAACTTTTGGTTGTTGAACATTGCCTTCACAAGGTCTTGGCAATCATCGAAGGTTCCGTTCACCGCAAGTGTTTTCACATTGGGTGAATTCACTGTGGTCATTTGGCGTCGCTGCACATCGCTCACGCGACCCTCGGGATACAAAATGACAATTTTTACGCGTGAGCAATTTTTCACGCCATCAATTGCTGCACTACCAGTGTCGCCGCTTGTTGCTCCAACAATGGTGATGTGCTCGTCACGTTGTTCAAGAAGCATGTCAAACAATTGCCCCAAAAACTGCAAAGCAACGTCTTTAAACGCCAAGGTAGGACCATGGAAAAGCTCCAACATCCAGTGATTAGCTTCCAGGGGAACTAATGGCGTGACGCGCGGGTCGCGAAATGTTGAATAGGCAGTAGTGCAGAGTTTCTGCAATGTGTTGGCATCAATTTCATCGCCGATGAATGGCGCCATCACCGAAGCAGCAAGCGATGCGTAGTCGGTGGTCAATGTTTCTGGTGCTGAAGGCCACTGCTCGGGAACATACAAACCGCCATCGGTAGCTAAACCAGCAAGTACAGCATCGGCGAAAGAGAGCACGGGCGCTGTGCCACGAGTTGATACGTACTGCATGATTTATTGCCCGACAACTCGAATAAAGTCGCCAGATCGTTTCACCACTGCAAGGCCTGCGAAATCGCGCAGACACTTTTGGACCGATGCTTCTTGGGCAAGGTGAGTAATGAAAACGAGACGTGCATTTTCGCCAATGCCTTCTTGTTCAGCCGTACGGATACTCACGCCATTTTGCGCAAACACACCAGTAATGCTGTGCAAAACACCTGGCTGGTCGAGCACTTCAAGTGCCAACATATATTCGCTATGCGTTTTATCTATTGCGGTGAAGCGTGGTTTTGAGAACGAGCCCAACATGGCATGCGTGCCTTTTTTCAAGTTCACTGCAGCGTCAATGGTGTCGCCAAGGACCGCGCTTGCCGTTGGGCTGCCCCCGGCTCCACGGCCATAAAACATTAAAGAACCCACTGCATCGCCTTCAACGAACACAGCGTTATAAGCCTCGCGCACGCTGGCTAGTGGGTGGTTGAGTGGCACCATTGCGGGGTGCACGCGCACTGCAAGTTCTTGCGAGTCTGCGTCGATTTCTGCAATAGCAAGCAACTTCACGACATACCCAAGGCGTTTTGCCACAGCAATGTCGGCAGCTGTAACTGTAGTTATTCCTTCGCGATGCACATCATGTGAAGTGACGTTGGCACCAAATGCAATGCTCGCAATAACTGCACACTTCGCAGCCGCGTCGAATGCTTCAACATCGGCCGTTGGGTCGGCTTCGGCGTAACCCAAGGCTTGAGCTTCAGCAAGAACTGCTGAATAGTCGGCACCCTCTTCTGTCATCTTCGTGAGAATGAAGTTTGTAGTGCCATTCACAATGCCCATGACACGGCGAATAGGTTCGCCACGCAAGCTTTCGCGCAACGGACGAATGAATGGAATGCCACCAGCAACAGCTGCTTCAAAGAGAAGGTCAACACCTGCAGCGTCGGCAGCAGCAAAAAGTTCTGCGCCATGCTCAGCAAGGAGTGCTTTATTTGCCGTGACAACCGGCTTACCTTTGCCCAATGCTTGGGTAATGAGGTCGCGTGCTGGCTCAATTCCGCCCATCAGTTCCACCACAACATCGACATTGGGGTCATTCACCACATCAAAGGCGTCGGTGGTGAATGCTTTTGCATCGAGAGCAACACCGCGCCCACGCGAAAGATCGCGAACTGAGGCCCGCGTCACGACCAAGGAAATGCCTGTGCGCTGGGTAATTGTTTCGGCACGCTCATTGACAAGGTTGATAAATGCCGCTCCGACATTTCCTACACCAATAACGCCTAAACGCACCTCTTGCTTCATCCCTTCAGGCTATAACCCACTTTTAGTGTTCTCGGCGCCGTATGTCCCGCTTTTCGTGACGAAACGCACTCAAGAACACTCAAGTTGGAGGGGGGATCTGCCGATAATCATCATGTCCGCACAACTACCCTTTGGAGGAACATGATTCACGCGTCCTCAACTCAACTACGTCGCATCATTATTGCGGTGGTCTTGTTGAGCACCTTCCTCTTTGCGGTACCCACTCCCCCTGCATTTGCCGAAGATCTTGCGGGCCAACCCCCTGCATCGATTTTGGTGAACGGCAAAGGCAATGGTCACGGGCGTGGCATGAGCCAATACGGTGCGCTCGGCTGGGCCACCACCTACAACAAAACCTGGCAAGAAATTCTCGACTTCTATTACGGTGGCACCACGTTGTCGCCACTCACCGATGCTGATGCAGGTCTCACACCAAACGGCGTCATGAGTGTGCGACTCACCACCCTCGACAACAAGCAAACAGCAATGGTGTCAGAAAATGCTTCTCTCCTTCTGGAAAACGACCCCGTGCCAGGCCGAAAATGGGCAGCGCTCGTGGTGCGCGAAATTGCCGGCACTGTGGGCACGTATCGCGTATGGGGAAGCACTACCCCAACATGTGTTGCTGAACAGTCTGACCCAGTTGCAAATAAGTTCGTGCTCGTTGCCGACATTGCTGGCCCTACAAATGTTTCTACAACTCTCAGCAATGATGCGTCTGCTGCAGTGATGCCAAATGATGCAATTGGTGTGTGTGAACCAGCAGGTGCCACTCGCTACTACCGCGGAACCATACGTGCCGTGAACGGGACAGACAAAGAAAATCGCACCGTGAATCTCGTCAAACTCGACGACTATTTGCGTGGTGTTGTTCCTCGCGAATCTCCTGCAGCATGGGGAGACCTCGCAGGTGGAGCCGGAATGAACGCATTACGCGCGCAGGCCGTTGCTGCTCGCTCATATTCACTTGGTCAAAAGCGCTATAGCTACGCAAAAACCTGCGATACGCAGTCGTGCCAGGTATACGGCGGTGCCGCTCTGCGCGAAAAAACGGGCAGGCCTATTTTGGTGTTGGAAGACATCCGCACGAACACCGCCATTAGCGATACCAGTGGTTTCATTCTGCGCACTGCAAAAGGAACAGTCGTGAGTACGGAGTTCACTTCGTCGAACGGTGGCCGTACTGCAGGAACCACCTTTCCGATGCGTGTAGATGATGGCGACATTGCAGCCGATTCATCAGACCTCAACTGGAGTGCCGTTATCGATGCGCAAAGCATCCAAAAGAAGTACCCCAGCATTGGAGTGTTGCTTTCTGTGGTCACTACACACGACGGACTGGGCAGTGATTGGAATGGCTACGCCACTCAGGTCACCATTTCTGGTACGGCGGGCGTCGTGAACGTTTCTGGTTGGGAATTTAAGTCGACATTTAGCCTGCGCTCACCTTGGTATGAAACAACGCCCATTTATGGCTCGACGTCCACTTCAACTGTGGTGGGGCCGATGTTGTTTATTGGTGACTCTGTTGGAGAAAGCATCATTGCTGAGTTCAACAGCATTGTTCGCCCGGCTTACCCCAATGTCGATTACCAAGCATTGAGCTCACGTTGTCTCATCGGTGCGACATGCGTAGGAACGCCCGACGGAATTACCATCATCAACTCGTTACCCGCAGACAAAACACCTGCAATTGCAGTGATTGAACTGGGCTACAACGACTCTCCAAACACTTTTGGGACCGAGGCCGACCAAGTGGTTGCCGCCCTCACCGCTAAAGGTGTGCAGAGAATTATCTTTGTCAACATGTCAACCCGACGCACCACTGCCGGGTTTGAAGTTTCGAATACGGCGCTTGCAAACATTGCTGCCACACACGCAAATGTCACTGTGCTCGACTGGAATACGTACACAACTGATGCTCCAAAGTGGAGCTGGTTTGTAAAAAATGACAACGTGCATCTCACCGCAACAGGCAAAACAGAATTTGCGTTGTACTTGCGTGCCCAGTTCGATGCTTTACGCACACAAGGGCTTCTGCCGCAAACACCTGGTGCACCCGATGTGGAAATTGGTTTACCACTGCGCACCAATCAAAAAGGCGACATGGTAAAATTGGTGCAGAAGTCTCTCAACGCTGCTTTCAAACTAAAGAAGAAAGCAATTCCCACCGATGGCATTTTCGGCAAGAGCACGAAAGCGTTAGTCATGAGATACGAAACCGCCATGGCTCTTCCTGTTGATGGCGTCGTTGATGTTGATGTGTGGAAAAGCCTCGGTCTCGACAAAAAACCACGGGCCGCGGTGTTGCGCCTTGGCACCCAACATCCATCGGTGAAAGTACTGCAAGCAACACTCAACCGAGTGCTCAAAATTACTTTGAAAACTTCCGGCTACTACGACGGCCCCACGGTGTATTACGTGAAGCAGTTCCAACAGCGAGCAAAGTTACCTGCAACCGGCAACGTCAATAGAGTTACTTGGCTGGCGCTGATGACGACCGCAGATCGTCTATAGACACTCCAAAACGTTTTGCCCACGCTTCATCACTCACCATTTCGGGGTAATAAGCACGGTATTCACGCTTCAAGCGCGGGTAATCGCGGCGTAAACGCATGAGTGACACACGTAAGGCTTTCATGTCGCGCCAGAAACGTGGCGTGTCGCGCACCAACACGTAACCCTCGTCGAGGCGTGGATGGCGATGCAAAATGCTGTTGCGGCGCGTTGCTAAGCCCACCGCGCGTGAGTTGATGGGGGCAACACCCATCTTTTTGGAACGCATCCACTGCGGCAAAATGTAACCGCCAACAAGTGGTACTGCAGCAATAAAGCCAATGAGACGAATGGGCTTTGGAATACCAGGAGGAATTTGAATTGCACTGAGTTCAGCGTTTAGTGGCCCAGCTTTTTCCTCGGGGCAGACGCGCACTTCATCGTGCATTGCCGCATGGTCGACATTGCGCCAGAAGTCGGGGCCTTCCAAATAATGGTCGAGCCCTTTCAACATGTATTCCAAGCTGGCGTAGCGCAGTGAGAAAATATTGCGGAACCCAAACGACAACGTGCGATATGCCGTGTGATACCACTTGTGCTGGTCGTAGACCAATGTTTCCACCAACAACATGTTGCGGGTTTCGTAGTACAAAGTCATTGGCCCATTTTTGAGGGCGAAGTCGGCGTGCCAAACAGCAACACCTTTCATAGTGATGCTGTGTTCGCCCGTATGCATGAGACCAAAAGCAACGTCGTCACCACGCACAAAAACCGGTACGGGGTTTTCTTTGCCCACTGCAATAGGAAACGCGGTGTACCACCAAGCGGTGTATTCAAACTTTGGCTCAAGTTCATCGGCCAACACCGTGATGCGATCGCGCAGGTCGTCTTCACGACCCACTGCACGCAATGGGTACGTGTAGCGCCATGCATAGTGAGCTCCAGCTTCAAACTGCATCCAAGGAATTTCTTCCGAGATCATGGCGCCGTGAATGCATAGCTTGTCGTCGGTGGCGTAGCGGAACATCGCGATGGTGCGTACTAACGATTCCACTTCAAGTGAAATATCGTCGTCCATGAACAACACGTGGGTGGTCCACCCATCGTTGCGGGCATGAATAAGACCACGTGCAAAACCACCTGCACCACCCAAGTTGGGGTTGGGAATGAGCGTTGGGCTCATGCCTGTGCTTGCTGGAACTTCTAAGTTGCGCCCGTTATCGACAATAGTGGCGCGGAAAGATTGCTCAATGCTGGGCACTTCAGTAATGAGTTGACGCATCCGCTCGACGTTGGCCAGTACATAAGGCTGGCGATTGAACGTGGTGATGACCGCATTCATGCGTACTTCACGCAAAGGTGCAGCGCCCGCATACCATCCACCCGTCACAAGACGGCCGCCGCTGTCGTTACTGCGACGCACGCTGACGTAATAGGAATCGACTGTGGTGTCTTGTAGATCACACACACGCATGTTGACGACACCAGCACTTTGAGCCACATGTGTGGCCACAATGCTTTCTTTTAAGCGCTTCGCAGCAACTACTTCAATTTCGCATGGCCCCGATACCTCAAGCACTGCATGCAAGGCATTGACAGCCGACTTGCGCCGCCAACGTGCTGCCGGAAACACACCAAAGTAGGTATCGAAACTTTGCACATTGCCCGCAATGCGCTCGTAGAGCGGTGGCTCGAGCGTGTCGGCCCGCGCTGGCAAAATGCGCTGCAACAAATTGACGTCGGGAAATGCGGCACTAGACATCAGAGTGGATCCACCGAGAAGGGCGACGCTGCAGTGTCATTTTCCCATGCAGTGAGCAATGCTCGCACTGCGCCAAGCGCTTCGTGAATAGTGACGTCCATATCGAGATAACGATATGTTCCCAAGCGACCCGCAAAGGTGATGTTGCTCAACTTCCCTACCTCGCGCACATATTCCTGCAGTTGGCCCTTTTCTTTCACCAAACGAATGGGGTAATACGGCACGTCGTTGGGATCGGCGAGGCGACTGTATTCGTGGTACGTCACCGTTTTTTGATGCGTTTCCCAAGGTGCAAAATGCTTGTGTTCAGTAATACGGGTGTACGGCACGTTTGGGTCGCCAAAGTTCATTACTGCACAACCCTGGAAGTCGCCATCGTGTACTTGACGTTCGAAGTCGAGCGTGCGATACCCCAAGCGACCATGCTCGAAACCGAAATATGCATCGATGGGGCCACTCCACACCACGTGGTCGGCGCCGGCAAGGTCGGCACGTGACTTCACCACACCCAAGGTGACGGTGATACCGGGGTGGTCGAGAATATTGGCCACAATGGGCGTGTAGCCATCGCGCGGAATGGCCTGATACGGATGGTTGAAATACGAATCGTCGTAGTTAAAGCGCACAGGCAGGCGCGCCAAAATACTCGCAGGCAATTCCACTGGGTCAACGCCCCACTGCTTACGCGTGTAACCGTCGAAAAATGCTGCGTATAACTCTGGTCCTACAAATCGCAGGCCCTGATCGCGAAATGATTGTGGGTCGGTAATGCTTTGGTCGCCAATGGAGGTGATGAACGCTTCAGCCTCTGCTGGCGTAAAAGTTTTGCCGAAAAATTGATTGATGGTGAGCAAGTTGACTGGCAATGAAAATACTTTGCCCTGTGTTGTTGCTTTCACTTTGTGGTTGTACGGCATCATGGTGCCGAAACGATTCATGTACTGCCACACGTGTTCATGAGCAGTGTGAAAAATATGTGGCCCATAAACATGCACCATCACATCGTCGTCTTGACGCTCTGTATGACAATTACCCGCTACATGTGGCCGCGAGTCGAACACGTCGACACGATGACCTGCTTCGGCGAGTTCACGAGCGATGACCGCACCCGAGAATCCGGCACCAACGATGGCTATATGACGAGGGCGTACAGGCACCCTGCCAGCCTAGTGAGCCATCTGTGGCCCGCAGAGTCCTTCGAGGTCTCGTACCTGAATGAGGTCGCGGTTGGCATAGGTCACAGGGTTCGATGGATCGGCACGCAACTTGAACGTACGGAAAATCATCTCGGTGGTATCGACCGCAAGAATGCGACCAATGAGTGGCTCGCCAAGTTTCAAAATGACCTTGATGGTTTCAAGCGCCTGAATGGACCCGATGATGCCTGGCAACACGCCAAGAACGCCAGCTTCTGCACAACTTGGTGCGAGTTCTGCTGGAGGTGGCTCGGGAACCATGTCGCGATACGTAGGGCCTTCGAGCGGGTGGAAAACACTCACCATTCCTTCAAAGCGGAAAATGGAACCATGCACCACGGGGATACCCAGCTTCACGCTGGCATCGTTCAACAAGTAACGGCTCGGGAAGTTGTCGGCACCGTCAACAATGACGTCGTAGCCAGTAATGATGTCCATGATGTTGCTTGCATCGAGGCGCGTGTCGTAAGTAACCACGTTGACATCGGGGTTCATGAGCGTGAGTGTCTTTTTTGCACTGTCTACTTTGCGATCGCCAATGCGGTCGAGGTTGTGCAAAATTTGACGCTGCAAGTTCGATGCATCGACCACGTCCATGTCGATGATGCCAATGGTTCCTACACCAGCTGCAGCTAAGTACAACGCCGCTGGTGAACCTAAGCCACCAGCACCCAGCATGAGCACCTTTGCACCCAACAGTTTTGCTTGACCTTCAACGCCAACTTCTGGCAACAACAAATGGCGCTGGTAACGATTGCGCTGTTCTGGTGTGAGCGTGACAGGCAACTTCCAGGTGCGGCCTTCGTCTTTCCATTTACCGAAGCCACCGTCCATGGAAACAACGTTGGTGTATCCCATTTCAGTGAGAGTTTGTGCGGCAAAAGCACTACGCACACCGCCGGCGCAATACACCACGACCGGTGCAGCCTTGTCGATGATCTTGCCTTCAATTTGTGCTTCGAGGTGCCCACGAGGAATGTGCAACACATCGGGCAACGCACCTTGGTCGAATTCGTCTGGCTCGCGAACATCGAGCACAATGACTCCACCAGCTTGAATGCGCTTTTGCGCTTCAGCGGTGTCGACCTCGGTAATTTGCGCTTTTGCCTTCGACAGAAGGTCACGGAATGTAGCCATGCCTAAATGCTACCTGATTGGTCGGGTTTCGGCTCGGGGCAACTTCAGCCCAGTGAAGCCACCAATTGTGGCAAAAGAACGCTGATATCGCCCAGCAATACCGCATCGGCATAGCGATCCATCTCGGTGGGCACGCCGTTCACAATGATGATTTTTGCGCCCGCTGCTTTTGCCCGAGGCACAGCATTGGCGGCCGGAAACACCGACAAGGTGGAGCCCACAGCAACAAACACATCGCACTCTTCGCTCACTTGCATGGCGCGCGCAATGACCTCGGGCACTAATGCTTGACCAAAACTAATGGTGTCACTTTTCAAAATGCCACCGCACGATAAACACTGTGGGTCTTCCTCGCCGTTTCGTACTCGTTCAATGGCGTGCTCCATCGGAAGTCGTTCCTGACAACTCCAACATGCAGTGCGAAACATCGTGCCGTGCACTTCAATAACAAGCTCGGGTGAATTTCCTGCACGCTGATGAAGCTCGTCAATGTTTTGCGTGATGAGCCCGTGCATTTTCCCTTGCTGTTCCAGTTGCACCAGCGCGCGGTGACCAGGGTTGGGTTGTGCATTCCACGCTGGCGAAATGAGCCGATTCTGCCAAGCGATTTTGCGAATCTCTTCGTCTTCTAAGTAGTGCTTCAGCGTTGCAACTTTTTCAGCTGCCGGGTTACGTGTCCACACGCCGTTGGGCCCACGGAAATCGGGAATGCCAGAATCGGTAGAAATGCCAGCGCCCGTGAGCACGGTGACACGCTCGGCACCTGCCAACATCTCTTGAGCAAGCTTCAGTAGTTCTTCCGACATCGCTTCATTCTTACTCTCTTGAGTTCATCAAACAATTTGTGTCACCAAGTGCCACACAATGCACACATATAGGCATGAACTCAACAGCAACTGTTCTACACGATTCCGAAACACTGGTGGTCTACCCATGGCTCGACCCAGTGGTCGACTCCACTGGCTTCGAGGTACGTAGCGACTATGTCGAGCACTATTGGCTCGGCATACTGGGGCCTACTTCTACCTGGCTTTTGCGCCGCTTAGTAAGCGGGTTCGACCACTACCCCGATGGCTATGAACTCAACTTGCCAGAAACTGCAGCAGCGCTCGGGTTGAACTACCGCACCGACAAAGAGTGCCCATTCACGCGCGGAATTGACCGGTTGGTGATGTTTGGTGTTGCGCAGAAATACTCTTACGGGCTCGCCGTGCGAACACGCATTCCTGCATTATCGGCACGACATGTTCAGCGACTGCCACAACACTTGCGCGAAAGCCACGCATTGTGGCTCACCAGCGCAACGAGTTAGAGAGCCTTAAAACTGGTCACGGTGTCAATGAGCAGACGCGTGCCAAATGCTGTTGCACCTCTTTGCATCCAACCATCGTCGCCATCAACTTTCATTGGCCCTGCAATATCGAGGTGTGCCCATGGCGTGTTGCCCACAAACTCACTCAAGAACAAACCTGCGGTAATGGTGCCACCAGCTGGCCCACCAATGTTGCGCATATCGGCAACAGTGGAGTCGAGCAAACGACGGTATTCCTTCACCAACGGCAGTTGCCAAATGGGTTCATCAACGCGCGCTGCTGCATCTTCTAGTTGCGCAATGAGCTTGTCGTTGGTTCCTAAAACGCCAGCAACTTTTTCGCCGAGTGCAACCAAGCAGGCTCCGGTGAGCGTTGCAATGTTGATAATTGCCGATGGCTTGAGTTCAGCAGCAAGTGAGAGCCCATCGGCCAAAATGAGGCGACCTTCGGCATCGGTGTTGTGAATTTCTACCGTTTTGCCATTGCGCATGGTGAGTACATCGCCAAGCTTTAACGCGCTACCTGAAGGCATGTTGTCGGTGCACATGAGAAATGCGGTGACCCGCGTTTGGCACTTCAAAGCACTGAGTGTGCTCATGGTGGCCAACACTGCAGCGGCACCACTCATGTCCATCTTCATCACTGCATGTGATGGGTCGGAAGGCTTCAAGCTGATGCCACCCGAGTCGTACATAACACCCTTGCCGACAAGCACAACGTGTTGCTTTTTGCCTGCGCCTTTGGGGTTGTACGACAGCTTCACCATGCGAGGTGGCTCAATGCTTCCCTGGTTCACACCAATGATGCCGCCACAACCCATTTGCACGAGTTCTTCTTTGTTGTACACGGTGATGTCGAGACCAGTTTGTGCAGCAATCTCTTGTGCCTTTTCAGCGAAGTGACGAGCAGTGAGATACGCAGGAGGCATATTTGCAAAATCGCGAGCGGTGCATACTGCATTGGCAATAACTGCTCCGTCTTTCACTCCACGTGTAATTGCTGCTGCATTAGCCGCAGTTGCCACTAGCACCACTTCTCGTAACGGTGAAGCGAAATTTTTGTCGCTCTTCAACGCGCTGTATCGATGCGTTGCAAGTTGAATGCCCTCAACAACGGCCTGTGCAATGTTTGCCTTGTTGCCACGACCCAAGTTGGCAAGCGTGGTCGACAAACTTTCTACTTTGCCCGCAGCGCGAGCAAAAGCCGCAGCCGCTTTACGAGCATCGTTTGCAGTTAAAGAATTTCCTGCGCCAACTCCAATGGCTACAACAACAGATGCGCCACCTAAACCGTGTAGCACCAATGTTTGACCCACTCGGCCGTCGAAGCCTCGCTCGGCTAACTGCTTACGACTGAGACCGATTTTTGGAGATACTGGCCCATCGGAGCCAACTGGCACACCAATGGCGTCAGCTTGTGAACGAGATGAGGTGGAAACGCTGAATTGAATAGTCACATGCGAAGTCTAAACGCTGCGCACAGGGCGACTCGTACCCTCTTGCCAACGTGCCATGGTCCATAACAAATCGGACATGCGGTTGAGGTACGGCACAACATGTGAAGGCGATGGTGCAGCAGCAAGCGAATGGCGCTCTGCGCGACGCACAACAGTGCGCGCAAGGTCGAGCCATGCTGACACAGGGTGCTCGCCAGGAACCACGAACTCTGTGGGGTGCTCAAATTGCGTATCGAGTTGGTCGATGAGTTGTTCCATCTTGGTCACCATCTCGGCTGACACACATGATTTTTCTGGAACTAGTTTGTGGCGATTCTCTGGCAGTGTGGCAAGTTCAGCCATGAGCACCCACAAGTCGCGCATAAATGGCTCGAGCATGGTGACCACTTCTTGTGAACGAGCATCGCCTGTGTTATTGACCGCGGCGCTACGAGCTAACCCCAGTACGGCTTGTGCCTCGTCGACGGTGCCATAGGCGCGCGGTAGCGCTGAGTCTTTGGGCACCCTTCCTCCATAAAAGAGGCCAGTAGTGCCATCGTCGCCATCACGTGTGTAGATCGGTTCGCGTGCCATTTGCCTCAACGCTAGTGCGGGAGAGTCGTGAGCACCTGATCCTGTGCAGATAACTTGTAAGGAACATGAAAAGACAGACTTATCTTCAGGCCGTGAACGAACGCGTCATTGTATTTGACGGCGCCTTTGGCACATTTGTACAAGACCTCGATCTTGGACCTGACGACTTTGGTGGCGCCTCACTTGAAGGCTGCAACGAGATGCTCTGCCTCACTCGACCCGATGTCATTCGTTCCATGCACGACGCATTTCTCAAAGTAGGCGTCGATGCAATTGAAACCGCCAGCTTTGGATCTTTCTCAACTGTTCTTACTGAATACGCCATTCCCGAAAAGTCATATGAGCTCAATGTTGCTGCAGCATCACTTGCTCGCGAAATGGCAAGTAGTTATGAGTCCGACGGGCGCAGTCGCTTTGTTGCAGGCTCAATGGGCCCCGGAACCAAGCTGCCCAGCCTCGGACACATTGGCTTTGCCGAACTACGCGATTCCTATGTAGAACAAGCACGCGGACTTCTCGATGGCGGTTCAGACCTTTTCCTCATTGAAACCTGCATGGACTTGCTGCAAATTAAGGCAGCAATGCAAGCATGTCGCCAAGCGATGAAAATCGTTGGTCGTGAAATTCCTATTCAGGTGCAAGTCACCATGGAAACAACGGGTCGCATGTTGGTGGGCACTGAAATTGGTGCAGCACTTGTTGCATTGGAAGCGATGCGCCCCGACGTGATTGGCATTAACTGCGCAACTGGCCCCGCTGAAATGCAAGAGCACTTGCGTCACCTCTCACAACACTCACCTATTCCTATTTCTGTCTTGCCCAATGCTGGCTTGCCCAGCGTTTTGAATGGTCGCACGCATTACGACCTCACACCAGCCGAACTTGCTTCGTACCACAAACATCACGTGGAAGATTTAGGCATTGGCATTGTGGGCGGTTGCTGTGGCACCACTCCAGAACACCTTCGCCAGGTGGTTGAAGCAGTACGCAACCTCACACCTGCTCCACGTAACTTCACCTTTGAGCCTGCACTGACTTCTTTGTACTCATCGGTGCCCATTGTTCAAGACAATTCATTTCTCATTATTGGCGAGCGCACCAACACCAACGGTTCACGAGCATTTCGCGACCTCATGTTGGCAAGCGACTGGGACGGCTGCACCAAGATGGGTGCCGAGCAAATTCGCGAAGGCGCCCACGTCATCGACGTCTGTGTCGACTACGTCGGCCGCGACGGCACTGTCGATATGAACTCCATTGCCAGCAGGTTTGGCTCGCAGGTAAGCGTTCCGTTGGTATTCGACAGTACCGAGCCACAGGTAATGGAAGCCGGCCTCGTACACAGCGGTGGTCGAGGCGTATTGAACTCGGCCAACCTTGAAGACGGTGAAGCACCCGGCAGCCGTCTCGACCGTGTTTTTACTCTTGCCCGCGACTACGGATGTGCAGTCATTTGCTTGCTCATTGACGAACGAGGTCAGGCACGCGATGTTGAGTGGAAAATGGAAGTGGCGCATCGCCTCAACAAAATTGCCACCGAGCGCTACGGCTTACGTTCGTCCGATCTCATCTTCGATGCGCTCACCTTTCCTATTGGCACCGGCGACAAAGATCTGCGTCGCGATGGCTTGGCAACAATGGAAGCCATTCGCCGCATTAAGGAAGAAATTCCTGGTGCTTTCACCACACTTGGTTTGTCAAACGTCAGCTTTGGTTTGAAGCCAGCGTTGCGCCAAGTACTGAATAGCGTTTTTCTTGCCGAGTGCACGGCCGTTGGTCTCGACTCGGCAATCGTGCATGCGAGCAAAATTTTGCCGCTCTCGCGTATTCCCGAAGAACAAAAAGAAGTGTGCCGTGCGCTCATCTACGACGAAGAGATTGAGGGCGAAAACGCATTGAACGTTCTGTTGCGCCTCTTTGAAGATGTGAAGTCGGTTGATGCAGTGAAAGAAGACCGCAGCGACTGGACCCTTGAGCGCGTTTTGAAGCAGCGCATTATCGACGCCGAACGTGACGGCCTCACCGACGACCTCAACACCGCCATGGCGCAAGGCATTCCACCGCTCGACATCATTAACAACATCTTGCTTGAAGGTATGAAAGTTGTTGGTGAGCTGTTTGGTTCAGGCCAAATGCAATTGCCGTTTGTTTTGCAAAGCGCAGAAACAATGAAAACTGCAGTTGCCCACCTTGAACCCTTTATGGAAAAAGTTGATGGCCAAACCTCCAAGGGTCGCCTTGTGCTCGCCACCGTGAAAGGTGACGTGCACGACATTGGCAAAAACTTGGTCGACATCATTTGCACCAACAACGGCTACGAAGTGGTGAACATGGGCATCAAGGTCTCTATTGCCGACATGATTGCCAAAGTTCAAGAGGTCAATGCCGATGCACTTGGCATGAGCGGCCTCTTAGTGAAGAGCACGCTCATCATGCGCGAAAACTTGCAAGAGTTGAATGCTGTTGGACTATCTGAAATTCCTGTCATTTTGGGCGGCGCCGCGCTCACCCGCACGTACGTAGAAAAAGATCTTCGCGAGGTCTACGACGGTCGCGTGTTCTACGGTCGTGATGCATTTGAGGGCCTCTACACGCTCGACAAAATTATGTCGATTAAGCGTGACGGTGTCGTTGACCCCGATTTCGGACGCATTCCCAGTGGTCGCGTTCTTCCCGATCGCAACAAGGCAGAACGAGTAGAAGTTGAACTTCCACATCGCTCTCCCGATGTTGCTACCGACAACCCTGTGTTCACCCCACCATTCCTTGGATCCAAAGTGGTGAAGGGTTTAGCAATCGACGACATTGCTGCTTACAT
>WLST01000018.1 GCA_009711295.1 Actinomycetota bacterium | reverse complement strand
TGCCCACAATGGTACCTCCACCGCCGCAACCTGCCACACCACACAGGCGTTTGTGGTGGGCCTTACCTATTGTCACGTTGGCGTGGCTGGTCCCGTTGGCCATTGTGGTGTCGGGGTCAATGCCTATTCAGCGGTGGGAAACTGCTCCCGGTGAAACCAATGCGGTGGGCCCGCGTCTCTCATTCGAAGGCGCGAAACGCTATACCTCAGAAAATCCTTTTCTTTTTGTCACCGCATTCGGAACACAACTCACCGCATTGGAGAGTTTTGTAGGTTGGGTCGACGCCGACATCAATGTGCAAACAAAAAAGCAACGCTTTGGGACCGTCAACCCCACAGCACAACGTCGTTTGGGTTACCAAGCGATGATTGGTGCAAAGCAAATAGCTGAATATGTTGCCTTGAAGCGATTGGGATACGAGGTGTCGTTTCAATATGGGTCGGTTATTTTGGAACAAGTCATTTGCAATGAAGCACCTACTGCCGATTCCGCATGCAAAGTCTTAGAACCAGGCAATGTCATCGACGCAGTAAATGGGAAGCCGACGCCAACCCTCGATGTGTTGCTGGAGGTAATGAAAGGCGCTCAACTCAATTCGGTGGCAACACTTACTATTCATGATTTGAATAGCGATGCCAACAAATCACGCCGTGAGGTAAAGGTACGACTCATTCCCAGCCCGGGCGACCCGACCCGAGCCATCATTGGCTTTGTGCCAGCCGATACTCGTACGGTGAAAGTGCCTTTTGAAGTAGATATCGACACCGACACCATTGGTGGGCCGTCGGCTGGCCTTGCATTTGCGCTCTCACTTCTCGATGAGCTCACACCTGGCGCGTTGGCAGGGAAAGCGAAAGTGGCAACCACCGGAACCATCGATGAAGATGGCAATGTTGGGGCAATCGGTGCACTGCATCAAAAGACAGTTGCGGTGAAAGCATCGGGGGCGAAGGTGTTCCTTGTGCCTGCTGCGCAGTCTGAGGCAGAAATTGCCGATGCAAAAGTGACGGCGGGGAAGTCGCTTGCAGTCATTCCCGTGAAGACCCTCGACGGGGCGCTCAAGGTGCTGCAAAAATACGGTGGTGGGCTGAAACAATAAGGAGTACGCCTGCTGTGGCATGGGGAATGCCACAAGAACAGGGGTGATACAGCGTATTGTCTTTGAAATGGCGATCTCTTTTTCACGTCCCGACCCTTCCTCGCCTGCGGCGGTGAGTGCGGCTTCTTTCAACGTCAGCCGTCGTGGATTCGATCAGACCGAAGTTCGTGACTTTTTGCGCATGGTGTCGGCCGAGATGGCTCGCCTGCAAGAGCGTGAGCGCTTCCTCGAGAGCGAACTCAAAGCAATGCAAACGCGGGGGATGTCTGCCCCAGGAATGCTCGATGAAGAAGTGGTCACCGCCCTTTTAGGCGAAGAAGCCGCCCGAGTACTCGGCACAGCGCGTGAAGCAAGCAGCCAAATTCGTTTACGCGCTGAAGAGGCCGCAACTCGTTTGGTGAAAGAAGCAAGTTCCGACGCAACGCGTTTGCGTGAAGAAGCTGAATTAGAAGCGGTTCGCAGGCGCGAAGACGCAGCTGCCGATGCGGAAGCTGAAATTGAACTTGCCAAACAGCAGGGTCGCGACATGGTGAATGAAGCTCGCGAGTACCGCGAAAAGGTTCTCACCGAGCTTGCGCGTCGTCGTGAACTTGCTCGTGAACAAATTGAACAACTCATTCATAATCGTGACCGACTGTTGAATGCCTTTGAACGTGCGCGTTTAGCAACAGAGGATGTGATGACTGGTCTTGTTTCGGTCGATCACGACCTGCCACGCGAGTACATCAATTTGGCTCCAACAACAGGGCCGGTGCCTACCATTGTGTTGGAACGAGTGGTGGAAGCTTTCAAAGAAGCAGAAGCAGAAGAGCCTGAATCTATTGAGCTTTTTGACCATACGAAATTAGAAGAGATTGAACCTGAGGCAACACAAGAAGTTGTTGTTGAAGTTGTTGAAGAAATCGTCGAGGTCGTCGTTGATGTCGTAGACGTTGTGGAAGAAGCAGCACCTGTTGAAGAAGTGCTCATCGAAGTTGAAGCTATTGAAGCCGCCACAGTTGTAGAACCCAGAGTAGTTGTGGAAGATGAAAAATCTAACGTGGTGAATCTTTTTTCAAAGGAACGCCCACGGCCAGAAACTTCAGTTGAAGTCAACCCAGAACATCCAAGTGTCGACAAAACTGTTGCACCGAAAAGTGAAGGCAATGCGCAGGCTGTAGAAAATCTTTTTGCGCGCCTCCGTGAAGCAACAGTCGATAAAGCAGCAAGCAACGCAGTATCTGGCGGAAAAGTAGTTGAACCACGCAAGTCAACCAAAAAAGCAGATGTGGTCAAAGAAACCGCAACCACAGTTGCCCCGGTACAACCGATGCACGATGCCAGTGCTTTCGCTCAACGCGATGAAGTGCTAGCTCCAGTTGTTGTTGCAATGTCGCGCAAGTTAAAGCGCGTGCTGGCCGATGAAGAAAATGAAGTACTTGAGTACTTGCGCGGCAAGAAAAATGCGCTCACTGTCGACGCCATGGTTGGTGAACTAGAAGTTCATGCAAAGCGCTACGGCGATGCAATTTCTGAAGACATTATGGCTGCGGCCAAAGGTGCAGCAAAGAGTGCAAAAGCCACCGACGTCATTCCCACAGTCGATGTGTTAATCGGTGTTCAACTGGTGAAGCCGTTGCGCGATCGCTTAGCAAAAGCAATTGAACAAAACGGCACCGATCGCGTTGCAATGGCAAAAGCATTACGCGGGGTCTACAGGCAGTGGAAGAGTCAACACATTGATGAACAAGTTGACGACATCGCTTGTTTGTCTTACAGCCGTGGATTTTTTGCAGGGGTAAAACCAGGTACTCAAGTGTGCTGGATGGTCGATCCGAATGGCCCAGAGTGCCCCGACGCGGAAGATAATTCGCTTGCAGGTTGTATTGCACTGGGCAAGGAATTCCCGACGGGAAATCTTCATCCGCTAGCTCATGCTGGCTGCCGTTGCTTACTCGCTCCAGTGCAGCAGTAGTCTCCATGAGGTGAGCAACACCTCTGATAACTCATCTACATCGCCCTTTGGTATTCCTCGATTACCGCGAATCAAAATCGGCAAACCGAACCGGGGTCGCATTGTTATAGCGGTGGCAATCGCCATTGTTGTCGTACTCATTTTGTCGGCAAAAAGTTTGTCATCGTTCTATGTAAATGTGCTCTGGCACCAAGCCATTGGTCGTACCGACGTGCTGTGGGGAGTACTCGGAGCTAAGGGTCTCCTCATTGGGGTTTTCAGCTTGGTCTTTGCCGTCTTGTTATGGGTCAACATGGCTGTTGCCGATCGTCTTGCGCCCGACAATGTTCCCGATTCCGATGAGCAGCGAACACTCATTCCACTTCGCGCAGCGCTGAAGAAACGGCGCAAGCTTGTGCGCACACTTTTGGCAGTAATACTTGGCGTTCTCATTGGTTTGCCCGCCGCCGCACATTGGGAGCAGTGGCTGTTGTTCCGCAATAACCAAAGCTTTGGAGTAGTTGACCCACTTTTTAAAAAAGACATCGGTTTTTATGTCTTTCAACTTCCATTCTTAGAGTTCATAGTTGCTTGGGCTTTTGGCGCACTTGTTCTCATTTCAATTGTTATTGCATTTCTCCATTACATCAATGGCTCTATTCGCTTGCAAGGAACCGAACAGCGTGTTACTCCTCAAGCAAAAGTTCATGTGTCAGTTCTGCTTGCATGCCTTGCGCTCGTACGCGCTGCTAATTACTGGCTTTCACGTTTCGACCTCACACGTTCAACACGTGGAGTAGTGAACGGTGCAACGTATACCGATGTTAAGGCGCAACTTCCTGCTCTGAACTTAATGATTCTTGTTTCCGTTGCTGTTGCGGCATTGTTTCTCTGGAATGTTCGCCAGCGCGGCTGGCGTTTGCCTGTTCTAGCTATTGGCCTATGGGCTGTTGTCGCGTTGGTGGCCGGCACTGTCTACCCTGCAATTATTCAGCGTTTCGTTGTGCAGCCAAACGTCAGCACTCGTGAACTTCCGTACATCGAGCGAAACCTCGATGCAACGAAAGCGGCTCTCGGGTTAACCAAAATTGAGACAAAGAATTTAGACATCGCACCAATCGCCGCCAAAGAAGTAGCTGCCGACCCAGCGCCTCTGCGTGATGTTCGTCAACTTGACCCGGGCGAAATGCGCGATCGATTTGCCCTCGACCAAGGTCTGACATCGTTTTACGCAATTCGTGACCTCGATGTTGACCGCTACAAGGTAGGCGACCGAGTGCAGCAAGTGATGCTGGCAACACGTGAACTGAACTCGGCAGGTATTCCCAATAAAACGTGGGTATCACGCCACCTCTTGTACACGCATGGTTGTGGCATCGTTGCCGCGCCAGCAAGTGCGGTAACCACCGACGGACGACCTTCATATATCGACATCGGCGTGAAGCAACCACAGTTGTACTTTGGTGACACCACGCTCGACTATGCGATAACGAATACATCAAAAGAAGAACAACCGTGCCCAACACTGAAGGCAACGCCGTATTCGGGAACAACGGGAATTTCATTAAGTTCCACACTGCGCCGTGTGGCGATGGCCGTGAACTTCGGTGAGTACAACCTCTTTGGATCAAACCTCATCAACGACAAGTCGCAAATTTTGCTCGTCCGCGACGTACGTGCACGTGTGCAGAAACTTGCACCGTTTCTTACCTTCGATGCCGACCCATACCCAGTTGTCCAAAATGGCAAAGTGAGCTGGGTGATCGATGCATTTACCTCAACAAGCCGTTACCCATATGCGCAGCCGGCAAATACCGATCAGCTCACCCCTGGTGGTGGCTTGAACCATAACTTCAACTATGCGCGCAACAGCGTGAAGGCCGTTGTAGATGCATATACGGGAAATGTCACGTTCTACATTGTCGACCCGTCCGACCCCATTGCGCGTGCTTGGAGTAAGGCATTCCCCAAACTATTTACCGACGTGAAAAAGGCGCCATCTACACTCACCTCGCACTTCCGCTACCCAGAAGATCTCTTCCGCGTACAAACAAATACTTATGCGAAATATCACTTTGATGACCCAACACTTTTCTTCAACCGTGACGGTGCATGGAGTGTTGCACAGGCGCCTCCGCTAGAGCCAGAACAGGCTGCAGCAATTGTTGGAGGTACATCAGCAGTAACCGGAACAGGTGACGCCGTCACTGTGCAAGATGCAAATGTTGCGCGGTTCGAGCCGTACTACACCCTCTTTCATGCACCCAACAGCACAACAGAGGCTGGTGTGTTTTCCATGTTGCGACCCTTTGTTCCATTCTCTTCAGATGACTCGCGTAAAGAATTGCGTTCAATGATGGTGGTTTCTAGTGACCCCGCAACCTACGGCCAAATGACTCTGTATGAATTCACAGACCCGCTGCCACCTGGCCCCGCAACAGTTGCGGCCCAATTCGACAGCGAGCCAGCTATTTCGCAAATCATTACTCCACTCGACCAACGTGGATCTCGAGTGGTGTTTGGCGACTTGCAAATCATTCCCGTCGCCAAGAGCCTTGTGTACGTACGTCCGTTGTATGTTCGCCCCGACGATGTGGCAGCAAAGCAGGTTTTTGTACGCAAAATTCTTGCTTCGTACGATTCGCGTTCAGTGATTTCCGACTCGGTGAGTGGGGCAATAGCAAAGCTTTTCCCCGGCTTTTCGCTCGACTTGGGCGATCGTGTGGGTGGTGCAAATACATCCACCACACCTGACACGACAAACACGACTCTGCCAGGAACCACACCAACAACCGTCCCGGGCTCTTCAGCAACAACTCCAACAACGGTTGTTGCTGGCGTGCCACAAAGCCCTTCTGAATTGTTGGCAGCAGCAGACGCACTGTTCAGTGAAGCCGATGCCGCATTGGCCTTGACGCCACCAGATTTTGCGACATACCAAGCCAAGCAGGCTGCGGCGCGCGAACTGGTGCGTAAAGCACTTACCGCAGTGAAATAAATTAATGGGCAAAGAAATATAAAACGGGCAACAACGCACTAGCGATTGCTGCCATAGCAACCAAGGTTTGTGAAATACGTCCACTGACGTGTTCCCCGAGCACATGTTTGCGCCTGCTCAGTAACCAGATCATTGCAATGAGTGGCGGAGCGGCAAGCCCATTGAGCACTGCCGACCAATACAGGGCGCGGACAGGGTTCAAGCCCACAAAGTTCATTGCCAAGCCACACATCATGGAACCTAAAATGACGAAATAAAATGCACGTGCCTGTGACATTTTTAAGCTCAGACCCTCACGCCATCCAAATGTTTCTGCAAGTGCATAGGAAGTGGAACCCGCAAGCACTGGTACGGCAAGAAGGCCGGTGCCCATAATGCCCAATGTGAAGAGGAGTTTTGCCAAACTTCCCGCAAGAGGTTCGAGAGCTTGTGCGGCTTCGTCTGCTGTACCAATGGAGGTAATGCCACCTTTATGAAGAGTTGCTGCTGAAGTCACCATGATGGCAAACATCACAAAGACGCCAGACGACATCCCGGCCATCACGTCGCCGCGCATTGCTCGTAAATGGTTTGCAGTTTCCGTCACCGTTTCAGCGCCATGCTCGGCAAGCTCTTCCACTTCCTCACTGGTTTGCCAGAAAAAGAGATAGGGCGAAATGGTGGTACCAAATAGTGCAATAAGTGCAGCAATTTCTGTCTTGTTGAAATGAAGTTGGGGAACAAAGGTGTGCTGGGCAACATCACCCCACGACACTTGAATAATAAATAACACTGCAATATAGGAAAGCAAGCTGACACATAACCAACGCAAAACTCTCGAATATTGGTGATAGGGAATGGCAATTTCTAATGCCGCCATTCCTGCGGCAAAAACAACGACTAATACATACTCCGGAATAGGAACAATGAGGTTCGTGGCTGCAGCCATTGAGCCAAGATCGGCGCCGATATTGAAAGTATTGGCAGCAACGACCAGCGTGAGTGCAACGTAGAGCACCTTGCGGGAAAACTCTTGTTTAATGAGTGCTGCGAGACCTTTTCCAGAGAAAAGACCAAGGCGTGCGGTGGCTTCTTGAACCGCGGCTGCAAATGGCAAAGCAACGATGGTGGTCCACAACAGTTGGAACCCGAATGCAGCACCAACCTGTGAATATGTACCGATGCCCGATGGGTCATCGTCGGCTGCTCCAGTAATGAGACCGGGGCCTAAACGACGGAAGTAGCCACGCCCACCAAAATGATGCCGGTGGGGGTGATGTTTACTCAAAGTAGTTAGCGAGGTCTGCGAAGTTGGTCGGCAATTTCCGCAAGGTCTTGACGGAAAGTGATTTCATAACGAGCTTGTTCTGTAGCCAGCCTGATTTGTGTGGCTTGCAGTTGAGCGATGGTTTCTGCCGATGCCCCATCGCTTTGTTGCTCGAGCTTTTCCAAGTCGTTGCTCAGCTCGTGGAGTTGATTGGTGAGTTCACGACCCAGTTGAACCACGCGGCCATCGATGGCGGCGAGTGATTGAGCGGCGGCATTTTGGGAGAGCGATACTTCATGAATTTGTTGTTGAGCATTTTCTAGCTCGGTTCGCATGGTGAGCATTTCTGTGCGCAAAGCGTCGATGTCGTTACCAACAATTTTGCGAAACTTCTTAAAGTTTGGAGCCTTTGCCATACGTCTCTAGCGTACACAGTGCTAAGACTGAGATGTGGTGAAGTCAACCGAAGTAGACCGTTGTAGCTGGTGTGTGAGCAGTGAGATCTATATGAACTACCACGACGCCGAGTGGGGCAGGCCAGTTGTCGACGATCTGCAGCTATTTGAAAAAGTCTGCCTAGAGGGTTTTCAAAGTGGTCTGTCATGGATCACCATTTTGCGCAAGCGCGAGAAATTCCGCGAGCTATTTTGCAATTTCAACCCGGTTGAAGTTGTTCAATTTTCTGCACGTGAAGTTGATGCATTGGTGCTCGACCCGGGCATCATTCGGCATCGCGGGAAAATAGAGGCCACGATCCACAATGCACAGCGTTATTTAGCGATGAAAGCCGCTGGGGAAACTCTTTGTGAGGTGGTGTGGCAATACGCAGAACCACCTATTGACCCAGAAACACCCCATACGGGCGAGATCCTTGCGCACACCCCACAGTCGGTTGCCTTATCGAAAGAACTGAAAAAAAGGGGCTGGAAATTTGTTGGGCCCACCACGATGTATGCCTTTATGCAGTCAATGGGGTTGGTGAATGACCATGCCACCACGTGTTATGTGCGCGCAGAGTGCGAACGTCAACGAGCGACGGTACACTTTCCCCCTACGACGCGGGGTGGAGCAGTCCGGTAGCTCGTCGGGCTCATAACCCGAAGGTCGCAGGTTCAAATCCTGCCCCCGCCACCAAGTATGAAAAGAGTCGGTCCACTGGGCCGGCTCTTTTCGTTTATTGTGTTGTTGAAGCCACAAAACACGAGGGGGAAAAGTGTCAGATTTTGATTATGAAGACCTAGCCGGAATGCAATTGAATGATGCTGAACTGTTGTCGTTGGTCGGCCCTGGTGGCGAATGCATTTTTAACTGGACCACAAAAGATGGGCACCCCGTTGGTGTCGTTGTTGCCTACATCTACAAAGACGGCACTTTTTGGACCACATGTGCTGAACGCCGCAAACGAGTACCCGCCTTACGCAAGCGCCCACAGTCGGGAATTGTCATTAACCGCGATGGCAAAACGGCAAGTTACAAAGGTGATTCCATCGTGCATCAAAATGGCGACAAAGGCTTCAATGAATTAAAGACCTGGTTCTACGGAGCGCTTTCCGGTGCAGCAGCAAACCCACAAGATGAGTATCGCCAAGCGTTTGCAAAATTTCTCGATTCGCCACACCGCGTCATTATTGAAACACCAGGAAAACTAATTGTTGGCTTCGACGTAGAGAAGTTCCGAGCTCAAACAAATAAAGCAATTGCCGCTGGCCTCGCTTAGCAAATGCCCCGTGAAATGAACTTTCGTCAACGCAACTCGCGAACTCTGCAGCGCCTTCAAAATTTAGAAGATGTACAGGAAATTAGTTTTCTGAAGGCTGCATACTGCGCGGGTTGCGATGATGATCACAATGGCGACACGGTTGCTGCTCTTTTTATCCCTACGGGAACTTGGGCTACTTCAATGTCGGGTGAACATCGTGGTCATGACGCAATTCGAGCGTTCTTCCGTAGTGTGCGCGATAGCAAAAGAATGAAATATTCCACTCATATGGTTACTAATGAAGTCATTACCGTTTGCGGAGATGAAGCACAGGCAACGTGGAGTTTTACCATGATGTACACATCGCCCGATGAAAAGAGATATCGCATTTTGGGTTTTTATCGCGACACGTTTGTGCGTACTGCGGGTGGCTGGCGTTTTGCATCTCTGTATTCCGATGTGCAGGACTATGCGCTTTTGGAAACGCAGACTTTTAGACTCACTTCGTGAATTTGCTGAAAGATCTTCCTCAACCCTCCGTACATCGCATTGCTGTGCAGGTAACCAAAGCGGGCTTACGTGCCGTGCGCCAAGGAAGCCCTTGGCTTTACGATCAGGCAGTCATTTCGCATAAGCCACATGGTGAATGCGGAGATTTGGCGGTTGTTTTTGATGATGAGCGACGGTTCGCAGGAATTGGGCTCTGGGACCCGAATTCTCCGATCAGAATAAAAATGTTGCACAGTGGCAAACCCACAACAATTGATGCAGGCTGGTGGAAAGATCGTTTACAAGCATGTCGTGAATTCCGCAACGAGCTTTTAGAAGATGGCAGTTCAACGGGTTTCCGTTGGGTGCACGGCGAAAACGATGGACTTCCCGGACTCATTGTCGACCAATACAGCAATACCGTGGTGGTGAAGTTATATAGCGCAGCATGGTTTGCGCACCTGGCAAGTGTGGTGGAAGGAATTGTTGCTGTATCTACACCCGAACGTATTGTTTTGCGATTCTCTCGCACTGTGCGTGCAGGAAATACGTTTGGTTTAGAAGATGGGGCAACTATTTATGGCAGTGCTCCCGATGCTCCCATTATGTTTTTGGAAAATGGATTGCACTTTGAAGCCGATGTGGTGCAGGGGCATAAAACAGGACACTTCTTAGATCAACGTGATAACCGCGCAATTGTGCGCAAGATGGTGGAAGAACAAGTGCAAGGTGGCAATGTGCGATGCAGTGTGCTCGATGTTTTTTCAAGCACCGGCGGGTTCACGGTGTCGGCCGCTGCGGGTGGAGCCGCAACGGTGCACATGGTCGATGTCAGCGGGCCAGCATTGGCAACTGCTCATCGCAACTTGGCACACAACACACAGATTTCTGCAATAGGTCGTTGTGCTGTAACCGATATCAGAGGTGATGCATTTGCGATGTTGGAAGAAATGGTTGATGAAGGACGAACCTTCGACATCGTGATTTTGGATCCGCCGTCATTTGCGCAAAATCAAGAATCGGTGCATCGAGCACTCGGTTCCTATGAGCGCCTCGCAAAATTGGGGATGGCTCTCACTGCCAATGGGGGCACGTTGGTGCAGGCATCTTGCTCGAGTCGTATCGATATCGATCAACTCATCGACGTTGCCGACGCAGCAGCCCGTGCAAGTGGGGTATATCTTGATGAAATACGTCGGACGGAACACCCCGTTGATCACCCCATAGGTTTTGAGTTTGGGGCGTATTTGAAGGCGCTGTATTTCACCATTTCTCATGTTTAAGCCATTAGTTGTGAGCGTGGTCAAGGCTTATTGGGAAACTTTCACTAGCCTGTCTCCTACGTAAGCGGAAGGCTGGAAATGAGCGGAAATTCGGTGTTCCGACACCAACACAGTGGAGTGCTGAGCATTGCAGCAGTGGAAGCGCCTCATGTTGTTACTTCCGACTGGATTGATGAGCAACTCGCCGAGACGTATCAACGCAATGGTCTCCGAGCAGGTTTACTTGCGGGCTTGGCGGGAATAGAAGAACGCCGTTGGTGGAATACCGATATTTCTTTTGCCGATGCTGCTGCGATGGCAGGGAAGGCCGCCATTGAAAAAGCTGGTATTGACCCGAGCGAAATTGGTGTGCTCATTTCTACTTCTGTATGCAAAGAACATCTTGAGCCATCTATTGCATGTTCGGTACACCACCAACTCGGACTTTCGTCAGCGTGCTTGAATTTTGACATTGGAAATGCATGTTTAGGGTTTGTTAACGCAATGCACGTTGCTGGCACCATGCTCGATGCAGGAACCGTGAAATACGCCTTAATTGTGGATGGCGAAGGAAGTCGCTATACACAAGAGGCAACGCTCAACCGTTTGCGCAGTCCAGAGTCAACAGCGGGTGATGTGTTTGCAGAGTTCGCATCGCTCACACTTGGCTCGGGTGCTGCAGCAATGGTGATGGCACGTAGCGATAGGCATAAAGAAGTACATAAATTTGTCGGTGGCGTCACTCGTGCCGCAACTCAGCACAATTCTTTGTGTGTAGGCAGTCTCGATCGCATGACCACCGATACCCACGGATTATTGGTTGCAGGTCTCGACCTTGCTGCCGATGCATGGGCCGATGCAGCCGACGATTTCAATTGGTCACAAGGCCTCGATTGGTACATCGTGCACCAGGTGAGCAAAGTGCACACCACAATGTTGTGCGATCGTCTCGGAATCAATTCTGCAAAAGTTCCGCTTACTTTTCCGCAATATGGAAATGTTGGCCCGGCAGCTATTCCTATCACGTTGGCAAAAGTGCAAGACCAGATTCAGCCTGGTGAACGCGTGCTGTGCATGGGTATAGGTTCTGGTCTCAATACCAGCCTCACCGAAATTCTTTGGTAGCACCTTGGAGAAGTGCATGCCTCCATCTCGGCGCGAGCTAGAGGAATTTGGTGTGCTCCCCGAGTGGTCGAACGTTGTAGAGGTTCCGAGTCACGATGGTGCAACGTATGCGTGGCATGTTTTGCAACGACCTGGCACAAGTGAAAATGCTCCGGTAGTTCTGTGCTTGCACGGCAACCCCACTTGGTCATTCTTGTGGTCGCGATTGTTTCATGAGCTCAAAAGTGATGTTCGCATTATTGCCCCCGACCATTTATCAATGGGCTATTCGCAAAATACAGGGCCGCGGAGTTATGCAACGCGAGTCAAAGACATTGAAGATCTTTTACGTGCGCTCAATATTTCCGCGCCCATTTGGATTGTTGCCCAAGATTGGGGAGGTGCTCTCGCCATGGGTTATGCCGTGGCTCATCCTGAAAGCGTGTCTGGTCTTGTTTTGTCAAATACAGGAATAGCGATTCCCGAAGGGCGTCGTGCGCCGCTGCTCATCAAAATTTCTGCTGCAAGTGGGCTGCACCTATTCATCACACAACGCACGCCACTGTTTGTGAAGGGAACTCCGCTTCTTCCCGGACATTCACTCACTAAAGTGCAACGTAGGGCGCTTGCCGCGCCTTACAAAAACGCAGATGCGCGGCAAGGAATTGCCGGCTTCGTGGCCGAAGTCCCATTCAATGCGCAACACCCCAATCAGAGTGTGCTCAATAGCGTTGCTGAGCAATTGCCGCAGCTCACTATTCCTGTGCGACTCATATGGGGGGCAAAAGATCCCGTCTTCAATGATGATTTTGCCGATGATCTTTTACATAGGTTTCGCAATGTCGCACTCCACCGCATTGCTCAAGCCGGTCATCTAGCGGTGTTGGAAACATCAATTGCATCATTTGTTGAAGATGCAATGCAAGACACCGTGACTCAGAATTCACCGCCGCTGTCGTTGGGTGAGCCAGAGCCATTGTGGGGTCGGTTGGAAGAAGCCGAACGAGCACGTGAACTTGCAGTGCACGACGCATCTGCCCAAGAGAGTGTCACCTTTGGCGAATTCTCTGCTCGCGTTGCAACCTATGCCCAAGAATTGCATCGCCAAGGAGTGCAGCGTGGTCAACGTGTTGCAGTGCTTGTTCCGCCCAGTATCGACCTCATTGCAGTGGTATATGCAGCATGGAGAATAGGTGCAGTCACTGTCATTGCCGATCGCGGTTTGGGGCTACGCGGTTTGGGAAATGCAGTTCGTTCAGCTCGTGTGCAACATGTGGTGGGGCCGCAAAAAGCATTGCTGGCTGCACGCGCATTGAGGTGTGCCCCTCATGCAACATTTATTGCGCTCAATGAACTGCAAAGTGCAAAAAAACTAGAATCTCTTGCCGAGTTGTATGTGCAACAGCCTCAGCCGCAAGACCTTGCTGCCGTCTTGTTCACGTCTGGAGCAACTGGCCCCGCAAAAGGCGTGTGCTACACGCATCAACAGCTCTGTGCGCAACGCGATGCATTGCAAAAGTTGTACAGCATTACGAGAACAGATCGATTCGTTGCCGCGTTTGCACCGTTTGCTCTATACGGGCCAGCACTTGGTATTTGTACCGGACTCGCGAATATGGATGTCACCGCACCACGCACACTGACTGCACAGGCATTGAATGAAGCATGCGAAAATATTCAAGCCACCATGGTCTTTGCTTCACCAGCGGCACTTGCCAATGTGTTGGCCACTGCACCTGCGGTCAACACAGAAGCACTGAGCAAAGTACGGCTCGTCATGTCTGCCGGAGCGCCAGTGCCCATAGAAACGCTGCGAGCAATGAAAACTCTGTGCCCACAAACTGAACTGCACACGCCGTACGGCATGACTGAGTTGCTTCCACTTGCCGATATTTCTCTTGCAGTACGTGAAGACATTGGCTCTGACCAACTGGGAAGCGGCGGAGTATGTGTAGGCACAGCAGTAGAAGGTTGTGATGTTGTTGTTGCAGCACCTGGCGCAGGGCAAGAAGTGGTGCCGCTTGCAGCCGGTATAACCGGGGAGATTCTGGCATCGGCGCCATGGATGTCAGACGGGTATGACCGCTTGTGGCATACGCAAACAGCGGCGCGCCCGGTTCGCCCCGGCGCAGCGCGTACCTGGCACCGCACGGGCGATGTGGGGCATCTCGATATTGCCGGAAATATATGGGTAGAAGGACGCGTCGTGCACGTAATTCATGCGGTGGATGGCGCCATCACCCCTGTGCCACTGGAAATTGCTACAGAAGAAGTTCCTGAAGTACTGCGAGCAGCGGCGGTGGGCGTTGGGCCACATGGCGTTGCACAAGTTGTTGTGGTGGTGGAAACCACCAACGGCAATGAGGGTGAAGCCAGCCCTGAACTCACGGCAAAGGTGCGTTTGGCCGTGGCCCCGCAAAAAATTGCAGCTGTGTGGGTGGTGAAAGAGTTGCCTGTTGATATTCGACACAATGCAAAAATCGACCGCACGGCATTGGCAAACAAAATGAGCGTTCTTTTGTCTGGTGCCAAAAAGTGAAAGTTCTTGTCACAGGCGCCGGCAGTTTATTGATGCGGGAAGTTGCCGTTGCGTTAGCAACGAGAGGTGAAGAAGTGGTGTGTATGCAGCGTCGTACAGCACATTTTCCCGCTGGAGTGCGCATACATCAGGAGTTGGGCGATATCTCCAGCCTCGATGCAGTCACGAAAGCAATGACTGGTTGCGATGTGGTGGTACACGGAGCAGCACGTGTTGGGGTATTGGGAACTTGGAACGAGTTCTACAACACCAACGTTGTGGGCACACAAAATATTTTGTCAGCAGCTCGCAGCCTTGGTGTTGCACGCATCGCGCATGTATCTACTCCATCGGTTGCACATGTTGGGCATTCACTTGTCGGTGCTGTAGCAACTCCTGCTGTCACCGGGCATAAGCGTGCGTTTTATGCAGAGAGTAAAGCAGTTGCAGAAATAGAAGCCCTCAATGCAAATAATCATTCGTGTGCCGTCGTCGCCATTCGTCCACACTTAGTGTGGGGTCCAGGCGATACTCAACTTGTGGGTCGAATTGTGCAACGTGCAGAAGCGAATCGGTTGGCAATGGTGGGCAGCGGCGATGCGCTCATCGATTCCACTTACATTTCAAATGCGGTGAGCGCTTTGGTAGCAGCAGTAGATGCTGTACAAGTAGGTGCCTCCTGTGCAGGTAAGGCATACGTCATTGCTAACGGTGAACCGCGCACAGTGCGCGAGTTGATGCAAAAAATTTGCGATGCAGCAGGCGTGCCCTTTCGCCCAAAGAAAGTCCCGTTGTCTGTTGCGCTCGCGGTTGGGTCGCTTGTAGAGCGCATTTGGCCTCGTATAGGAAAAGGCGAGCCACCACTCACGAGGTTCGTCGCTGAACAGCTGGGCACCGCACACTGGTTCGACCCACGGCCCGCCGCGCAAGATCTCAGATGGTCGCCGACGGTGACACTCGACGAAGGATTTCGAGAATTACACCGATGGTTTTTGGAACAACCAAAACCGCCAACACAGTGAGCACATGCAGAGGCACATGAAATGCTTATGGGGTATGGAATTCAGTGCCCGACGAGGCACGAAATGCGGCACTCAAAATTTCGTGAATATTTCTTGAGAAGTGAGGAAAAAGGAGCAAGAAGCGATTTCTGCTCATACCCTTACCTCGTTACAACAGGTGGGGTGCCGCAGGTAGCCCACATCACAGCGATAAGGAAATAGAGAAGTTATGCCAACAGGTACCGTGAAATTTTTTAATGACGAAAAGGGATTTGGTTTCATCTCCCGTGAAGACGGAGACGATGTATTCGTGCACTTCTCCAACATCGAAGGCACAGGCCGTCGCTCACTCGTAACCGGCCAGCAGGTCGATTTCGAACTTGGCCAAGGCCAAAAGGGTGTCGAAGCACACAACGTCCGTCCACTCTGACGTTCGCTTTCTATATCGACTAATGCATTGCGCATTGGTCAAGCACTGAGCCCGGATCTCTGTAGAGACCCGGGTCTTTGTGTATCTAGGCACAAATTCATTATCTATGATGTTGCTATGTCAACTGAAGTGAACTTTTACACCGCTAGCGCCGCACTGGCTGGCAAGGAATATCTCGATGTTGCTTCCATGAAAGTGGTGTATCAACTTGAAGTGAGCGGTGAGGTTTTTTACAACCTGCTTGCTGAGCGAGTGAATAATGCAGAAGCTGCTGAACTGCTACGTAAAAATGCTGTTGAAGAGCGCGGCCACGCACGCCGTTTAGCTCGCGCTATCTCCTTGAAGTTGGGCAGTGAATGGGAAGCAACAGCGGCCGAGGAAGAAGTTCTTTCTATTCCGCTTCCCGATGTTGTGACCGCCGACCTCTTTGCTGGAATTGTGCAAGGTGAAATCAATGGCGATGCGGGGTATCAACATTGGGCCGACCATGAGCCCGATGAAGAAGTAGAACGACTTTTGCGCTTAAACGGGCGCGAAGAAACCATTCATGCCGGGCGTGCACAGCAGGTGCTCGAGATCTTGCAAAAAGCAGCGTCGTAAAGAGCTGAAACTAATAAGCGGCGATGGCCTCTACGCCATCCCATTGCGCTGCGGCTTCGGCAATTTTCGCAAAGAAAGCAGCCATCGACTCGTTGGGGTCAACAAATTCCAAATAGGGAAGCCCGCAGTTGCCACTGAGGTAGAGGAATTCATTCCCCGTAGCGGTTGTGCCGTGTTGAACTACCTCGGAACCTAGGTTTTCGAAGTGTTGGCGCGAACGCTCGATGTTTGACCAATAACACACGTGGTGAACACCTGTGCCACCTGCTTCAAGAAACTCGCGATAGATGGAAGGCAGAGAAAGATCGGGCTGGATGAGTTCAATTTGCTGGCCACCTGTGTGGGCAAGACCCATGCGAGCGCGCATGGTTACCTTTTCTCCACGGTACAAAGTGTTTTCTACTTCAACGTGATACAAAAACCAAGGGCCAACACCTTGCGTGCTTGCCCACTCGCGAGCCGCCTTTTCAATATCGGGAACCACGAAGGCGGTTTGGCGAATCGGGCCAAGCCATGTTGGTGCGGTGGTCATTACGACCGTTCACCCATGAAGTAGTCGAGCCAGTCGTGGTAGTGCTGAATGCGTGCTTCTTCTTCACTGAGAATTTGACTAGTGAAACCTCGTGAGTGCATGCCGGCTTGAATATCGCGAATGAGATGTACATCTTGGTCAACCGTGATATCCATGGTTTTGCGGCCTGCAATGACGTCGTCTTGTTCAAACTCGTCATGTACTGGCCGTGGAATGGGCAAAAGATCTTTCGGATTCGACGGGCGAAATTCAACGCCTGCGCGGGCAGCAACTTCTGGGTTCGGCACCAATTTAAACGTGTACTTATCCCAGAAGCATTTGTTGGGGTCGGTGGGGTGTGGGCGAGCCCGCATCACTAACGCCGATTCGGGTTGAGCAGTAATCATCATGTTGGGGAACAAGTTGTATTGCTCAATATCGGACAAGCGCTCGTCACTGAGTTCGCTGTAATCGAAACCAAGCTCTGGGCCTTTTTGTCGGCGGATCTTTTGGATGTCGAGTCGAATATCGAGGTTGCGCCCGTTGTAGAGAGCAGGGTCAACGCCGTATTTTTCAAGTTGAACTTTTTGATAGAAGTTTGGCTCTTCAGGAATCGGCAAACGTGAGTTCACGGTATGGCCAATGATGTTGACACCTGTATGGCCGTTTTCAAAAAGCTCAACTTGAGCTGTTGGGCAGTCAAACAACATGGCGTGTTGCGGGTGAATGTGCTCGACGTGGTACAACTCGCCAAAGTTGTCGTAGACAGCTTTCCAGTTGCAGTCGAGTCGCACTGTTTGGTCGCCAACAAGTGTCATGTTTTCCATGTGGAACGGTGCGATACGGTCGCCCACCATGCCAAGGTATTCGCGCAGCGGTGCTGCGTTGTTGTCCATGCAGATCCAAACAAGTCCAGCAAAAGTGTCTACTTGTACTTGTTGCATAGAGCGCTCGTTGCGGTCGACTCCACCACAGAAGCGGTTGTTGTCGGGAACAACAACAAGTTTTCCATCGAGACGATACGACCATCCGTGGTAAGGGCATACAAATTTTGCAACACAACCACGATCTTCGGTCGCTACCTTTGCACCGCGATGTTGGCATGCATTGTAGAAGGCGGCAATTTTTCCTTCTTGAGTACGCGAGATGATGATGGACTCACGGCCAAGGTTGAAAACGGAAAAGTCACCAACGTTCGCAACGTCTCTTTCTAAACAGGCAAAGAGCCACATGCGTGGCCACAAGTTGTCGGCTTCGCGCTGCATGTAGGCAGGTGAAAGGTAACGCTCTGGGGTGATGGGGAGTGGCTCTACAGGCGCTGCTCCATGCACAATTGTTGGTGTTGCTTTCACTTCAGCCATTGTGTCTCCTCGGCAAGTAGTTGCTCATCACATCGTACGCTGAATTCCTGCCGAAGGAAATGGTCAGAGGAGCGCGAGCTGCCCACCATCAAGAACAATTTCAGAACCATTGACCATAGAAGCGGCATCGGAAGCGAGATAAACAACAGCTTGGGCAATTGCGCTAGGGCTAATAAATTTCCCGGTGGGGTTAAGTTGTGAAAGGGCTAATGCAACTGCTTCGGGTCCTTGTGAAACGAGAGGTGCCGCAACGGGTGTTTCAGTGGGGCCGGGCGACACTGCATTAACGCGAATATTGTGCTGCACGTATTGAATTGCGGCTTGTTTGGTGAGGCCGAGTACTCCATGTTTGGCCGCCACGTAGGCCGGGCCAGCTCGATGGCTGCCGCGGTGGCTGACGGTAGATGCGTTATTGATAATGACCCCACCACCAGATGTGAGCATTGCCGTTAGCTCAGCGCGCATACAACGAAAGACACCAGTGAGATTGACGGCGAGCATGTCGTCCCATGAATCGTCGCTGTATGTATGAAAGTCGTTCATGCGATCAAAAATGCCAGCGTTGTTAAAAGCAATGTCGAGCTTGCCAAAAAGAGATACTGCAGTTTCCACCATCGAGTTGATGTCGTCAGAAGAGTGCATATCGGCTGCATAAAAAGATGCAGTGCCTCCAGCCTTGTGAATATTGCTCACTACCTGTTCGCCAAGATCGCTTCGGCGACCTACAACAAGTACTTGAGCGCCAGCATCTGCCAATGCGTATGCAGTGGCTTCACCTATTCCTGAGGTAGCTCCTGTAACGAGAGCAGATTTACCTGCGAGGCTTTGGCTTGACACGTCTTTACTTCTTTACAACGTTTGCGTTATCTGAACGCCAGGTGGGTTGCATAACGCGATGCTGAATGCGCCAACCGTTAGCAGTGCGCACAAATACATCGTCGTAGTAACCGCCAATAATGAAGTTGTCGCCACCCTCGGTTCCGGTCTTCACATGTTGGGCATGCAGTTGGCAACGATGTGTGGCTGTATCGCCCGTGATGTTTACTTGATGATTACCTACAAGGTGTTGAGTGAAATCAAGTCGTAGAAGTGATCCGGAAATGCGTGCAATAATTGCATCGCGTGAATCGCAAGCAACGCCGTTCAACATCCCTGTTGCGTTTGGTGCAAAAACGTCGTTGAGCGCATCGAAATTTTTTGTATCGAGTGCCCACGTGTATGCAATAGCAATATTGATAATGGCATGGAAATCTTCATGCTCAGAAGTCATTGTTATAAGCCGATCCGGCCGGTTTCTTGGACAATTTGTGAACCAAGTTGCACGAAGCGATGGTTGCGATCGCCAATGACTTCTCCGGCACCATCAACAACTAGCACGTGACCATTCACATAACTCGCCTCATCGGAGGCAAGGAATAACGCAGCATTAGCAATGTCGGCTGGTTGTCCGGCGCGACGCATGGGGTTCGACACACCAATTTTGGTGTTGGCGTCGGTCAGGTTGTCGGAACTACCAGTAACAAGCCACGCAGTGAGCCCGCTCACGGTGCCACCGGGAGCAATGGCATTGACGCGAATGCCAAGTGGCCCGAGTTCGGTTGAGGTGCTTTGAGTTAACCCGACGACGCCATGTTTTGCTGCGGTGTACACGTGTGGCCCTAAGCCGGCTCGTAAACCTGCAGTACTTGTGGTGTTGATGATGTTTCCACCGTTACCACTAGCAATCATTGCTTTCGCGGCATGCTTGATTCCGTAGAACACACTGCTCAGAAGTACATCTATTGAACGGCTCCAAGCATCGCCAGGAATTTCTGCAACTGGCCCAACCGCACCCAGAATTCCAGCGTTGTTAAACATGCAATCGATACGACCAAAGTGCTTTACAGCTGCCGCAACAACTGCTTCAACTTCGTTTTCCTTGGCAACATCGGTTTTTACAAAAATTGCTTTGTCGCCAAATTGTTTGGCAAATGCTGTTCCGGCTTCTACTTGGATGTCGGCAATAACGCAGCGGGCGCCTTCAGCAATGAAGCGTTCCACGGTGCCAGCGCCAATACCACTTGCACCACCAGTGATGACTGCTACTTTTCCTTCAAGACGACCGGCCATGTTGGTTCCTTTGTATTGGGCAATTACTGCACTTGGAGGAAACGGTAGCCGTCAGGTACATGAAGTAGATAAGTTGGAGAGATGTCCTCTAAGCCTTCAGTTTCCATTCCATCAACGAACCCACCTGCAGACCTCGTCATCGAAGACCTCACTGTGGGTTCAGGTAAGGAAGCCACCAAAGGCACCACGGTAGAAGTGCACTATGTGGGTGTTGCATGGAGCACCGGCAAGCAGTTCGACGCAAGCTGGGATCGCAATGAAGCATTTGAATTTCGCCTCGGTGCAGGCCAAGTCATTGCGGGCTGGGACCAAGGTGTTGCAGGTATGAAAGTGGGGGGCCGCCGTTCACTCACCATTCCAGCGCATTTGGGCTATGGCAATCAGGGTGCTGGCGGTGTTATTAAAGGTGGCGAAACACTTGTTTTCGTTGTCGATCTCTTGAACGTCAACTAAAGACATGAGGTAGGCTGGCCCTACGAAACAGATGCGCACCAGCGTGTCGCTTCAATGTGCTGTAAGTGTCATATTGAAGGTAATCGAGACTTACATATGGTGACTTATGAATATCCTCGTAGTGGGAGCAGGAGGTGTAGGAGCCTCAATGGCTTCTATCGCCGAGACCAGGTCGTTCTTTACGTCTTTCGTATTAGCCGACATCACAAAGGCCCGTGCAGAAGAGGCCATTGCTGAACTCGACGACCCTGGAAGATTCGTTGCCGAAGAGGTTGATGCGCGAAATGAAGCAGACCTTGTAGCTCTCATTCATCGTGTGAAAGCCGACATTGTCATTAATGCCTGCGACCCGCGTTTGAACGACCCTATTTTCAATGCGGCCTACACCGCAGGTTGCAGTTACATCGACATGGCGATGAACTTGAGCACACCACACCCCACAAACCCTTATGAAGAAGTGGGAACCCCGCTGGGGGAAAATCAAATTGCTTCCGATGAAAAGTGGCGCGAACGTGGCATCTTGGCATTGGTGGGAATGGGTGTAGAGCCCGGACTCAGCGATATTTTTGCGCGCTACGCAGCCGATCATTTATTCGACACCATCGATGAAATTGGTGTGCGTGATGGTTCCAACTTGTCTATTGACGGTTTAGATTTTGCACCTACATTTTCGATTTGGACCACCATTGAAGAATGTTTGAATCCACCTATTGTCTGGGACTCCAAGCGTGGTTTATATACAACAGACTGCTTTAGCGAGCCAGAGGTGTTTCACTTTCCAGCAGGCATAGGCCCCATTGAATGTGTGAACGTTGAACACGAAGAAGTGATTCTTGTCCCACGCGAGGTCGACTGTAATCGCGTGACTTTTAAATATGGCCTTGGTGCCGAGTTCATCGACTGGCTCAAAACATTTGCTTATTTGGGTCTTGACAGCACAGAAAAAATTCGTGTTGGTGATGTGAGCGTTTCGCCACGTGACGTGTTGGCATCTGTTTTGCCGAACCCTGCAAAATTGGGTCACCTCATGCACGGCAAAACCTGTGCAGGCACATGGGTGCGCGGCACATATGACGGCGCACCGAGAGAGGTATATCTGTACCACGTTGCCGATAATGAAACCACTATGCGGGAGTGGGGTTCGCAAGCGGTGTTGTGGCAAACCGCAGTATGCCCTGTGGTGGCTTTGGAGTTGTTGTGCAATGGCAGCTGGAAAGCAACAGGCGTTCGTGGCCCAGAAGCTTTCGACGCAGTGCCATTTTTGAACCTATTAGGCGACTACAGCACTCATCATGGAATGGTGGAAATGGGTCCTGGCCTGTGGCCAAGCCCGAAGCCCACCGGGCAGCCAGGGTGGGACCGCCCCGTCCGACGTGCCATCGTTCCTGCTTAACGCCTATCGTTAGGTCATGACCGCAACAGACCCAGGCCTACGTAAGTCTCCAGGTATTACATACCAGGAATTACTCGACACCGACACCCATCCTGTTCCCGATGTGCTTCGCCTTGAATCACCTCGTTACCTTGGTTCCGCCGATGTTTCTATCGACCGTTTCCTCACTCGTGAATGGCATGAACTTGAAAAAGAACGCCTGTGGGGAAAAGTGTGGCAGTTCGCTTGCCGTGAAGAGCACATTCCTGAGCCAGGCGATTACATCGTTTACGAAATTTGCAACAAGTCGTACATCGTGATGCGTCAAAGTGATGGAACCATCAAGTCGTACGTCAATGCATGTTTGCATCGCGGCCGTCTGCTCAAGCAGTACGACGGTAAGTGCAGCGAAATTCGTTGTGCGTTCCATGGTTTTGCATGGACCAATGAAGGAAACCTCAAAGACATTCCTGCCGGTTGGGACTTCGAGCATGTGACTCCAAGTGAATTCGGTTTGCCCGATGTCAAGGTGGGCACATGGGATGGCTTTGTTTTCATCAACCCCGATGCACGCGCACAATCTTTTGAAAGTTTCCTCGGCGAACTCCCGCAGCATTTTCAGCGGTGGGATCTGAAAAATCGTTATGTGCAGGCACACGTTGCAAAGAAACTCAATTGCAACTGGAAAATTGCCCAGGAAGCATTCAGCGAGGCATATCACGTCAACGCAACGCATCCACAAATCATGAACTACCTTGGCGACACCAACAGTCAAGTAGATATTTGGGATACATTCAGTCGCGTTATTACGCCAGGTGGAACACCGAGCCCATTGCTCAAGCACATGGTGAATGAAGCCGACATCATGCGCGCCATGATGGATGTACGCGTTGATGAAGAATTGCCAGTGGAGATTCCCGATGGCAAAACCGCTCGCGAAGTGGGTGCTTCGTCGGCTCGCGATCGCTGGCGCACCATTGTTGGCGACAAGGTCGACGACTGGTCAGACGCTGAATACCTCGATGCCATCGACTACACACTGTTCCCGAACTTCCATCCATGGGGTGCGTACAACCGCATTGTGTATCGCTTCCGCCCGCTTGGCGACAACCATCGCCAGTCGGTCATGGAGTGTTTCTTCTTGTCGCCATTTGTTGGTGAGCGTCCGGCACCTGCCGAACTACACATGCTCGATTTCGATGAACCATGGTCGAGTGCAGTAGAACTCAGCACTCTGGGCAAAGTCTTCGACCAAGACGTCTTCAACATGGAGCGCGTGCAAATGGGTCTCGACACCACTGTGAAGCCAGGCGTAACTTTGGCCAACTACCAAGAATCCAAAGTGCGCTGGTTCCACGTCATGCTCGATGAATACCTGGGGGTATAACAGTGTTTGGCATTACACACCCGCTCTCTGGCTTGCTCTATGAGCAAGACGGCCAAGGGAATATCAAAGTCAGCGACGGCGCCAAATGGGGTCTTTTCCGTACCGATGGAAAATGGATCTCGGGCGAAATTTTTGAATGCGACCCGCAGCTGTGCGGTTGGGTTGGCGGACCAAAATTCGTGAACTATCGCCTCGACACTTCTTTCGATAAGCGCTAGTTCTGAGTGCTCAGTACTTTAGAAAGTATTGAGCAAAGCAATTCCATCAAGGTCGCCAATGGCGGTGCTTGAACGCGTCACCATTGCAGTCATAAACGCCTTGCCGCGTTCATTTGATGGGTCGAGTGTTCCGGCAATAACGGTGGCATATACCCACAGATACAACACTGCACGGCGATATTCATCCCATGCTTGCTCGGCGGTGTAGTTCTTCACGCCATTTTTGAGAAGTTCGCTGTGCCACATTGCAACAAGTGCTCGCTCGTTGTCGCGGCGCTCGGTGACATCCATGTTGTGGCTGAGTAAGTATGCAAGATCTTGCACACCCTTAGAGCGCAATGTGCCTTGCCAGTCGAGCACAGCCATAGGCGCGTGGTCGGGTTCAACACCAAACATGAGGTTGTCCATGCGCCAGTCGCCGTGCACCAACGTGTGTGGATGAGAAACGATCCATTCCTGCATCTTGGGAACTGTTGCAAGGAACTTATCTTTGTTGTTCTTTAGCTCTGGGCTAATGACATCGCCAAAAATGGCCACCATTGCATCCCAGCCCGCAGTTGCACCTTGCAACATGGCGTCGGAGTGAACAGTAGGGAAGTGATATGGCACAAATTGGAACTCATCGGAATCGACTTTTTCCCAGAATGCAGCATGCAATTTTGCCATTTCAATAATGGACATCTCTGCTTGTTTCACACTGCAGCCTTCCACTTGGTCGCCAAGTGCATAACCAGAAAGATCTTCCATCACCATGATGAATGATGAAGCAGAAGTGGTGTGAGCGAAATACAACTTGGGAAGACGCAAACCGGCTTTCGGGCCGAGCAACTGACAAAAACGTACTTCGCGCTCGTACACGTTGAACGTGGTGGCAACTGCGAGGTTTCCTTCCACCTCAGTGGGGTACTTCACCACAACAGACTTTGGCGCATTGCCTGCATCGCCTGAATAAGTGGGGGTAACAACTTCAATAAGCCCAAGCATTCCCACACCAACACCAATGGGGCGTCGGGCGATGCTCGCAATGCCTGCACTTGCTGGCATTGAGTTGCTCGACTTCAGAGCCGCCTCTAACCAAGCGGTAGTGATTTCGTCGGGGCGCAGTGGGTAGTTGTTTGCATCAATTGTCATAGAGAAAAAATAGCATTTCTCTCAACAGGAAAAAACCAAACAAATGTTGTAGTTACCGATAGGTACGGAAGAACTCGGCCACATCGTTGGCAACAAGTTCGGGTTCTTCAGCAGCTGCGAAATGTCCACCTGCCGGCATGCGGGTCCAACGTTGAATGTTGGCAACACGTTCTGCAGCACGACGGGGAAGAAAAATGAGGTCACCAGGGAAAACAGCCATTGCAGTAGGTGCTTCCATGATGGGTGTGCGGTTGTGCTCGGGTTTCCATGGTTCATTTGTGCGCCCGTAATACATGCGACATGAACTGCCAAAGGTTTCAGTGAACCAATAGATGCTGACCAATGTTGCAAGTTCTTCCATGGTGAATGCGCGCTCAACATCGCGATGCCCACTTGCATCAGCTGAGTCGCTCCACAAGCGTCGTCGTTCAATGAGCCATGCGGCCATGCCAGCAGGAGAGTCGTGCATCGCGTATGCAAGAGTTTCGGGCTCAATTCCTTGCACGGTGTAATGGCTCGTTGCCGTTGCCATACGCGTTTTCATGAGTTCGGGATAATGCTTTTCTTCTTCGTCGTAGTCACCTGCAGTGATGTCGGCACGGTTCAGACCAAAGAACATCGGCAAGGTGATGTGTGCTCCGTGAAGTGAAGATGCGTGAGCGTGTGCAAGTTCAGCAGTAACAATGGCACCCCAGTCGCCACCGTGTGCGCAGTAAGTGGGGTAACCCAGAACTTCGGTCATGAGTTTGTTCCATAGGTGTGCAACATCGCGCGTAGAGAGATGACCCACTGGAAATGGAGATGAATAACCAAAACCTGGCAGCGAGGGAACAACTACATCGAATGAATCAAGTGGTGAACCACCAAATGATTCGGGATGGGCAAGTTGCTGCGCTACATCGCGGTAGTCCCAATAACTCCATGGCCACCCATGAGTGGTGATGATGGGCAGCGGAGCAGGACCACTTCCTTTGAGGTGTACAAAGTGCAAGGGAACGCCATCAATCTCGACCCGATAGTTGGGGAGCGCATTCATTTTTGCGACTTGTTTTTCCCAACTAAATTCGTGGCGCCAATACTGCAAGAACGATCGAAACCATTCTTGTTCCATTCCGTATTTCCATTGATCATTTGCCACACCAAGTGGAAAACGCGTGTTGTCGAGCCGTTGGTGTAGGTCGGCTACCGCTTCAGCGCTGTAGGGAATGGTGAATGGTTGTGGTGTAGATGCCATGTTCTATTTCTTTTTTTCTCGACCGCCGTATTGGTAACTACGTTCTGTTCGACCACCGGCAACAAGAATGTTTTGTCCTGTTATCCATGATGATGCCGGTGATGCAAGGTACAAAACTGCAGCACCAATATCGTCAGGCGTTCCTAAGCGGCGTAGAGGAATAGTGGAAGCAATGGCGTCGAGGTCGGCTGCAATGCCGAGTACTTCCAAAAATGCTTCTGTGGCAATGGGGCCAGGAGAAACGGTGTTCACGCGAATATCGCGTTCGGCAAGTTCAAGGGCAAGAGTAAGGGTGAGGTTGATCATGCCTGCTTTAGATGCTGCGTAGGGGCCGGTCATTGGCGAACCACGCATGCCAGCACCTGAAGCAATGTTGATGATGACTCCACCATTGGGCATATTTGCTGCAGCGGCTTTTGCGCCCTGGAATGCAGAGGTGAGGTTGAGTTCTAATTGATTACGAAAAACTTCATCGGGCGTATCAATTAATGTACGTGTTGTTTTTTCATCGGAACCACCAACATTGTTTACCCAGACATCGAGGCGACCAAATTCTTTAATGGTTGCTGCAGCAATATTGTCAGAAAAATCACGAATGTCACCAGCGACGGTAAGAGCGCGTTGACCGCGTTCGCGAACACCAGCAGCTGTTTCGTCAAGGTCGCTTTGGCGCCGCGAGTTGAGAACTACATCGCAGCCGGCATCGGCGAGCGCCCAAGCAATGCCACGACCGATACCTTGGCCCGAGCCGGTGACTACAGCTACTTTGCCGTCCATACGAAATGTGTCGAGAATGCTCATGGCATGACAATAGTGGCGTGGGTGAAGTGGTTGGGCAGGCGGAGTTCAGAAAAGAACTACGCTTTGTAAATAGGGATACTTCATAAGGAGCGCGCATGGCTGGTGTATTAGGAAACTTGCAAGGAAAAACCGCGGTCATCACTGGCGGTGCATCGGGAATTGGTTTAGCAATGGCTCAACGCTTTGGCGCAGAGGGAATGAACGTAGTCATTGCCGATGTTGAACAAGGTGCCCTTGATGCCGCAAGCGACTTGTTGAACGATGCAGGCATTCCGTGTGCAGCAATGCGTTGCGATGTGTCCGATCGCAATGCAGTAGAGGCACTTGCCGATTTTTCATATGAAGAATTTGGTGCAGTTCATATTCTGTGCAACAACGCAGGCGTTGTTCATCGCGACCTCACATGGGAAGCTTCCATTGAATCGTGGGAATGGGTGCTCGGTGTTGACCTGTGGGGTCCTATTTATGGAGTGCATTCTTTCGTGCCGCGCATGCTTGCTTCCGGTGAGCCTGGGCATGTGGTGAACACTGCTTCTACGGCAGGCATCTTGGCGTTTCCGAGCATTGCTTCTTACGACGTGGCAAAACAAGGAGTAGTTGCATTGTCGGAAGCACTTCTTGCCGACGCCATGGCAGCCAAGGTTCCGTTGCGTGCTTCGGTGCTATGCCCCGGGGTTGTGCGCACCAAAATCGGTTTCAGCGAACGCAACCGCCCAGGTGGCGTGAAGGGCGAAGCCTTTGGCACTCAAGGTCTCACCACGGCGACCGAAGCCATTGACCCAGAAGATGTTGCCGACCAAGTGCTCGAGGCCATCAACAATGGAACCTTTTGGATTATGACCCACCCGCGCTATGTGGAATTAGTGAAAGAACGGGCAGAAGGCATGCTGACGGGTGGCATTCCACCCATTCCGCGGCCTATTTAGGGAAATGGCCCCTGAAATATTCCATTTCGGACATTCCGTAGTGTGACTCAGGCCTCACCTCAGGTAGTTTTTCACGAGTACGAAAGTGAACTGACGGTGAACACCGCCAGGGCCAAAGGGAGACACTGTGTTAGCTGACAAATGGATTATCGACCGCACACCAACGAAGCGCTTTCCTAGTTACACCCGCGGAAACGCTGCCGACGTACTAGCCGATCCAGTGAGCCCGTTGGGGTGGAGTTTGTGCTGGGAAAAAGGTGTGGTGCTCGGGTGCAAAGTTGGCTTCGTTACTTTCGGCGTTTTTGATCACGAAGATTACGGAACACCACCAGAAACCTTTGGGCTCTTTGGTGGCTACTTCTATAACTCACTCATGCAAGCTCGCCTCATGGGTGTGCGCATGCCAGGTGCAAGCCCAGAAGCAGTTGATGCTGCATATTTCGACGCCAACCCCGATGTTCCACCGTATGTTGCTGAACCATGGCACGAAAGCCCAGCTCATGAAGTGAAGCTCGGCGAGACCATGGCCTATGTGATGGGTTCCACGGTGCATCCACCCGTTGAGCAACAAAAAGTTCTCGCTATAAAAATTCGCGCAGAGCGCCCCAACTTGTCGAAGTTGAGCGATGCCGAACTTGTTGCTCGTGCACGCAGCATGGCCCCCATCTTGGTAGAGACATTTGAACAGCACGTGTGGTCGTCGCTGGGTGCGTCACTCGGGCCAGGAGCAGTACAAGCAATTACTGCAGCAATTGGTCGCCCAGAAGACGGCGTGCGTCTCATTGGCGCAGTTGGCGACGTCGACTCTGCACTCATTGCTATTGACTTGTGGGATCTCTCACGCACCATTCGCTCAACACCTGAAATTACTGCTGCATTCGATGCCGGCTTTGAAGGTTGGGAAGGCCGCATAGCTGGTACGGAATTTGAAAAGGCATTGAATGCATTCAAGTTGAAGCATGGTTCGCGCGGACCCAATGAGTGGGACCCAGCTGCACATAGCTATGAAACAAACCCACGCTTAGCATTTGCTCAGCTCGATCGCTTGCGTCATCAAAGCGACGGTTCCGACCCACGCGCTGCAAGCAAGCGCAATGGTGCAGAACGCGCTCGATTGTTTGCAGAAATTTCTGAAGCACTTGCAGGCGATGCAGAAACCGCTGGCATGTTTGCTGCTGGTTA
>WLST01000017.1 GCA_009711295.1 Actinomycetota bacterium | reverse complement strand
GGCATCATTGTTCTTAGTATTGGAATTCTTGCAATACAACGAGGAATTGTCTACAACGACTTGGGTTGGTTTGCTACGTATATTCGTACCGATACTCGTATTGAAAGTTTGATTATTGGCATGTTGGGTGCTGTGTTGATGATGAAAACAAATGTGGTGAAGCCTACGTTCCTTCGCTATGCCAGTTTTCCTGCAGTCATCGTTGTTGTCGTAATAGTTTTGTACGGCCGAGCCGATGGATCTTTTATGTGGTTCGGTGGAATGACGCTTTTTGACTTTGCATGCTTGGTCATTGTTCTTGCACTCGCACATCAAGCATTTTTTGCTTCTCGTATTTTGTGCTGGAAGCCCATTGCTTGGGTAGGAGTGATTTCCTACGGTTTATATATTTGGCAAATACCGGTCTTTCGCATCATTCAACGCCACGGTGAAAAGTTGTCAAACATTGAGCGGTTAGTTCTTGCGATGAGTGCAACATTTTTATTGAGTGCGCTGTCGTGGTACCTCATTGAACGTCCCGCGATGCGTTCGCAATGGGGGCAGCGACTAGCTGGGACTTTCAGAAGTAAAGCGCAGTAACACGCGACCATCGTCACCGGTGTCGAACACCGCTTGCACTGGCATATTGATATGTACTTCGGTTGGTGCTACCCCAACAATGTTGGTGAGAATGCGCGGACCTTCAGCAAGCTCCACATAAGCAACTACGTAGGGGCCCGACTCTTTCCAGCGGCCATTGCCTTTGGCAACAATGCTGTATGAATAAATCGTTCCGCGCCCCGACATCTCTTCCCACTGCAACTCGGTAGAGAAACACACGGGGCAGTGAGCGCGCGGGTACCACACCACTGAAGTGCAAGAAGTGCAACGGGGAAGCAGCAACGCATTGTTCTTTAGTGCATCCCAAAAAGGCTGTGTTTCATTGTTCACTTCAACATCGGCAAGTGGCAAGAACGACATTGCTATACCTCTTGCCCGAGAATGAGAGTGGCCGAACCCATGCGAGTGGCGAGGTTGCCACCAGTTCCATGGGCCAGTGCAAACTGACAATTGGGCACTTGCACTGTGGGGTGTGCTTCATTGCGTAATTGACGTACTGCTTCGATGACTTTAGTGATGCCACCACGGTTGCTGGGGTGGTTATTGCACAGCCCGCCGCCATCGGTGTTAAAGGGGAGTTTGCCAAATGGAGCTTGCAGTGCGCCATCGGCAACAAACTCACCGCCTTTTCCTTTTTCACAAAAGCCGAGGTCTTCAAGCGTGGTGAGAACGGTGATGGTGAAACTGTCATATATAGAGGCATAACGAATATCACTTGGCGTGAGGCCGGCTTCGGCGAATGCGCGCGGGCCCGACACCACTGCACCGGTATGAGTGAGGTCGATGCGACCGTTGTTCACATGCTTAACGGCAAAACCCGTGCCAAGCACGGGAACACTTTGGCGTGAAAGTTTGCGTGCAACCTCCGGAGATACCACAACAAGCGCACCGCCACCATCGGTGACGACACAACAGTCGAGCATGTGTAATGGGTCGGCCACCATTTTTGATTGCAGCACTTCTTCAATGGTTACTGCATTTTGCAAAAACGCATTGGGGTTGTGTTGTGCATGACTTGCGGCGGCAACTTTAATTTCAGCAAGTTGTTTGCTTGTGGTGCCAAATTCATACATGTGCCTGCGCGCTGCCATTGCATAACCAGCAACAATGCTGAGGCCGAAGAAATTTTCAAACGACACTTCAGGAGCAGAACCAAAGCGACCAGCGCCACCAATACCTGCACCTGAACTGCGAGGTAGGCCCGCAAGGGTGATGAGTGCAACATGACAATGACCAGCGGCAATGGCTTCAGCGGCATGTTGTACATGTAAGAGGTATGAAGACCCACCGGTTTCTGTGTTGTCGATGTGTGTGAGTTCTAAACCTAGGTATTCAGCCATCGACAGGGCACCAAAGCCCGGTGCATCACCTGCGCAGAAATAGGCATCGACATCAGAAAAGGAAAGACCCGCATCGGCAAGTGCACCCGCGGCAACTTCTGCGTGCACTTGTTGCACCGTTTTGTTGGGAATGGTGCGCAATGGGTGTTCATACGCCCCTGCAATGAAAGCTTTGCCGCGAACGCTCATGATTTATGGAACGTAGCGGGCAATTGCTGCGGCGATTTCTTTTTCCGCTTCGGCTGCACCATTCCAGCCGCCAACGGTGGATTCCTTGTTGGGCTCGATGAGTTTGTACACCTCAAAGAAGTTAGCGATTTCAGCGAGGAGGAAATCGGGGGCATCAGAGAGGTCGCGGTAGTGGGCGTAACGAGCATCGCGCGAGGGGACGCAGAGCACCTTGGCGTCGGGCCCCTTCTCGTCGGTCATCCAGAACACGCCGATGGGCCGAGCCCACATGTGGCAACCAGGGAAGGTGGGCTGAGGCAACAAAATGAGTGCGTCAAGCGGGTCGCCGTCTTCGCCGAGGGTGTGGGGGAAAAAGCCGTAGTCGAGTGGGTACTGGGTGGCCGTAAAAAGCGTGCGGTCAAGCCAAATGGCGCCGGTTTCATGGTCCATTTCATATTTGTTGCGCGAACCCTGGGGGATTTCAACGATCATTTCAATTTCCATACGTGTCACTTTATGCCGTGGGGTGACCTGCACAACCCCTGCTACTTCGGTAGTTTGGCTGTATAAGTAAAAATACATTCATTTTTGAATGAATAAAAATAGCGGTCTCAATAAAAGAGGTATGAAGTGCTGAAGAAAACATCAATCATGGTTGGCCTCGCGGCGTTAGTGCTGGCGAGTTGTGGCGGCGGAAGCAGCGAAACAACCGATACGGCTGCCAGTTCGTCAACTGAACGAGCACGTAACACCTTGGTCGGCGGCTTTGGCCCCGACGGGGCCGGCTTCAGCGACGTTGCTCTGGGCAAGTCGAATTCATCTTGGTACTCACAACTCACAACCCACGACAACGGCGATGGAACCACAAACGTTGCAGTGATTTCAGGAGGGAGCAAGAACGGAGAACCATTTTCGCAGGTTCTCCTTTCCCGTATTGGCAAAGACGGTTCATTTGATACTTCGTACGGTGATGGAGGGTTCACCTACATCACTCTCAACACTGAACACTGGGTGTCAAGAATTATGTTCGACTCGCACAACAATGTTGTGGTTGTCGTTGGGTGGGACACCGAAGTTCCTGGTGAAAAAGATGCAGATGGTTATCAGGTATACGTGAGTCACACTGAATTACGCGCCTACAGCTTCGCAACAGGCAAAGCACAAAATAATTATGGAACCAATGGTGTTCTCACTGACTTGGAAACAACTCTGGGAAGTGATGTATACCAAGTATCGCTCGGTCTGCGGGGACCCAGTGCCGACAGTTTTAACTTCATGACCTCAGATGGACTTGTTCGGTTAGCTGCAGATGGAACGAAGACGAAATTTGCTCTACTGGAACCCCTACACGCAAATATGTATTCACGATTAATTGATATGTCGTATCTGACGCTTAATGCATTTGCAGGGTTATTTGGAAGTTTTTACGATGATGACGGTAATCGTTTAGGTATGGAGTATTCGTTGTTGCATCCCACGCTGCCAGAGAAAAGCATTCAGGGCAGCACGGAAGATGTTTCAATGCTCGACGGATGGGACACGAAGCAGTATGCAGTGCCGTCGTCGAACATGGCGAAGCCACTACCAAACATCATGGTGATTACAAGCGATGGATATCAAGTTGATCGCGGCGAGTTAGATACTGGAACGAATGAATTTCTCAACATAGACCATTTTAGTTTTAATGAAAATGGAGATAATTACTTCGGCGGTGCCACTATTGCACCCACTGGCACAACGCTCGTTGGGTTAGAGAACAAAAATTCCGGACAGCAAAATCTCATTACTTGCAATGTTGCACTTGGCAGCGTGTGTGAAACTGGCGCTGCACAACGCTTAACACTTCCAGGCATAAGTTTTCGTGAAGGTTATGCGTACAACGTACGCGTAGAAACTGATGGCACCATTCGGTCGCTCGTCGAAAAGCGCAATAGTGATGGAGTCGCCACCGATGCAGTGGTCAGCTTGGGTGCCGATGGAATTTCATCAACTTCTCCAGTAGAACCGTACGCATCGTCACTATCAAGACAACCAGCAGTTGAAGGCAATGGCTGGATAACCGACGACTATAAGAAGATTGGCGCAAATAGTGCCGTCATGGTTGCAGGTGAATTGCAAGCAGCTCCTGCTCTAGGCATCATTTCCTCGAATGCAGGTGTGCGCAGCGTGAAGCAAAATAAAAAACCCAATAGGGCTTTTCCTACTGGTAAGTATGTGTGGACAGATACATGGGGTGGAAATCTACAGTTCGATGAAAAAGGCAGCGAATATGTAGATGCTGGCGATATGAATGGTGCAGTCGGCTATGCACGCATTTTGCCAACGACCGGTCAAATTGACGCAAGTTACGGTGATAACGGACTCGCAGCATTCGGCAAAAATAAAAACTGTGTCGGCCAAGAGTCGCAGATTGCGACAAATGGACAATTGATGGCATTGCAAGTTGAACGTGAACACGAGAAGCTCGACGCCAATAAGTGCGATAAAGAAGGCTTATTATCCATTATTTCTTCTGTCGTCATTTCACCCCAGGGGGCAGTGACCTCAACTGTGTTCACCACACCCTTGCCATGGGATAACCAACAAACATTGAATATTTCACCACTCACAGGCGAGTTTTATTTGAGTTCATCCGAGTGGATTCAAGATGCCGGTGCGCAGGATAGCGGAAGGACCGAATATTCAATTTTGCGCTACAACGCACAAGGCGAACTCGATCAGACCTTCGGTACTGCTGGAAAACTCACTTATGGCGATGACTCCATTTTGTCATGGCCACTGAATCCTGTATCTACTGATAGCAAGGGACGCTTACTGTTTGTAGGGATGAGCAGCGATGGCGCTAACGATGTATTGCGTGTTGCGCGTATTACCCGTGAGGGGAAACTTGACATGGGAGTAGATGCTCCTCCTCCTCCGGTGCGTACTCCTGAAGAAAAGCGAGAAGCTCGTGAAGAACAAAAACAACTTGAGGCGAATCCGGTTCAACCCGTAACTGAATCTATTACACCTATTTCTATTACAGCAGTAGCAACTGCGGGCGATGGAAAAGTAAAAGTTACTTGGTTCGATGCGATGAAATACGCAAGTCCTCCTACTTATACCGTGACAGCTACTCCCGGGGGCAAGAGTTGTACGTCGACCACTACAACCTGCGAAATTGCCGGACTTGATGCATGGCAGAGCTACACCTTTGCCGTGAGCACGTCAGGGAAAGTGGCTGCGACATCTGCTCCTTCTGCAGAAGTGAAGCCAGTACGGGTAGCAAAAGTAGGTTCAAAGACTTCGCTGCGAAAACTACTGACACCTGCAGGGAAGACAACCGTGAAGTGGGCCACGACTGGCGGCTGCAAAATTTCAGGAACATCGTTTGTTGCTTCAAATAAACCAGGCACATGTTTACTGACTGCAAAAACAGCCAAGGTGGGCAAAGCTGCTTCAACCGTACGGTTTGTGCGTGTTCAAATAGTTGCTGCGACCAAAAAATAGTGCCGGCTACTTAGCCAAACGCGACGCTGTACATGGACAGCGACGAATAGACGAAACCATCGGTCACGGTGTGCGGCGCTTCATTGGGGCGCCGTGCACCGAGAACGTAGAGAAGTGGCAAGAAGTGTTCTGGTGTAGGAACCGCATACGCCGCATCGGGGTGGCTTGCGTAGTTCACAATGGCGTCAACATCATTGTTTTCAATTGCTTCAACAATGTATTTGTGAAAGCCGATGCTTGATGGGTGCGGTTCTGCATTGTCAGACCAGTTGATAGCGCCCAAGTTGTGCACAATATTTCCACTACCCATAATGAGCACCTGATATTCACGCAACTTTTGTAATTTTTTGGCGACCTCTAGGTGCCATGCTGCAGGTTTTGAAATATCAATTGACATTTGAACGACAGGAACGTTGGCTTTCGGCAAGACGTGGCGTAGCACCGACCATGCTCCATGATCGATTCCCCAATTGGTGGTAGCGCAGATGGGTTCAGGCGCTACGAATTCTCGTAACAAGTTGATGACATGTTGCGCTAGCGCAGGAGAACCAGGCGCAGGGTATTCCACTTGGGAAAGTTCAGGTGGAAAACCTGAATAGTCGTGGATAGTGCGCGGCTTGGTGTTCGTTGCAACACAAATTCCTTGTGTGGTCCAGTGGGCAGAGATGACCAGAACAGCATTGGGATATACGGGAGTCTCGCTTCTCACGTTTTCTGATTCCCTGCGTTTCAAATGACTTGAGTTTGGCGACACAAAACGTTCGCCGAAGTCGGCCCAGTCGTTGGTGAACGCATTGTTTTCAATGGCGTTCATGGGGCTTCCGTGACCAAAAAAGACGGTGGGTGACGCAGCAGGCATAGACCTTGTCTAGCATCTGCTTTATGAACTTCGGCAGGCAAAAAGCACAGATGGTGGAACCAGCGAACGCACTTCCGGGCAGAACCGACCAGTTCATGCCCATTCCGGAAAAACATTTTGTACTCGATGCACCTCTCGTGGCGCCATGGCCAAGTGGAACAGAAACAGCCGTGTTTGCTTTGGGATGTTTTTGGGGAGCCGAACGGGTGTTTTGGAAAACACCTGGCGTGTACTCCACCGCAGTGGGTTACGCCGGTGGCTATACACCCAACCCTGCCTATGAAGAGGTGTGCTCTGGTCTCACCGGACACACAGAAGTGGTGTTGGTTGCTTACGCACCCGCGCAGGTGACCTACGAGCAACTGCTTAAAGTGTTTTGGGAAGCACATGACCCCACACAAGGGATGCGACAAGGCAACGACGTGGGCACGCAATACCGCAGTGCGATTTACACAATGAGTGCAGAGCAACTGAAAAGCGCCGAGCAGAGTTGTGGCGTGTATGAAGAGCAGTTAAAGGCTGCGGGGTACGGCACAGTTACCACCGAAATTGCACCGGCTGAAACTTTTTATTACGCCGAGCCGTATCACCAACAGTATTTGGCAAAGAACCCCAATGGGTATTGCGGTATTGGTGGCACGGGCGTGAGTTGCCCTATTGGTATGAAAATTTAATACGCTCAGGAACTATTGCCTGAAGTGAAGCGACATAGTGGGTAACCCCTCAAAATAGGAGCTCACTATGAAATCACGTCGTATTGTTGGTGCGTTGTTGGCACTTGGCGGCATTGTTGCCACATCAATTATTGGTTCAGGTACCGCAAACGCTCACGTTTCTGTGTACGTAGCGGGAATGAGCGGAGCCGGAGTAGATACCACTGCAGATGGCAACCCCACCTACATCGTGTCGTTTGCACCTGGGCACGGATGCAGTGGGCCAAAGACCGCTGCTAACCCCGATGGCGCGTACCCCACCACCTCATTAGAAGTGTTTTTGCCAAAAGATTCCGCCGGGCAGTACATCTTGCCTGAAGTGCGCGCAGTTGACGCAGTGGGTTACACCACCGAATTGAAGACGGAAGCAAACCCAGATACCGCAACAGCAACCGCAACCCCGAAAAGAATTAAGTCAATTGTCTACTCTGGGTTCAACCTCAAAGCAGTGAGCGGTGGCATCGCGGCGAAGAATACGCAGTTGTTTTCCTTGGCAGTGAAATTGCCAAAGTTGTCGGCGCTTCAAGCGAGCAGCAAATACATCTACACCGGCGCAGGAACATCTACACATGTTGAGGTGTACTTTCCGCAAATTCAGTATTGCGATGTCACTGGCCAAGGCGTAGGTGTAACAACAACTGCACCTTCGGCGACCGCAACACTTGCACCAGTTTGTTCAGCAACCGACACGGTGAAAACAACTCTTCTCGACGACTGGACAACTGCAGGAAACACTCCGAAGGTCACTATTGGCGCAAAGACTATTGTTGCGGCAACAACTGGTTATATCGATGGCAACAAAACAACGAAGGCAGTAGCTTCTGCTGAGTATTACTGCCAAGGTACGCCCACGGTAGATGCAGCAAAATTGCCGTTGTATGGAAATTTTGAGGCACGAACCACCGGTGTAGGCGCAAAGCTCAAGGCAGTTTTCATGGTCGATGCATCTTCAGTGCATGCGGGCAAAAGAGTAGTGGTGCGCAACGCGACTGGAAAAATTGTTGCTTCTGGCAAACTCGACAAGTCGGGTGACTTTGCGCGCACCTTGAATACTGCTCAATCAGCTGCTTTGACGAAGGGTGAACAACTCCGTTTGTTCATCGGTGGAGTACTCTCAGCAGCCGATGCGCTTTAAATTCCTTGTTGTAACAACTCTCACAAGTTGTGTGTTCGCAACGGTTCTGGTGCCTCAAGTTGGGGCAGCAGAACCTTTGCGCGTGCGCCCAGTGCCCCAGCACTCATCGATCATTGGCAAAACACCAATACCTAACTCTGTCGTGAGTAAGGCACCGTTGGTTGCAGTGCTCGTAGGGGAAACCGGCTCTGGAATTGAAGCCGATGATGCACTTTTTGTCTATGACAAATTAGGTGTGAACCACGCAGGGAAAATGCGGAGAGTTGCGGTGAGCGACAACACGCGATTAGAAGCCGACCTCAGCAATATGACGCCGGGTTGGTATGTCGCCAAGCAGAAATTTACTTTCGATGACGGGCACCCATCGGGCGATGTGGGTTCACCGTGGTGGGTATTTGGGGTGAAGGTGAAAACCTCCGCTGCGGCGCCCAAGAGTGTGCAATTACAACGGGTAACGCCCGATGCATCAATGCCGCAGAAAATATCGGCAAGTTTGTCGGGTGCGCGTATAGGTGCTCGTTCATTGAAAATCAGTTACAAGTCTTCTCCGAGTGATGTGTTCACTTGGAGTTTGCAAAGTCCGTTAGGCATCTTTGGAACTACAAACATTGTTCGTGCAAAAAAGAGTGCAACATTTGGTACTTCCCAATTTGTGCTTCCATTTGCGGGAACGTACAAATTGTCATTCACGCATTATCCAAATGCGCTAAGCGACCCCATGCGCAGCATTACCTGGTCTACTTTGGTCAGCGTGAAGTAGTTCCCCAACCGTTTCGACGAATGCTGTCTCCGTCGGCGTCTTGAGCGCGACCCTGCCAACGCAGTGAACCTGGCGTTTTTGATAGATGCGCAATGAGCCCTTGCATGGGTGTTCCTTCAAGATGTTGGATCATCTCACGTGCTGCAAAATGGGGGTCTTGAGCAATGTCGGCCATGTCGTACACGGGGCCAATGGCGGCATCTGCCTCTTCAAAGATGCGCATCACTTCTGCTTGCGGGCGTGCCGCACACCACACAATGAGAAGCTCGTTGAGTTCTTGGCGATGTTCAACACGTGAGTTGAAGGTGGCAAAGCGTGGGTCGTTAGCAACGCCAAGAATGTCGAGCACGCGAGCAGCAACAGTGTCACTTGAAGCAGAGACGCCCACCCACTTGCCATCTAAGCACTCAAAGGTGCCGCGTGGAACGGTATAGGGAATGCCAGAACCCAAGCGTTGTTGTTGCTCGCCGGTGAGTTGATACACACTCAGCAGTGGGCCCATCATTTGGAAAATGGTTTCCAGCAAGTTGACATCAACTACTTGGCCAACACCTGAGTGCAGAGCAACCATGGTGGCAAATGCTGCAGCGAGACCAGTAATTTCATCAGTGAGAGCAATAGGTGGAAGTAATGGTGCGCGACCTTCTTCGCCGCTAATGGCAGCAAGGCCACTCATCGATTCAGCAATAGAAGCAAACCCTGCTCGTTGTGCGTACGGGCCTGTTTGCCCAAAGCCCGTGACGCGCACAATAACGAGTTTCGGGTTGCGCGCTAAAAGAACATCGGGGCCAAGGCCGAGGCGCTCCAAAATGCCGGGCCGAAAGTTTTCTACCAACACATGTGCGTCGTCGAGGAGCGACAACAAAAGTTCAGAGTCGGCTTCATCTTTGAGGTCGAGTGCAATGGTGCGCTTATTTCGGTTCACCATTTTCCACCACAACCCGGTTCCGTCACGGGGGTCGCGCCACGCCATGTTGCGTAGTGAGTCGCCGGTATAGGGGCGTTCTACTTTGATGACATCGGCACCAAAGTCGCCAAGATAACGCGCGCAGTTGGGTCCAGCGAGAACTGTAGAAATATCAACAACGCGAATATCGCCCAATGGCAGTTGCGTCATATGTAAGTGGCTTAGTACCAGGGGCGGTCGCGACGCGATGTGCCCGGACGTGCCCACCAACGTCCACTGAACTTCCATGTACTGTCGCGATTGCGCAGCGGAGACGCCACCATTCCGCCTGTTGCGGTATTGGCCTCGATAGCAGCAACAATTGCTGCAGTCTCTTCATCGGTTGGTGCCGGTGAAATGGAAAAAGATGAAGTGGTCATGATGCTTTTCTTACAGCGGCATGTTTCCGTGTTTGCGACGAGGAAGTTCGGCGCGCTTTGTTTGCAACATCTTCAATCCAGCAATGAGCTTGATGCGTGTTTCTGCTGGGTCAATAACATCGTCGATGTAGCCACGCTCTGCAGCGTTGTAAGGGTTGGCATACTTTTCGGTGTAATCGCTCACCAGTTCTGCACGGCGCGCTACTGGGTCTGCTGCTTGTTGTAGCTCGCGGCGGTACACAATTTCTACGGCGCCTTGTGGGCCCATTACTGCAAGTTCTGCAGTTGGCCATGCGTAAGCAAGGTCGGCGCCAATTGATTTTGAGTTCATCACCACATAAGCGCCGCCGTAAGCCTTACGAGTAATCATTTGAATACGTGGCACGGTGGATTCGCAATATGCGTAGAGCAATTTTGCGCCGTGACGAATGATGCCGTCGTGCTCTTGGTTCACACCAGGAAGGAAGCCAGGAACGTCGACAAAAGTGATGAGTGGAATGTTGAATGCATCGCACGTACGTACGAAACGTGCTGCTTTTTCTGACGATTCAATATCGAGAACACCAGCAAACTCTTGTGGCTGGTTGCCCACGATGCCCACTACTTGACCATCGAGACGTGAGAAGCCACAGGTGATGCTCTTTGCCCAGAAGGGGAAGTATTCGAAATATTCACCGTCGTCACACACTTCACGAATGACTTTTTTCATGTCATATGGCTGGTTAGGCGATGGAGGCAAAATGTCGCGCAGCATTGGACACAAACGATTGGGGTCGTCGCTGCTTTCTACTGCTGGTGGATCCTCCAAGTTGTTCTGTGGAAGGAACGACAACAGGTAGCGCACATCGTCGAGACATGCTTTTTCATCGGTAGAAACGAAAGTCGCAACACCGCTCTTTGATGCATGGCTCATTGCGCCACCGAGTTGTTCGAGCGTTACATCTTCACCGGTCACTGTTTTTACAACGTCTGGCCCAGTAATAAACATGTGGCTTGTTTCGCGCACCATGAAAATGAAGTCGGTCATTGCTGGTGAGTACACCGCGCCACCGGCACATGGGCCAAGGATGACAGAGATTTGTGGAACAACACCTGACGACAAAACGTTGCGATAGAAAATGCCGCCGTAGCTAGCAAGTGAAACAACGCCTTCTTGAATACGTGCGCCTGCACCATCGTTGAGACCAACAACAGGAGCACCAACCTTCAATGCAAGGTCCATGAGTTTGTGAATTTTTTCAGCGAACACTTCACCAAGCGCTCCACCGAAAACGGTGAAGTCTTGTGAGAAGACAAATATTTTGCGACCTTCAACTGTTCCCCAACCGGTAATAACACCGTCGGTATACGGACGCTCTTCTAAACCTGCAGCATGTGCACGGTGACGAGCAAGAAGGTCGAGTTCTTGAAAGCTGCCGGGGTCGAGGAAGTAGTCGATGCGCTCACGAGCAAGCATCTTTCCTTTTTCGTGCTGGCGCTCAACAGAGCGAGGCGAGCCGGCGTTGTAGGCGGCCTCTTTGCGCTCGCGGAGGTCTTCAATTTTGGCGGTCATCGGGTTGTCACTCACGCGACAGACGCTAGTTGGCGAGGCGGTGGTTCGCCCACCCCGTTGGCTTAACCGGCGGGGGCAGGCGCAGCGGTGGTGGTCGTTGTAACCGTTGTCACAGGGGCAATTGCTGCAACGGAAGTGCTGCTCGAGGTGGTGGCGCCGGGCAAGGTGGAGCCAGTCGCCACTGTGGTGGTGGTGGCGGGGTCGCCAATGGTGAGGGTGGCTGCCAAGGGGGCGAGGTCTCCGGTGGTGCTGGTGCCATTGATTTCAATGGTCCAGTCGCCAGGGGCTTTGAGCGGAAATTCACCGCTTGCCCCCAAAAGTGCAGCCCCACGGCGGGTGAGTGGCACCCGAATGAGGTAACCGTCGTACCCGTCGGCTTTCGGGGTCATCCGGATGGTGAACTCTTGGATGCGCTGGGGTTCAAAGAGCTCAATGAGCACCTGGTTTGGCCCCACTGTGGCGGGGCTGACCGAGAATCGCACATGGAAACGGTCGTTGCGGAGGTCTTGGACGTAGGCATATACGGGCCCGCCGCTGGCAGGCTTGGTATCGAAGTAAATAGGGGTGGTGGACATCATCCAGGCCGTGAGGGCAAGCACCACGACTCCGGCCGTGGCCTGTGAACCCACAGCGCGGCGAAGATGAGCGGCGGGGCGAACGTCGAGAGTGCCGGCCCGGGCCAGGCGTGCCCCGATAAAGAATCGCGTGGTGAACATGGCGTAGGTCATGAAACCAACGACGGCAATTTTGAAGAGCAAGATGCGACCGTGGGCATTGGATAGCAAGGTAAAGCCGTCGTAGCGGTAAGTGCTGATGATTCCGGTGAGAACGACAACAGCAATGGCACGAGGTGCGAGTCGGCTAAACCCGCGCACTGCTTGTACGAGATCGGAGTCGCCTGAACCAATGAGAACAACACGCACCAATAGAACGAGTCCACCGAACCACACGGAAACAGCGAGCATGTGCACCCCAGCGTTGAGATAACCGAGCACTTCAATGCGTCCGCCAGTGCGATCGATGCCAAAGACGAGACACATCGACACAAGTGAGGCAATGCTGATGCCTTGCGTACCCGGGTCAAGAATGCGCTCGGGGTTCCAAGCAACCACTCCTGCTAACCCAACACAAACGCAGCGCAGCAGGATTCCTACACCAGGGAGTGACTCAGTGAGATCGCGCCAGGCGTTAGGGCTGAGTGATGAGGTGACGCCTTTGCCGGTGAGTTGCGCAGTGGTGAACACAAGAACCGCAAAGGTTGCGAGCGCCGCAAAGATCCATGTGAGGCGCAAAAAACGCTTGCATACTTGGTATTCCACACCTTCTGGCCAAGCAAAAAGAATAAGTGCGAACGAACCAAATAATGTTCCGATGAGCACGTACGACAAAGTGCGAAACAGCCCGAGCGGCCCGCCCACTCGTGGCCATGACGACGTGCCGACAGTTGTGGGAGTGCCGGGAACAACGGTGATGGCAGTTTCACTACCCGGGACACTTGAGGTCGAGGTAGTGGGCAATGCAATGGCAGAGGTGAAGTTGTATGCGCCGCTGCTGCCATCGGGAAGAGCCCAGCTCACGGTGCAGGTACCTGCCGAGGGAACTTGGGTGAGTGGTGTGCTGACCGTTTTGACATCGGCGCCGAGCTGCACTGCACCAAGGTTGACGATGTTTCCGTTGCACACGAGTGAAATTCCCATTTGCTCAACGTCTTTGGGGTTGGTGAAGGTGTTGACAAAAACTAACTGCAGCTGTGTGGGGGCAACCGAGACCACTTCACTGGGGGCGGGGTTTGACGACGACAAGGTGTTGTCGCCAGCGGCATGGGAAATGCTCGGGAAAAAGAGGCTGGCACCGGTGGCGAGGAGGCCCCCCGCAATGATGATCTTCCTCAAAAAACGACCCATGACCTCTAGACGGTAGCCAATGGAAGGGCAAGGGCCATATCACCTACTCGGTAGGCTCAATGAAATGGCCGTTCAATCGCTCTATCGACGTTACCGGCCGCGGCGCTTTAGCGAGTTGCGCGGGCAAGACCATGTGGTGCGCGCCTTGCGTAATGCAGTCATCAACGAACGCGAGGGTCAGGCCTATCTCTTTTCTGGTCCGCGTGGAACGGGTAAGACCTCCACTGCGCGCATCTTGGCGAAAGTGCTGAACTGCGAGACCCCTATTGAAGGCGAACCCTGCTGTACGTGCCCCTCTTGTGTTGCTGTAGAAGCGGGTACGAGTTACGACGTCATTGAATTAGATGCAGCGAGCAACAACGGTGTCGACGACATTCGCGAACTCATCGACCATGCAGCGCTGGGCAACCCCGGGCGGCATCGTGTTTTTATTCTCGACGAAGTGCACATGTTGTCTAAGGGTGCAGAAGCGGCGTTGTTGAAAACCTTGGAAGAACCGCCAAGCCATGTGGTGTTTGTTTTAGCTACAACAGACCCACAAAAAGTCAGTGAAACCATTCGTAGCCGCACGCAACACTTGCAGTTTCATTTGCTGCCCATGCACGACCTTGAAGAACACGTCAAATTTGTTATTGGCGATGCAGGTCTTTCGGTCACGCCAGAAGCTATTGCGCAAGTACTGGTGCAAGGTGGGGGAAGTGCTCGCGACACATTGTCGGCACTTGAACTTGTTGCAGCAAGTGGTGGCGAAGCCGATCACTCGGTCAACCTCGACGAATTCATTGAAGCCATTATTGAAAACGACCCTGCACGTGCACTTGCCGCAGTTGCTTATGCAGTACAACAAGGGCGCGACCCGCGCTCGCTGTCTGAAGAACTCATTCGTTATTTGCGCGACGGGTTTTTGTCGCAAATGGCTCCAGAGCTTGTTCAACTTCCCGCCGAGCGCATCGACTACGTCGCACAATGGGCACAACGCATGGGTAATGGCACCATTGTGCGTTCCATGGAAGTGCTTGGCGACATGTTGGTGGAAATGCGCCGTGCGCCCGATGCACGACTTCTCTTTGAAGTAGCAATGGTGCGCATTTCTCACGTTGCAGAATCTGGTGACTCATCGGCACTCGTTGCACGCATTGAGCGCTTGGAAAAATTAGTAGAACGTGGTGGAGTTGCTCCTGCTCAGGCAGCATCTACGCCACCGCCAGTAGACCCCACAACGGGGCGAGCAAAACTCGGTGGCGCTGTTCGGCAAAGTACGGGCAACACCGGGCCTATTGCCCGCCCGCAAGCACCTAGCGCACCACCAGCACCTGTTGTCACAAGTACTCCTGCACCAGCAAAGCCTGTTGGCACGGTGGGTGAAATGTGGCCAAGTGTTTTGGCATCGCTCAAGCCTTTAGTGCGTGCGTTGTACAGCCCATGTGTTGTTGGCGTGTCATCGGTTGATGCAGTTACTTTGAACGCGCCTAATGCTGTGCATAAAGAGCGCTGTGCCGATCACTTGGCAGTTGTGGCAAGTGCGTATGCCGCTGCAATGGGTGTGACTATCAATGTCACGCTCGGCGTGAGTGAAACAGCAGCAAAAGACCCCACCGACCGTTTAGCAAAGGCACGTAAGCCAGAGCCTGCTACCGATGAAGTTCCTCACGACGACATCGACCCCGGTGAACTTGTCGATGCGCCTCTTGTTCCTGTTGTGTCGCCACTCGATCAAATTACGAAAGCATTTCCCGGTACACGTGTGGTGAACGAAGGTAAAAATAAGTGAGTGCATATACGCCACCGGTGCAGGCACTCATCGACGAACTGGGTCGGCTTCCCGGTGTGGGGCCAAAGTCTGCTCAACGTATTGCATTTCATTTATTGAAAACACCCAGTGACGATGTGCGTCGACTCGCACATTCCATTATTGACGCAAAAGAAAAAGCACGTTTCTGCGATATCTGTTTCAACATTGCAGAAAACAACTTGTGTCCTATATGTGAAGACCAACGTCGCGACTCTTCGGTGTTGTGTGTGGTGGAAGATTCGCGCGATGTGGTGGCTATTGAAAAAACTGGGGCCTTCCGCGGCCGCTATCACGTTCTGCAAGGTGCCATTCACCCCATGGAAGGCATTGGCCCCGAGCAGTTAAAGATTCGTGAATTGCTGAGCCGGCTCGGGCCAGAAAATGTGCAAGAAATTATTGTGTGCACCAACCCCACCGTCGAAGGTGATGTGACCGCAATGTATTTAGCGCGCACTATGAAAACTCTTGCGGTGAAAGTCACTCGTATTGCCAGTGGGCTTCCTGTGGGTGGCGACTTGGAATACGCAGACGAGCTCACACTCGGGCGTGCCATTGAAGGCCGCCAGCTCTTACACGACTAAATGTTTGGCAATAGGTGACGGCTTGTAAATGGTGTGCTTGCCGCTCAACACATAAGACAAGACGCACACAATGCAATAAGCAGGAAGTGCGTTCCACCCAAAGAGCTCAATACCAATCACAATGCAAGTGAGTGGCGTGTTCGATGCCGCTGCAAAAACCGCAATGAGCCCGAGGGCCGCAAAGAGCGGAATAGATGCATGCGACACGCGCGCGAATTGAGCACCAGCGAGTGCACCAATAATGAAAAGTGGGAAAACTTCACCACCAACAAAGCCAGTTCCTAGCGACACTGCGGTGAAGAGAAGTTTCCACAAACATGCAAGCGCAGCGAGGCCAATAGCGCCAGTAAGTGCGCCTTCTAAGAGAGGAATTGAGATACCGAGGTATGCGCGAGTGCCAGATATTGCTACACAGGCCAAAATGATGAAGCCACCAATGACAGGGCGCAGTGGAGGAAATGTGATTGCTTGCGCCATGACGTTTTTGATGCGATGTTCAAGTTGGATGTAAGCAACGGCGATGAGTGCAAATACACATGAGGCAACCAAGCAACGCCATAGAACTGACCACCCGAAGTGCAGACTCTCAATGTTCGGCGTAGCGAAGTGTTTCACGCCGCAAGCTTCGACGGTGAAATAAGCAATGGCACTTGCTGCAAATGCAGGGAGTACAGCAGATTTGTGCAGCTTCGTGTTGCGTTGAATCTCAAGACCGAAAAAGGCGCCGGCAATGGGAACTCCAAAGAGCCCACCAAAACCTGCTGCAACGGCGATGACTAAAAAGACGCGGCGCAAGTTATAACTCGTTGACACTTTGCGTGCAACTGCATCGGTCACGCTGGCGATGATTTGCACAATGGCACCTTCACGACCCACCGAGGCGCCAACGAGATGCGAGGCAACACTGCCGCTCCAAATCATCGGTGCCATACGGGCTGGAACTTCAGCGCCAGGAACATGGATGGCATCGAGCACCAAGCTGGTGCCGCCGGTAATGGGGTTACCCCACTTGTAGTAAATGAAGCCAACTAGTCCGCCGGTCACAGGCAAGAGAAAGATCAACCATTCACTATTGATGCGCGTAGTAGTTGCCCAATTGAGTGAGCCAAGAAATGCGACCGACAGCAAGCCACCTATTGCGCCAATAGTGATAGCAGCAATAAGGAAGAGAAAGAATTGCTTAGAGCGAGCGGACAACGAGTGCATCACCTTGTCCGCCGCCGCCACAAAGCGACACGGCACCAAGGCCACCACCACGACGACGCAGCTCGTGCAAGACGGTGAGCGCCAAGCGGTTTCCACTCATGCCGATGGGGTGACCCAAAGCAATTGCGCCACCATTCACATTGACGATGCTGTCGCTAATGCCGAGTTCTTTCATTGAAGCAATACCCACTGCGGCAAATGCTTCGTTAATTTCAAAAAGGTTGATGTCGGACACCTTGAGACCAGCGCGACCCAATGCTTTCAAAATGGCATTGCTGGGCTGGTGCAAAAGCGATGCATTGTCGGGACCGGCAACCATTCCGTATGACACCACTTCACCGAGTGGTTTCACGCCGCGCGCTTCAGCAGCTTTTTTACTCATCACCACAACAGCACTTGCACCGTCGCTGAGTTGTGAAGCATTGCCAGCGGTGATTGCGCCGTCTTTTTCAAATGCAGGCTTGAGTGTTGCGAGTGAATCCATTGTGGTGTTGCCACGCACACCTTCGTCGGTGCTAATGACCACAGGGTCACCTTTGCGTTGCGGAATGGTGATGGGAACAATTTCGTCGGCAAATTTGCCGGCTGCGATTGCAGCTGCTGCGCGTGTGTTGCTTTGCACAGCAAATTGGTCTTGAACTTCGCGGCCAATGCCACCTGCGGTGTAGCGCTCGGTGCCTAAGCCCATGAGGCATGCGTCGAATGCACACCAAAGACCATCTTTAATAATTGCGTCGGCGAGTTCGGTGTTGCCATAGCGAAAACCGCTGCGTGCTCCGGATGCAATGTACGGAGCATTGGTCATGCTCTCCATACCGCCAGCAATAACAATGTCTGCTTCTCCGGCAGCAATCATTTGGTCGGCAAGATAGATGGTGTTCAAACCCGACAAACACACTTTGTTGATGTTGACTGCAGGAACGCTCATGGGAATTCCGGCTTTTACTGCGGCTTGGCGTGAAGGCACCTGACCTTGGCCAGCCATGAGAACTTGACCCATGAGAACATGTTCTACTTCTTCTGGTTTGACACCAGAACGAGCGAGTGCTTCTGCAATGGCAAAGCCTCCGAGTTCGGCTGCAGAGAAGCCAGCGAGTGCACCGCTGAGCTTTCCAATAGGTGTGCGTGCTCCGGCGACAATGTATGAACCTGACATGTTGTAAAGGCTACCCATTTCATGGGTTGTTGGCGTGGTGAAGCCGTGACTCCTCAGTAGCCTCGCATCGTGGAAGCTATTCGAAATGCCATTTTGTCGGGGGCCGATTCCGCTGCCATTGCAGCTCTGCCCATCCCTGCAACGTATCGCGGGGCTCATGTTCGCCTTGCCGATGTCGAAATGTTTGCCGGAGTGGCGTCAGACGAGAAAGACCCACGCAAGAGTATTCATGTTGGGGAAGTGCCCACACCAGAGCTCGGACCCGATGAGGTGTATGTCGCTGTGATGGCTTCTTCCATCAACTTCAATACCGTGTGGAGCAGTATTTTTGAACCCATTCATACCTTTGGTCCCATGCAACGTTTGGGGCGCGAAAGTGCGTGGGCCAAGCGTCACGACCGTGACTACCAAGTCATTGGCAGCGATGCATCGGGTGTTGTCTTGCAAGTGGGCGCAGCTGTGCGTTCATGGAAACCTGGCGACAAAGTAACGGTGCATTGCAACCACGTCGATGATCAAGATCAAAGTGCTCACAACGACTCAATGATGGCAAGCAACCAACGCATTTGGGGTTATGAAACAAACTTTGGTGGTCTTGCCGACTTGGCAGTGGTAAAAGCAAACCAACTCATGCCAAAGCCCGCGCATCTCTCATGGGAAGAAGCCGCAGTGAATGCGTTGTGCAACAGCACGAGTTATCGCATGCTGGTGTCGCCCAATGGTGCCCGCATGAAACAGGGTGATGTTGTTCTCATTTGGGGTGCCACTGGTGGTATTGGTGCGTATGCCGTTCAATATGTGTTGAACGGTGGCGGCATTCCTGTTGGTGTGGTGAGCTCGCCAGACAAGGCACAGATCTTGCGTGAAATGGGTTGCGAAGCAGTCATCGATCGCAAAGCAGCCAACTACAAGTTCTTCAATGAAGATGGCTCGCACAATGAAAAAGAATGGCGCCGATTGGGGAGCGACGTTCGTGCACTTGTGGGAGAAGACCCCGACATCGTGTTTGAACACCCGGGTCGTTCCACCTTCGGAGCATCGATGTATGTGGTGAAGCGCGGCGGCACCGTTGTGACCTGTGCGGCTACTAGCGGCTTCATGCTCGAGTTCGACAACCGCCATTTCTGGATGCGCCTGAAGAAGCTCGTGGGCAGCCACTTTGCTAACTATCGCGAAGCGTGGGAAGCCAACCGGCTCATCAGCAAAGGGATGATTCATCCCGTCATGTCGCAGGTTTTTTCCCTAGAAAATGTTGGAGAAGCCGCCTACCAGGTGCATCACAACATGCACGAAGGGAAATTGGGCATCTTGTGCTTGGCCCCTGAAGAAGGCTTAGGCATCGACGACCCTGAACTGCGCGCCAAAGTGGGCGAAGAAAATATCAACCGATTCCGCCGTGCAGGCGTGTGACGTGAGACGATAGAGACATGCTGTTAACCGAAATTGATCACGTAGCAATTGCTGTCAAAGACCTTGAGGCTGCCATCGACTACTACCGCCGTGCATTTGGTGCCGAGGTGGAACACCGCGAAATCGTGGAAAGCGATGGAGTAGAAGAAGCATTGTTGAAAGTTGCAGAAAGTTATGTGCAACTCCTCACACCAACAAATGAAAATTCACCCGTGGCAAAATCAATTGAAAAGCGCGGCGAAGGCTTGCACCACATTGGTTACCGTGTCGAGAATTGCGCAGTTGCATTGCAAGCAATGATCGATGCAGGTGCAATTGCACTCGACAAAGCTCCGCGGCCTGGTAGCCGCGGCACCACTGTTGCTTTCATTCATCCGAAAAGCAGCTTTGGCACACTCATTGAACTAGTGCAGGAATAAGACCACGGTTCTTTTCGCAGCTTTGTTGGGCCTCGTTGGCGGCGCTTGGGTAGTTCTCACTGCACAGCGCAACATTGCTCGTATTCAGCACTCTGCATTTCACTTCGGAGTTCCCGAACGCTGCGCAATTGTTTTTTGCACTGTTGACATTGCCATGTTGCTTGCAAAGTCTGCCGACCGTTGGTTCGCCGCTATGGGTCTTGTTGTCATTGGTTGTGGCCTCATTGCCATCGGCGTTATCGATGCCTTCACCCATCGCGTACCGCGCTATATCAATGGCCTTGCCATCACATTGGGCGTTCCGCTTTTAGTTCTCGATGCAATTATTCATTGGGACCTCGGCAATATTTTGCGTGCTGGTGCTGGTGCTGTGGTTCTCTTCGCATTCTTCGTTGGGTTGAAATCAATTGCTCAAGGAAGTTTTGGCAAAGGCGACGTGCTCTTGGCGCCCATAGTTGGGTTCGCACTTGCATATAACAGCTGGGGTGCATTGCTCACTGGCGCGGTGAGCATCTTCCTTATTGGAGGAGTGGTGAGCGCAGCTTTGTTATTCACTGGTCGCGTTTCACGCAAGAGCCGTATTGCTTTTGGCCCATACATTGTTGTGGGAACCTTGCTCGCTCTCGTCATCTAGAAAATCGGTTGCCGTTTACCTTCTAGGATGCATGCATGAGCGAACTTGAAGACCGACTTGCTGTTGGCGACATCATCATCCGTTATGCCGATTCCATCGACCAACTCGATTACGACCGGTATTGCACCTGTTTTACCGACGACGTGGTGGTCTCGGGCTTTGGGGCCGAACCCATTGTGGGCCTTAGCGCATATCGTCCTTGGGTAACAGCAGCGCGAAATAAGTACGGTCGCACACAGCATCTCATTGGCAATATTCAAGTAACTGTCAACGGCGACACCGCAACTTTGCGCAGTTATGTACAAGCAACCCACGAGTTGCCAGCCGACCCAGACCACCTCATTATTTTGTGGGCTGCGTATAACGACAAATTGGTGCGTACTAGTGAGGGTTGGAAAATTACGCATCATGAACTTGAGCGACTTGTCAACGTCAGGCGCGTTGCAGCAGCAACTCTCTAAATTGACGGAAAGAGTAAAGACGCGTGAAAGTTCATCTTGTTGACGGAACATACGAGTTGTATCGCCAGCACTATGGCCAGGCAACGAAACATGCAACGCCACCACCGTTTGCCGCCACTATTGGAGTTCTTTCATCAACACTGCAACTCATTGCCGATGGAGCAACTCATATTGGTGTTGCATCCGATCACATCATTGAAAGCTTTCGTAACGACCTGTACGACGGCTATAAAACAAGTGAAGGCATGGAGCCCGTCATATTGCATCAAATTCCTTTAGTGGAAGATGCACTGCGAGCAATGGGTGTTGTGGTGTGGGCAATGGAAGAATTTGAAGCCGACGATGCACTGGGCTCAGCAGCACGTGTTGCTGCAAGCGACAAACGGGTACAGCAAGTAGTGATGCTCACCCCCGATAAAGATTTAGGGCAATGTGTAGTAGGCAAGCGAGTAGTGCAATTCGACAGACGCAACAATGTCATTATTGATGATGCTGCAGTGCGTGAAAAATTTGGTGTGGGGCCAGCGTCAATTGCCGACTACTTAGCTTTAGTGGGCGACACATCTGATGGTTTCCCGGGTCTGTCGGGTTGGGGCGCAAAGAGTGCTGCAACAGTGTTGGCCAAGTATGAACACATTGAGGCAATTCCCGACGATGAAACAACATGGGATGTCGCAGTTCGTGGGGCGACAAAGCTGGGTCTCACATTGCGTGAGAATCGCGAACTTGCCGCGTTGTTCAAAAAGATTGCCACGGTGGTCACCACAGTGAATGTGGGAGATGTAGACGACTGGCAATGGCATGGGCCCACCGCAGAATTTTCTGCACTGTGTGACGAGTTGGGGAGCCCACAGTTGGCGAAACGAGCAACAACGTTGGCTCAGTCGCGTTAACAACGACTGAGGCACCGGCCAGGCGATCTGCGGCACACGCCTTGTCCCGATGGAGGCTGCTGCCTTCCGGCCCTGACCTGGTTTGCGGGCAGACGTTGCACAGGACCCGACCGGCACCTCACTCGCTGCTGAAGTCAGGCTATCGCTCGCTAGCCTCACGTCCGCTAGTGAATTTTAGGAAGGGTGCGAGAGCGGCCGAATCGGCACGCTTGGAAAGCGTGTGAAGTGAAAGCTTCCGTGGGTTCGAATCCCACCCCTTCCGCCATGACAGACATGTCGAACATCCATCGTGAAGCGATGCAAGCGGCTCTTGATGAAGCGCGCCTTGCTTTCGCACAGGGCGACGTGCCGGTGGGTGCTGTGGTGCTTCATAACGGCGAAATCATCGCCCGCCGCCACAACGAACGAGAATTCGCTCACGACCCGACTGCGCACGCTGAAGTGCTGGCATTACGCGATGCAAGCCAAAAACTTGGTAGCTGGCGTTTAGATGAGTGCACTCTTGTCGTCACTCTTGAACCATGTGTCATGTGTGCGGGTGCCGCGCAATCTTCTCGCATTGGCCGACTTGTTTATGGAGCTGCCAACTTTGAAGCAGGCGCAACAGCCAGTTTGTACAACGTGATGAGTGATCCTCGCCTTGGTCATAATCCGCCTGTAGAACACGGGCTGCTTGCCGAAGAGTCAGCAGCACTGTTGAAAGAGTTCTTCGCCTCAAAGCGTTCGTAGTGCCGATAACCTGTTCAACGGAAGGGTGCCAGAGCGGACGAATGGAACGGTCTCGAACACCGTCGTGGTGTCACAGCCACCGTGGGTTCAAATCCCACCTCTTCCGCCACTACGAAGGGTTCTCGGCGCGGTGTGTCCCGCAAATCGTGACATACCGCGCCGAGAACACTCTTTTTTAGGAGCAGGTCGACTCGTCCTTTGGTGCCGTCAGTGTGACGAGGTAATTGTCTACTAAAGCGTTCACACATTTTCCCGTTCCGTACCCCGTGTGTTGATTACCCGTCACCACGATGAGACGACCATCATCCATTGCAGCAGCCATTTTGCGCGACGATGCAAGTGGCGTCGCGGCATCGCCCGTGGTGCCCACCACCACGATGGGAACATTTCCTGCGTTCGTTACTTCTACTTGAGGTAGTGAAGGAACAGGCCAAAGTGCACAGTTGTAACCCGCGGAAAAATAGGCACCAAGGCGAGGCGCTGCTGCGGTGAATTGTGGAACGTATGAATCGACTTCTTCCACTGTTGTTGCACCTTGGTCGTCGATGCAGGAAATTGCGGTGAATGCTTCTAACAAGTTGTCGTAGGTGCCGTCGCTACGGCGTTGGTAGTAATCGTCGTAAAGCGCGAGTAAACCAGTGGCATCGGGAACTTTAGGGTCGGTTGCATCGGCAAGTGCTTCGGCAAATGTTGGCCACAATGAATCGGAATACATCGCGTCAACTGCAGCGGTGTATGCAATGCCTTCGTTCACCAGCGTGCGCTTTGAGCTGACAAACAGTGGGTCGCGCTCGAGTCGTACCATGAGCTTGTCGAATATCTCTTCAGGTTTACCTTTGTTGTAAATAGGGCATGTTTCACGAGTGGCACAATCGGCAAAAAATGCATTGAGCTGACCTTCAAAACCAGCGGCCTGGTCGAGCCCGCCTTGCAGGAACGATGCATTGGGGTCGGCGGCGCCGTCGAAAACAGCAGCACGCACGGTGTTCGGGAAAAGGTTGACCCAATGCGCACCGAGTTCGCTGCCATATGAAAAACCGAAAAAGGAAATGGTCTTTTCATCGAGTGCACGACGAATCATGTCGATGTCACGAGCGCTCGCAATAGTGGAAATGTAAGGCAAAATAGCGCCGCTCTTTTTTTCGCATTCAGCATTGAAGCGCCGTGCGTCGTCGACAAGCGCAAGTTTTTCTTCTGGGGTGTTCGGCGTGACGTCGGAAGCAAAATATGAATCGTATTCAGCAACGCAGTCAACAAATGGCGTGGATGCTCCGGTTCCTCGTGGGTCAAAAGCAACGATGTCAAAATGGTCAAGAATGGTTTGCGAGAAATAAAAACCAGCGTCGGGTGCCATCGAAGCGCTTTCGGCGCCAGGGCCGCCGCGATTCACAATGAGTGAGCCGATGCGCTTCTTTGCATCTTCGGCGCTGTGTACTTTCAGACTCAAAGTAAATGTGCCAATGGCGGGGTCTTCGTAACTGTAGGGAACCTTGATTGTTCCGCACTTGATTCCCTTTGTCTCACTTGGAGAACATTTGTCCCACACAATGGGGCTCAGTGGTAGTGGAATCGTGGTGGTGGTGACCGCTACGGGAGTCGTTGATTGGACCGTCGTATCGTCGACAAAGAGGTCGAGGGTTTCGACCGTGGGGCTAGAAGACGACCCACAGGCCGACATGAGCATGGCGCCCACGAGAAGAAATGGGGCGATGAAGCGACGGCGCATATGTTCGTAGGCTACGACCTCTAGCCTGACGTATGTGCGCATGAACCCTCACATGATGTTGCCTGGTGACCCCAGCGCAGTGGCTGGAACCAAAATTGAACGGCAGTCGTTGCGGAGGGCATGGGTTTTTGCACGGCCGTACAAATGGGCCATTGTCGGATTTCTCACGTCAATACTTGTGTCGGCGCTCATGGCGCTTGCCCCGCCGCTCCTTTTCCGCGCAATTCTTGACCACTCCATTCCCCAGCGCAATAAAGGACAAATCACGGTCTTGGCGGCCTTCCTGGTGGCGGCAGCTTTGGGCGATGCGGTGCTCGCCATTTTGCAACGCTGGTACTCCTCGCGAATAGGTGAAGGTCTCATATACGACCTGCGTGTTGCATTGTTCGACAAAGTTCAACAAATGCCCATTGCGTTTTTTACACGCACACAAACAGGTGCGCTCATTAGCCGGTTGAACAACGACGTTGTTGGTGCACAAACCGCGGTCACCAGCACATTGGGCAGTGTGGTGTCGAATGTTGTTGTCCTCATTACCACTTTGGCAGCGATGCTCACCCTGGAATGGCGTCTCACGCTTTTGTCGCTCGTCGTTTTGCCGCTCTTTATTATTCCCGCGAAAAGAGTGGGAGCGAAGCTGCAAACTATTGCGCGTGAACAAATGGGCTTGAATGCTGAAATGAATACGCAAATGACCGAGCGTTTCAACGTGTCGGGTGCGCTACTCGTGAAACTCTTCGGTCGTCACAATGAAGAAGTTGGAGCGTTTTCGAGGCGAGCAGGAAGAGTACGAGATATTGGTATTCGTTCTGCTTTGTATGGGCGTGTGTTCTTTGTGGCACTGGGGCTTGTGGGCGCGGTGGGTGCAGCAGCAATTTACGGTGTTGGCGCACATTTAGTAGTTGATGGTGGCATCACCGCAGGCACTCTTGTGGCAATGGCTGCTTTCGTTCAGCGCATTTACCAACCTCTCACTGGCCTGACAAACGCTCGTATTGAAGTGATGACAGCCTTTGTGAGCTTTGAAAGAGTCTTTGAAGTGCTTGATGCTCCGGTTTCTATTCAAGACGCACCTGGTGCAATTGACCTTGTGAGTGCTCGTGGTGAACTTGAATTACGCAATGTCACTTTCCGTTACCCGCCCGGACATACCGTTTCTATTGCATCGTTAGAAGCAGCAGGGGCAATGCAAGGTGTTGACCCCGATACCGACGTATTGCAAAACATCAGCTTGCATGTGCAACCAGGTGAAACCATTGCACTCGTTGGAGTGAGCGGCGCAGGAAAAAGCACGCTCGCTTCGCTCATCCCACGTTTGTACGATGCAACAAGCGGATCCATTCTCATCGATGGGCAAGATGTTAAAAATCTCACGCAACGCTCGGTGCAAAACGCAATTGGAGTGGTGTCTCAAGACCCCCATCTTTTCCATGAGAGCATTGGTGCAAACCTGCGCTACGCAAAACCCGATGCAACCGATGATGAATTACGTGCGGCATGTGAAGGTGCACAAATTTACGACACCATCTCGTCGCTTCCTGAAGGGTTCAATACTCTGGTGGGGGAACGCGGTTATCGCATGTCGGGCGGAGAGAAACAGCGTCTTGCCATTGCGCGTTTGCTCTTAAAAGACCCAGCCATCATGATTCTTGATGAGGCAACAAGCCACCTCGACAACGAGAACGAAGCTGCGGTACAAGTAGCCCTAGAAGAAGCACTCCGTGGGCGCACGGCACTTGTCATCGCACACCGTTTGTCTACGGTGCGCCATGCCGACCGCATCGTTGTGCTCGATGCTGGTCATTTGGTCGAGGAAGGCACGCACGAGGAATTAATGGAACGCAACGGTCTCTATGCAGCGCAAGTGCACGCAGGTGAGTTAGGTCAATGAGCGACGAACTCGACCTTGGTGCAACCACTGGAGCATTTGGGGTGCGGCAATTCATTGGCAAAGTGAACAACGCCATGAAGAGTACTTTCACTCCAGGCATTTGGGTTCATGGTGAAATTGAATCGTGGTCGAACCGTACGCAACACGCATATTTCCAACTTGTCGAACGTGATGAAAAGGGAACGGCAACTATTCACGTTTCTCTTTTTGCAAACAATCTTCGGCGCTTACAACCACTGCTCCGTCAGCATCGACTCACTTTGCAAGATGGTGTCAAAGTCAAAGTCTTTGGTGTTCCCGATGTGTATGACGGCAGTGGAAAATTCAGTCTCAAAATTTCCGACATAGACCCTCGTTTTACACTCGGAGACCTTGCCGCTGCACGTGATGAAATTGTGAAGCGCCTCATTGCTGGCGGCCTTTACGACGAAAACCGTGAACGCGAATTGCCCGCAGCTCCATTGCGCTTGGGCATCATTACCAGCGTTGGTTCGGCTGCCTGGCACGATGCAATGCATGAATTAGAAGAGTCGGGTATTGGTTTCAACATCAAGGTGGCAAACGTGCGTGTGCAGGGCGACGAAGCCATTCCCATGATTGTTGAGGCAATTTGGGCTCTCGGTTCCCGCGACGATCTCGATGTTATTTTGCTCATGCGCGGTGGAGGTTCGCGAACCGACCTGGCGTGTTTCGATGCAGAAGAAATTGCTGTTGCCATTGCGCAGTGCGGGTTGCCGGTGTTCACAGGAATTGGTCATGAAATCGACCACAGCATTGCCGATGAAGTTGCGTATGCCGCATATAAAACTCCCACGGCATGTGCTTCAGCAGTATGTGAATTAGTCAATGAATTTGTAGAAGAAACAGAAGATGTGTGGGCCAGCATCGCGGGTATTGCGCAGCAACAGTTGGCGTTAGCCGAGAGTCGTTTGAACGAACGTGGCAACGCCATTCGCACCAAAGCAATTACCGCAGTGGAACGTGCCCATACACACGTGGCTCTCAGTGCGAATCGGCTTGTTACGCGGCCCCTCTCGTTGTTAGCCACACACGAAACGCAAGTTGACTTTTTTGCAGAGCGCGTGCGCCTGCTCGACCCGGTCAATACCATGGCCCGCGGGTGGAGCATTACGCGCACAACAGCTGGTGTCACATTGCGAAAAGCAGGCGATGCAATTTCTGGTGATGACATTGTCACCACTTTTTCCGATGGCACTGTTGTGAGTACGGTGAAATAAGTAGTTAGGGGAAATCACTATGGCAAAGAAAACACAAGAAGGCGAAATAGGCGTTGACGAGTTAAATTACAGCGAGGCACTTGCTGAACTCGAAACAATTTTGAAGAGTTTGGAATCTGACTCCGTCGATGTCGATGTGCTCGCTACAAAAGTGCAACGTGCTGCTGCGCTCATTTCACTATGCCGAGGCAAAATCAGTGCCGCTCGGTTGCATGTAGAACAAGTTGTTGGGGAAATTGATGCCACTTCCTAGTGGAGCACCATCGGCACAGCCCGGCGCCCCTGCGTTTCTTGTAGAACTTGCTGCGCGGGTAGAGAACTATTTAGCTGCACTTATGACGGCCGAAGAAGCACGCTGGGTTGCAGTCAATCCCACTCTCGCTGTTCCCTTCAGCGAAATGAGAGGGCTAGTGCTTGCCGGCGGGAAACGACTCAGGCCCGCTTTTTGCTACTGGGGAAGTATTGCCACAGGTGCCGACCCTCGCGATGAACGTATTGTGCGTACCGGTGCGGCATTAGAACTTCTTCACGCCTTCGCACTCTTTCACGATGACATCATGGATGGTTCGCTCACGCGTCGAGGTGTGGAAACAACTCACGTACGCCACAGTGCGTTGCACGTCGAGCAGGCGCTCGACGGTGACGCCACTCGATATGGCGATGGTGTTGCGCTTCTCGTTGGCGACCTCACCTATGTTTATGCCGACGACCTCATGGCCGACACTTCACGCGAAGCTCGCGCTTTGTGGACCGAATTGCGACTTGAACTCAACATCGGACAGTTTCTCGACATCGTGGGTTCTGCTCGTCGCGAGCGTAGGCGAGCCGAGGCTGAACAAATTTGCCGCTATAAGAGTGGTAAGTACACCATTGAACGTCCCCTGCAACTTGGCGCACTTGTCACTTCTGCTCCGTTGCCAGCAGGTGTATTCGAGCAACTGTCCGCCATTGGGCTTCCGTTGGGCGATGCATTCCAAATGCGCGACGACATTTTGGGGGTCTTTGGCGAATCGGCGCTTACAGGTAAACCCGCCGGAGACGACCTACGCGAGGGGAAACCTACGCCGCTCTTGGCGCTCACGACTGAATTAGCGTCACCTGCTGAACTCGTGGTGTTGAACAAGGTGGGTCGTCCCGACATCACTGCCACCGACATTGCCAACATCCAAGAAGTCATTCAACACACTGGTGCGTTGCAAACAATGGAAGACCGCATTACTCAACTCACTACCGAATCGGTGAGCAACTTGGCGGGGCTTTCACTTGGCACAGAGGCAATCGATCAATTCAAAGCACTGGCACACTTGGTGTCATGGCGTAGCCTTTAGCAATGATCATCCATGGGCGACTTCAGTGGGCACTTGCCGCTGGAGTTTTGGTGTTCTCCTTTGCAGCAGTCATTGCGTC
>WLST01000016.1 GCA_009711295.1 Actinomycetota bacterium | reverse complement strand
CAAAGTGGATTTGTTCTTGACCTACGTACCCACCAAGCAGCATCTGGTAACCAGGTGCCGACTGACCATGCGCACGGCGCTCGGCACCGAAGAATCCGATATCGGAAGCGTGGTGCTGGCCGCAACTGTTGGTGCAACCGGAAATGTTGATGCGAATTCCGCCCACTTCGGCGAGACCCTGTGCTTCAAGTTCATCACCAATTGCCTTGGCTAAACCGCGCGACTGAGTAACAGCAATGTTGCATGTGTCGGCGCCTGGGCAAGCCACTACGTCGCGAGCGAGTTCAGCACCTGGGCGTGCCATACCAATGGCATCGAGGCGGTCGTACAGAACACGCAACTTCTCTTCAGTGAGATTACGGAACACAACGTTTTGACGGTTCGACAAACGCACGTCGGCATTCAACTCACGTTGCATTGCTGCTAACGCTGTGAATTGACTTGAGGTGATGTCGCCCAACTCGGCGTAAGCAATTGCAGAAATGGTTCCGTTTGCGGTTCCGCGAATAACGCTGGTTTGCACCCAGCGGTCGAATGGATCGCGTGCAGTGAGCTCAACACGCACACCCTGGCCAACCGTTGTTACTTCACCACTTGTTGCTTTACCAGCGGCTTTGTCGCCAGCGGCAACAACCTCTGGTGGAATTCCACCTGGCCACGACGACGAAGCAGGAAGCGTGAGACGAACTTTTTGCACACGACGACGCACCTCATCGATACCGAGAGTGTCGACAAGCCATTTCATACGGGCACGCAACTTGTTGTCGCGGTTACCGGCTTGGTCGAACACGCGAAGAGCAGCTTCAATAGTTGGCATGAGATCTTCACGTGAAGTGAAATCTTCTAGTGCCAATGCAGGGTGCGGCGTTGCACCTAAACCACCCGCAATGAAAATACGGAAGCCTTGTTCCACTGAACCGTCTTCGTTGGTACGTGTGGTTGCCACCACGCCCACGTCGTTGAACATTGCTTGCCCACAGTCGGTGGCGCAACCAGAGAAGTTCACTTTGAATTTACGAGGCAAACGCTGACCTAATGGGTTACGCACAAAGTGGCGGAACACTGCTTCCGCCCATGGCGTGACATCGAGGTGTTCGTGTGGGCATGCGCCAGCAAGATGGCAAGCCATCACGTTGCGCACGGTGTCGCCACATGCTTCACGAGATGTGAGATGCACTCCGGCAAGGTGACGCAAGAGTTCTGGCATGCGACGCAGTTCCACAAAATGGAATTGAATATTTTGGCGGGTCGTAATGTGACCCCAGCCGCGTGAATATTCGGTAGAGAGATACGCCATGAGATCGAGTTGTTCAGGAGTAATTGTTCCGGCAGGCAACTTGATGCGCACCATTTGGTTGGTCCCACCTTGGCGCTGACCATAGACACCATTGTTCAGACGCATGACGCGGAAAACGTCTTCACTAATTTCACCGGCAAGATATTGCTCAATTGCTTTTTCAAAGCGCTCAATATCGGCCATCTGTTCCGCGTCGAGGTCGCGCGGTGCTGCAATGACTGGTGGTATTCCCACGAGGTGCCTCCAAATGGCCAAGTGACGGTGCCGAGCAAAACCCGACTAACTGAGTCAACATTATCGGGAATAGGCCTCAAGGGCAATATCTCCGCCCGAAAAGGCAGGAAAAGCTACAAACCGGGGTCTTCTCCTATTTCGCGCAGTGCATCGCGCAAAGCGCTGCGCAACCGACGCACGTGTTCTGCGCTCAGGTGGGCTACCAGACCCGTGCCCGGCGACCCCACCTCTTCGGTGGTGAGCACCACCCGTGGCTCGGCATCGTCATAGTCATCGCAAATTGCCACTGCCCACGAAATTTGCATCGCATCGTCGTCACCTGCAGGAACATCTGAGCTTGTCATGGGGTAATCGTCAATGGAACGTCGCATGTCACACAGCGTTTCACATTTTGAGCCACTTCTGCGCATCTCGGGTCATGCACAATGAACGGGTGACTCTTCAGAACGTTCTTGGCATTGTTGCCTCCATCATGTCAATGCTGTTCATTTGGCCACAAGTGATCCTTGTGTACCGCAGCAATACCGTGGAAGGCCTTTCGCCCATTGGCGCTTTGCAGGGAATCTGCGGTTCCACTTTGTGGAGCGTTTACGGCTTGTCGCAAAGCGATGCTGCCGTGGGCGGGTCCAACCTTCTGATTGTTGTTGCTCTGGCTTTGCTTGCGCGGGCAATGGTGAAGCACGGAACACTCCCCGCTTCGCGACTCTATGTCACCGTTTTTGCAATCACTGCTTTTGCATTTATATGTGTTTCGGTATCGCCAGGAGTAACGGGGTTCATTGCTTTCGTCGTTGGAGCATCGTCGGTATTACCGCAAACCTTCACCTCGGCAAAGTCTGACGACCTCAGTGGTGTGTCGCTTCCTACCTATGTGCTTCTCTTTTTCACTGCAGTTGCCTGGTCTGCCTACGGCCTCATTGTGAAAGATGCTCTTGTTGTGTTGCCCAACGTTGTTGTGATTCCTTGTGCCATCTTTATTGGGGCAAAAATTATTCGCACACGCAAAGCGAACGTGCCAACATTGGTCGATGTCGCTTGAAACTGAGTACTCCCCTAGCTCGGTAGCCCACCACAGCGTCCCGTGGTACATCGAACAATATGGGGTAAAGAGTTCAGCTGCGAGAAATGAGCTAGGCGAAAAACTTCAGAAGATTGCCTATGGAAACCATGAAGACGAATACTTGCTTCTCGCTGAACACTCTCCGAGCGCCCCACTGCTCATCTTCATTCACGGTGGATATTGGAAAGCACTCTCTGCAGATGAATGTTGCATGTGGGCAAGTGATGCACTTGAACAAGGAATCAGCTTTGCCAGCATCAATTACACATTGGCCCCACGAGCAACCCTTGCCCACATTGTTCACCAATGCCGCAGCGCAGTGCAATGGCTGAAACAACACTCACAGCTCACCCCACATAGCACGGTGGTATCGGGTTCGTCGGCTGGCGCTCACCTCGCAGCAATGTGCAGCACTGCTGACCCCAGCAACACTTTCATTAGCGGTGCAGTTCTTTTGAGTGGCGTATACGACCTGCGGCCGTTGCTGCACACCACGGTGAATGACCCCTTGCAGCTCGCTGAAGATGATGCCATCGGCCTCAGCCCTCAACTCCACGCAGTTTCATCTATTAAAGACATAGTTGTTGCATGGGGCGAACACGAAACCAAATCGTTTAAAGACCAAAGTCGCAATTACGCCCAATACCTCACCGATGGTGGCTGCGATGTTGCTCAAATTGAGGTGGAAGAATGCGATCACTTCGATGTGATCTACGATCTTGTTACACCAGCAACGTCTCTTGGCGATGCAACGCTTCGATTACTTCACGAGTAAAGGAAACCATTCGCCCATGTCGATGAGCCCATATTTTGCACAAGCAGAAGCACTTGACGCTGCGAACCCACTTGCACCAGCCCGTCAACTCTTTGACCTCCCCAGCGACCAGCGCTACTTTTTGGGCAACTCACTGGGGCCGCTGACGCACAGTGCTCGCGAAGCAGTGAACCAGGCCGTGAACGCTGAGTGGAAAACAGGCTTGGTGCGCACCTGGCACGACGGCGACTGGTTCGACATTGCCACCGAAACCGGCAACAGAATTGCTCACATTATTGGAGCACCAAGCGGCAGTGTTATTGCCGGAGACTCCACTTCCGTAGCACTCTTCAAAGTGCTCTCTGCTGCTGCTCAAAAAAATGCCACACCAACACGCAATGTGTTGCTGTGCGACATCAACAATTTTCCCACCGATCGATATGTAGCACGCAGTGTTGCCGACCTTTTTCATTTGCAATACAAAGAGTGCGCTGTATCGGAGATGATTACTCACTTCAATGAAAACGTTGCTGTTGCCACTGCCTCAATGATCGACTTTCGCTCTGCGGAAATTCACGATGTTGCGTCCGTCACTGCTGCAGCACATGCTGCCGGAGCGCTTGTGGTGTGGGATCTTGCACATGCTGCTGGAGTTATTCCCTGCGATGTAGAGCGCCACAGCATCGATTTTGCAGTGGGTTGTGGGTACAAATACATGAACGGCGGGCCAGGTGCTCCTGCATTTATGTATGTGGCCCCACATCTGGTGAATGAAGTTCAGCAACCCATTCCCGGCTGGTTCGGGCACGATGCTCCCTTTGCTTTCGAAGATGCCTACAGGCCCGCACAAGGCACTGCACGTTTTTCAAGCGGCACCACCAACATCTTGTCGATGAAGGCTCTGCACGGCGCATTAGAAGTGTTTGAGAAATTTCCCATCTCTTCCATTCGTGATGGCTCTATTGCGTTAGGTGACTTTTTCATTGCTGGATTCGACGAGCATCTGTCTGCGAGCGGGTTCACATTGGGTTCTCCGCGCAATAGCACTGCTCGTGGCGGGCATATTGCGCTTCTTCACGACAGGGCTGAAGAACTCACTGAAGAACTCATTGGCGATGGTTTCATTGTTGATTTTCGCCCACCCAATGTCATCCGCATTGCCTTGAGCCCATTGTTTTTGCGCTTTAACGACATTGCTGCGCTCGTTGGGCGCCTCAGCGACGCCACATAACTTCCCCTTCGCAGGAACCCGCACAGCCTGAGTAGCGTTGTCACATGGCAACAATTTTGGCGCACATCACAGTTCAAGACGGCAAAGAAAAAGAGTTTGAAGAGGTACTTCATCGGCTCTGGCGTTCGACCCACGAACACGAAGATCATGTGCTGCGATACGAATACTGGCGTGGCGCAGAAAAGAATCAGTACTACGGGCTCTTGTCATTCAACGACTACAACGGATTCCTTGAGCACCAAACGTCCGACCATCACGAGACCGACGCCAAGTTGCTCACACATCTCTTCACCGATTTTCGCGTGGAGTGGATCGACCCCATTTCGACTGCATCACCATTGCCTGAAACAAATATGCAGCCACTCATTGCCGATGCCAGCGACCTGTGGAAGGCATACCACGAGCGCATGCCAGCTGCCGTTGCAACATGGTGGTTAGCGCTGCGTGCCCTCAACAAGAAATCATGACGAAAATGAGGTTCCTCACCTCTGATGACGGCACAATATTGTCGTGACCGTTTCCGACATTTTTGATGCCTCCCAGTGGAATGAGATTCCTCAGTTTCACTTCACCGACATTACGTACCATCGGGCAAAGTCTCATGGCACAGTGCGCATTGCCTTCAACCGCCCAGAGGTGCGTAACGCCTTTCGCCCACACACAGTTGACGAACTTTTTACCGCACTCGACCATGCCCGACAAACCAGCGATGTGGGTTGCGTGCTTCTCACTGGAAATGGACCTTCGCCTAAAGACGGCGGTTGGGCATTTTGCAGCGGCGGCGACCAACGTATTCGTGGCAAAGACGGATACCAATACGTAGATGGCAACGACATTGCCGACCGCGACCCAGCGCGCACAGGACGCCTTCATATTCTTGAGGTGCAGCGCCTCATTCGCTTCATGCCAAAAGTTGTCATTTGTGTCGTGCCTGGTTGGGCTGCCGGCGGCGGCCACAGTTTGCACGTGGTTGCCGACCTCACCATTGCTTCACAAGAACATGCCCGCTTTAAACAAACCGATGCCGATGTCGCAAGTTTCGATGGCGGCTATGGCTCTGCGTATCTTGCACGACAAACGGGTCAAAAATTTGCACGTGAAATCTTCTTCCTTGGTCGCGAGTATTCCGCCGACGATGCACACCGCATGGGCATGGTGAATGCTGTTGTTCCTCACCATGAACTCGAGAGCACTGCTCTTCAATGGGCAAAAGAAGTGAACGAGAAAAGCCCCACTGCGCAACGCATGCTGAAGTTTTCTTTCAATCTCATTGACGATGGCCTTGTTGGTCAACAAATTTTTGCAGGTGAGGCAACTCGGTTGGCTTACATGACCGATGAAGCACAAGAAGGTCGCGATTCCTTCTTGGAAAAGCGTGATGCCGACTGGTCACGCTTTCCTTGGTACTACTAAGCAATGGCCATTCGTACACGTTTTGTAGAAGTTGTTACCGACCCTGCACTCGTACCGTTTCGCTTTCGCGAACGTCAACTCAATAACCGCCCCCAACGCCGCGGCGACATTGATGGCGCCCAGTTCATCGCCGAAGGTGACCTCGTTGTGTTGCGCGCTCTGGAAACGGGTTTCACCCCCAACACCATCTTGTGCGACCCCAACCAGGTGCATCGCCTCGAGCCTTTTCTACATTTGCTCGGCGACACAGAAGTGCTTGTGGCTGAAGAAAGTGTTCGTCGAGAAGCAACAGGTTTGGCCCTTGCACTCAGCATGGTTGGCCTCTTTGTTAAACCACCCGCCTCCGACGTCGCAACTCTGCTCAGCAAGCACTCACGCATTGTGATGCTTTCTCAAATTGACAACCCCACCAATGTGGGCGCCATTATGCGCAGCGCACAGGCTTTCGGATTTCATGGTGTAGTGCTCGATAGTGAAACATCAGACCCTTTCACGCGGCGCGCACTGCGCGTTTCTATGGGAACTTCATTCGATGCCAACATTTGTCGTGTTGTCCAATTAGCCCCGGTGCTCCATGAGTTTCACGCCAACGGCTTCACGAGTTGTGCGCTCACGCCAGCGCGCGATGCACTGAACATGGCAGAACTTGCACCCATAGAGAAATTGATACTCATTCTTGGCTCTGAACGTGAAGGCCTTGAAGCAAGTGTCATGAATGCGGCCACTATGCGTGTACGCATTCCCATGGCTGAAGGAATTGATTCACTCAATGTGGCAGCGGCAGCTGCGGTTGCGTGTTACGGCTTAACGAGCCGCAGCGGCTGATCATTACGTAAGTGCTCGGCAGCCTTCACGAAATAGTCCACGAATTTGGCCCGCGTTTCATCGCTGATATTGGCTTCGCTCACTGCTGTCAACATATGCAGCAACCAGTGATCTCGTTCTAGTTCTGAAATGCGATACGGCATGTGTCGTGCGCGCAACATGGGTTGGCCACGCTCTTCGTTATATGTATGTGGTCCACCCCAGTACTGGGCAAGAAACAATGCAAGCCGATGAGTTGCACCATCTAGGTCTTCGCCATCGGGGTACAACGGCAGCAACACAGCATCGGTGCGAATGCCCTCGTAGAAGCGGGAGGCAATTCCTTGGAAGAAGGGCATTCCCCCTACTTCGTCGTAGACGGATATTTCTTCATCGCTCACGAAAACTCAGGGTCTTCCCAATCGGGGAAAATCGCTGGCAATCCGTCACTCACTTTGTCGGTGAATACTGCTGCACGCTTTTCCAAGAAACTCACTACGCCTTCTTTGGCATCGGCACTGCGCCCCCGCATTTGAATACCGCGGCTATCGACGCGGTGCGCTTCCATTGGGTGATCGGCACCCAGCATGCGCCACATCATTTGGCGCGATAACGCAACGGAAACTGGCGATGTGTTGTCGGCAATTTCTCGGGCAATGGCATACGCCGCGGGCAACAGATCTTCTGGCTCGTGAATGCTGCGCACCAGACCACCCGACAACGCTTCTTCAGCGCTAAAGAGACGCCCGGTATAGACCCATTCGGCAGCTTGCGAAATACCAACAAGACGTGGCAAGAACCATGACGAACATGCTTCAGGAACAATGCCACGCTTCGCAAAGACGAACCCAAACTTCGCCTTTGTACTTGCCAAGCGAATATCCATAGGCAGTGTCATGGTTGCACCCACGCCAACAGCAGCACCGTTGATAGCGGCAATCACCGGTTTCTTCAATTCGAAAATCCGCAGCGAGACGAGCCCGCCACCATCGCGCACCACTCCACCTTTGTCGGTGATGTCGCTGCCACCTTTTTCAAACGTTTTACCGCCACTCGACAAGTCGGCTCCGGCGCAAAAGGCTCGCCCGCTACCCGTCATGACAAGAGCACGAATATCGTCGTTGCCATCTACTTCGTCGAATGCAACCTTGAGGTCACGCACCATCTGGTTGGTGAATGCATTCAACGCATCTGGGCGGTGCAAGGTGATGGTGGCAATACCATCTGAAACGTCGAACAAAATATCGGTAAAAGTCATTCCCCTTTTTACCTGAATCTTCTGCGTGGCTACGTATTGGCAGGCGAACTGCCGCTACGGAACCCAAAACTGTTCAGCACTCACCACTTCTTTATTGGCAATGTGCACCAGAAAGGGAAAAGGAACCCATTCGTAGTCTTGTGGTGCACCCTTTACCCGGCCTTGCATCGCTAAACCGAGGTCTTCTTGAGTGATGCGATAGGACTTTCCTGGCATGTCTTGTTGAGCCACCGAAATGCGAGCATTTTCAGCAAGGCCAACCACAAATCGTTCATAGCTGTTCTCTACTGAATAATCGTTGAGACAACCCTCTTCGATGCCATTCTCTTTGGCCCATGCAGTACACGTTGCGCCAAAGCGAGCTTTGTACAACTGGAAAATTACTTGTCCTGTTTTTTGAATACGAGCAATTTCTGCCCAATAGGTTCCGTCGTTTAATGGATCCATTAAGGAATTCGGCAAAGCGTGTGTTTCACCTTTTACTGCTGGAACACTGGCAGTCTTCCATTGAGGCGCATTTTGCGGTGATGTTTCTCGCGCACCACACGAGGTGAACGCCAAAGCACTGAGAATTGCGACAGAAAGGAGAGCCCTACCTTTATACATCGAGGAATCGGCTCGCTGCAATGCCCGACCCAATGGCTCCAGCCAAAGCGCCAATGACGAGAAGCATCACCATGACTCCGTTCACGTAGCTACCAGGCACTACTAACGCACTAATTCCGGTGCCGGGCTTGAACCCGGCCACACCATTTGCCCACGCACGATTGAGAGTCCATAGCCCTGCACACGAGGCAACACCGCCGATGAGACCTTGCAGAAGCCCTTCCAACATAAAGGGAACACGAATAAACCAGTTAGTGGCGCCCACTAGTTTCATCACTTCAATTTCTCGACGGCGAGCAAACATGGCGGTGCGAATGGTGTTCCAAATGAGAGCAACGGCAACACCGAGAAGCACGACCGACATCACAATGGTGACCGTGCGCACGAAGCCCGACAACGTAGAGATGACCTGGAACTCATCTTCAGCAAGTGAGACTCCTTCTACTTTCGGAAGGCCACGATATTGCTCTGCCAAACTGCGCACCAGGGCGGCATCGCCGGTGAGCGGCACCACTTTAAATTGCGTCGGAATAGTTTCAGGCGTGAGCAAACTCAACAAGGTGGGGTCGCCAGTGAAAATGACTTTTGCTTCCTCAAAACTTGCTGCTTTGTCGAGATACTTCAATTTGTTGAGGTCAATGACTGCAGGTTGGCTCTTAATTACTCCCTCAATGTAAGAAATTTGTTCGGGCGCTGCGTCGGATGCCACGAACACAATCATTTGCACGTCGCCCTTCCAGCGCACAAGTAAGTTGTCGAAGCCACGTTGAATGAGGAACGTAGTACCAACTAACAGCAGCGAAATTGCCGATGTCACTACAGCTGCAGCAGTAAGTGTGAGGTTGCGTCGGAAACTGGCCCACGTTTCACGAAAAGCGTATGCAATGCGACTCCACATTATTCGTACACTCCTCGCTCTTGGTCGCGCACGAGAACGCCACGATCGAGTTGAATAACGCGCTTGCGCATCATGTTGACAATGCGGTGGTCGTGAGTTGCCATTACGACTGTTGTTCCACTGCGGTTAATGCTGTCGAGCAACTGCATAATTCCCTCACCTGTTGCGGGGTCGAGGTTTCCCGTTGGTTCGTCGGCCAACATGATGAGTGGCCGGTTCACAAAAGCGCGCGCAATAGAAACGCGCTGCTGCTCGCCACCCGACAACTGGTCGGGCAAACGGTCGTGCTTGTCTTCGAGGCCCACAAGCTCAAGAACTGCCGGAACTTGCTGACGAATCACGTGGCGGGGCTTGCCAATTACTTCCAAGGCAAAAGCCACGTTTTCAAAAACGGTCTTGTTCGACAGCAATTTGTAGTCTTGAAAAACATTTCCCATACCGCGACGCAAATACGGCACACGCGAGTCGCCTAGTTCATTGATATTGCGGCCAGCAATCCATACATCGCCGCGTTCTGGACGTTCTTGACGATTCATGAGCCGCAAGAGAGTGGATTTCCCTGAACCTGAAGGACCCACCAAAAAAACGAAGTCACCTTTTGCGATGTCGAAACTGACGTCTCGCACCGCAACGGAATCGGCTCCGTATACCTTGGTCACATTGTCTAAGCGAATCATGACAAAGTGAACCTACCAGCACATTGGCAACTCGCCTTGAAAGTGCTTATTTTTCGTCGAGAGAGCGCCGCCAACGCAAAAAACCTTCCATAAATTCGTCTAAACCGCCGTCAAGTACCGATGCAACGTTGCCATCTTCTACTTCAGTTCTGACGTCTTTCACCATTTGATATGGCTGCATGACATAAGAACGAATCTGACTTCCCCAGCCCACCTGTGCGGGCTTGCCAGCAATACGGTCACGCTCTGCTTCGTGTTCTTCTTCAATGCGCGCAGCGATCATTGCTTTGAGTCGCGTCATTGCTCGTTCGCGGTTTTGCAATTGACTGCGCTCTTCTTGTGATGAAGAAACAAGACCCGTTGGTTCATGAATGAGTCGTACTGCAGACGAGGTTTTGTTGATGTGCTGACCACCCGCACCAGAGGCACGAAATACTTCCATACGAATTTCAGCTTCATTCACTTCAATATTTGGCGCATCCATTACTGGCCATACTTGAACTGAGGCAAAACTTGTTTGACGGCGACCCTGGTTATCGAACGGGCTAATGCGTACCAAGCGATGCGTGCCGCGCTCGGAGGTCATGAGCCCATAGGCATAGCGACCATGAATGGTGAAGTCGGCCGACAAAATACCTGCCTCAGTGCCCTCCGATATACCGCTGAGTTCTACAGTGAACCCGCGACGCTCGGCCCAACGCGTGTACATCCGCAACAGAAGTTCCGACCAGTCTTGTGCGTCAACACCGCCATCTTTTGCGTTGATTTGAACGATGCAGTCGACCTCGTCGTGCTCACCGGTGAACAAACTCCGTAACTCTAAGGTGCGCAACTGTTTCGAAGCACGCGAAATACCATCGGCAAGTTCAGGCTCTTGCGATGCGTCGTCTACTTCGCGCGCCATTTCGTGCAAGACATCGAGATCATCAACCGCGGCAGTGAGTTCCTGGAACTCATCGAGGTCCGACTTGATGTTGGAGTATTCCGTATTCACCTTTTTCGCAAGGTCTTGGTCGTCCCACAAATCGGGGCGCGAAATTTCAATTTCCAGCTCGCTCAGGCGTGCAGTGTTTTGTTCGACCTTGAGATACGAAGAAGCCTCGCCGAGTCGGCGACGGAGATCTCGTAGGTCGTCGGTGAAGTCACGCATGGAGAGAAAAGCCTTGGTTTGGTGTCAGGCAGTTTTGCCGTGACACACCTTGAATTTTTTGCCCGAGCCACAAGGGCATGGAGCATTGCGAGGAGTTTTATCGAATTCGCTCTTCACTACTGGCGTATTGCTGACCGCACGAACAGGAGCTGCTTCGGGCGGCAACTCACCATCGGCAATTGCTGACGCAGCAGCAATATCGAAGCCAGAGGCAGTGTCGTCGTCGGAAGATGTTTGACGAATGTTTTGCACGGTGGTTCCGGCAGCATCGTCAGACACCACTTCAACGTGCATGACATACTTCACGAAATCTTGAGCAATGCCCTTCATGAGCGAGCCGAACATGTCGTAGCCCTCGCGCTGCCACTCGGTGAGCGGGTCTTTTTGACCCATTGCACGCAAGTTGATGCCCTCTTGGAGGTAATCCATCTCTTCGAGATGTTCGCGCCAGCGTTGGTCGATAATGCGCAGCATCACCTGACGTTCAATTTCACGCATCACCGTTTCGCCAAGTTGCTCTTCGCGTTGCTTGTAGAACACGGCAGCATCGGCCATCACGATGTCGTAAATATTGTCGGTTGACGAAGCTTGCTCGAGCAGAGAAACGGCAACCGTGGTTGGCCAGTAGGTAGCGAGGTCGCGAGTAAGGCCATCGAGGTCCCATTCATCGTCGGCTTCACTCACACAATATGCAGCAATGAGCGAATCGACTGCCTCGGATAGATACTCCATCGCTGCGGCGTGGAGGTCGAGGCCATCGAGAATTTGGTCGCGGCGCATGTAGATAACCTTGCGCTGTTCGTTCATTACCTCGTCGTACTTGAGAACATTCTTACGAATTTCCCCGTTGCGCTGTTCCACAGTGCTTTGCGCACGTTCAATAGCTTTCGTTACCATCTTGGCTTCAATTGCTTCATCGTCGGGCAATGCACGAGACATCACCCAGCTGAGCGCACCTGTTGCAAACAAACGCAAGAGCTCGTCGTCGAGCGACAAATAGAAGCGGCTTTCACCTGGGTCTCCTTGACGCCCTGCGCGGCCACGTAACTGGTTGTCGATGCGGCGGCTTTCATGGCGCTCTGTGCCCAATACAAAAAGCCCACCGGCTGCGCGCACTTCATTGCCTTCAGCTGAGCACTGCACCTTGAACTGGTCTAACAACGCCTGATAGCGAGCCTGTGCTGTGGCACGGGAACTTTGGAAGTCGGCAGGCATCTGATTTAACGGAACTGGAAGGGCAAACTCGTCGAGCAGCGTCTCTTCCGTGAACCCTTCGGCCAACACTGCTTGGCGCGCAAGGCCTTCGGGGTTTCCACCCAAAAGAATGTCGACGCCACGCCCAGCCATGTTGGTGGCAACAGTTACTGCGCCTATACGGCCAGCTTGAGTAACAATGTGCGCTTCGCGACTGTGCTGCTTCGCATTCAATACTTCGTGTTTAATGCCACGCTTATTGAGCTGGCGGGAAAGATGCTCACTCTTTTCCACGCTGATGGTTCCGACAAGAACTGGCTGACCATTCTTGTTTTTCTCCACAATCTCTTCCACAACAGCAGCAAACTTTGCCTCTTCATTTTTATAAATGAGATCGGGCTGATCGAGACGCAAAACAGATTTATTAGTGGGGATAGATACAACTGCGAGTTGATAGGTGTTCACAAGCTCAGCTGCTTCTGTTTGAGCAGTACCTGTCATGCCAGAAAGCTTTTTGTACATGCGGAAGTAGTTCTGCAATGTGATGGTGGCAAGAGTCTGGTTTTCCTCTTTGATTTTGACGCCTTCTTTGGCCTCAATTGCCTGGTGAATACCTTCGCTCCAGCGACGGCCTTCAAGAATACGTCCTGTAAATTCGTCGACGATTTTTACTTCACCACCTTGGATGATGTAGTCCTTATCGCGCTTGTACAGCTCTTTTGCCTTCAATGCCACCTGTAGTTGGTGAACCAAGTTTTGTTGCACTCCGTCGTAGAGGTTGCTCACACCCAATTGAGCTTCAACTTTTTCAATTCCTTCTTCGGTTGGCACCACTGTGCGCTTTGGTTCGTCAACTTCATAGTCGACGTCGCGCGTAAGTGCCCGCACTACCGAAGCAAAGCGGTAGTACAACTGCGCTGCATCGGCTAGGCGGCCCGAGATGATGAGTGGAGTACGCGCTTCGTCGATGAGGATGGAGTCGACTTCATCGACAATGGCGAAGTTATGACCACGCTGAACTTTTTCTTCCAATGACCCAGCCATGTTGTCGCGCAGGTAGTCGAAACCAAATTCGTTGTTGGTTCCGTAGGTAATGTCGGCTGCATAGTCTTCACGTTTTTGTTGCGGTGATTCACGGTGGCCCGGAACCACAAGACCAACGCTGAGACCCAACCAGCGGTGCACGCGACCCATCCACTCGGAGTCACGTCGTGCCAGATAGTCGTTCACGGTTACCAGATGCACACCATTGCCAGAGAGACCATTGAGGTATGCAGGCAAAGTAGACACCAAGGTTTTTCCTTCACCGGTTTTCATTTCGGAAATCCAGCCAAAGTGCAACGCAGCACCGCCCATGAGCTGCACGTCGTAGTGACGTTGCCCCAGCACACGCTTTCCGGCTTCGCGCATGACGGCAAATGACTCAACTAAAAGATCGTCGAGTGACTCACCATTGGCAATGCGTTGACGGAACTCATCGGTCTTGCCGCGTAAGGCATCGTCTGACAATGCAGCAGTAGCCACCTCGAGGGCATTGATTTCTGGAACAAGACCTTCGAGGGCCTTAACCTTTTTGCCTTCGCCGGCCCGTAAAACGCGATCAAGAATACTCATTAGGGCGAAATTCTACCTGCTAGGGGTCGCAGCGACCGCCCAGCATTCCACTAATTCCACCCCAATACTGCGAAATGCGCGCCGAACTGCGTGCAAAGTTGCCCCTGTTGTCACCACGTCATCGACCACTAGGACCTTTCGGCCAGCAGCAATTGCGTGTGCCCGAAATGTTGGGCCCAAAAGACGCTGCTGACGTGACCTGTGCGTTTGCGTTTCATGTGTCATTCTGCGCAATAGGTTTTTTACGGGAATTCCCAGTTGTTTACCTACTTCGCGTGCAATGAGTTCTGCATGGTCCATCCCGCGATCGCGAAAATGCTCTGACGTGGTTGGCGCCCAAGTGACGTAATCGAAGTCATAGTTCATTGCGCGTTCACGCACAATTGCATGAGCGAGAAGCTTCCCTAGTGGTTTTGCAAAATGGCGCTCATTGCGATATTTCAATGAAATAACAGCCGTGCGTACATTTCCCTCAAATACCGCTGCGGCACTCACGTAGAACGGCAACGATGCTCGATCGGGAACTCGAGCAATAAGAGCAGGTTTTCGCGTGAACACCTTTTATTGTGTTCATTCCGAGAAGTTGATGGCAGTAACATTCGCCAATGCCATCAACGAGCACTCCACGGCCCCTGCGCGAACGATTTTTTGAACGACTCTCCCGTTGCGCCGCAGGACTCTTTTGTTTTGGTGCCGGTATTGCCTGCTTTGTGCACAGCAACCTAGGTGTTCCTCCGTGGGACGTTCTGCATCAAGGCATTAGCGAAAAAGCCGACATCAAAATGGGCACGGTCATCATCATTGTTGGAGTGGTGCTGCTGCTGGCATGGATTCCACTGCGCATGAAGCCCGGTATTGGCACCATCATGAACGCCATCCAAATTGGGCTCGTCGAAAACTTCATGGACGACTTGCTCCCCCACTCTCAACTCATCGTTGCTCGCGTGGCATTTCTTGTAGCGGGAATGCTCTTTATCGCATTTGGCTCCGGGCTCTACATTGGCGCAGAACTCGGGTCTGGCCCCCGCGATGGACTCATGCTGGGGCTCAACAAGCGCTTCGGAATCTCAATACGCCTTGCCCGCACCACCGTGGAAATTGTGGTGTTAGTGGTTGGGCTCATTTTGGGCGGGTCAATAGGGCTCGGAACATTCGTGTTCGCATTTGGTATTGGGCCGCTGGTGCAAAAAGCACTGGTTGCACTGCGCATGTCCCCGTCGCTGAATGAATCAGCGACAGGGCAAGCACTGGAAATGTAACTCTTTTTAGTAGCGGTAGTTCTCGGGCTTGAATGGGCCCGATGGGTTAATACCTAAGTATTCAGCCTGCACATCGTTCATCTGGGTCAGCACAACGCCGAGTGCATCGAGATGCAATGAGGCAACCTTCTCATCGAGAACCTTTGGCAGCACATACACACCCAGTGGATACTTTGCGGTGTTGTTGAACAATTCCATTTGAGCAATGACTTGGTTGGTGAATGAACAGCTCATCACGAAACTCGGGTGGCCTGTTGCGCAACCCAGGTTCACCAAACGGCCTTCAGCCAAAACAATAACGGCATGACCGTCGGGGAATGACCACAGGTCTGTACCGGCTTTCAGTTCATCACGTGTTGCACCACTGCGAGCCAAACCAGCCATATCGATTTCGTTATCGAAGTGGCCAATATTGCACACAATGGCGTTGTGCTTCATTTTCGACATGTGTGACACATCGATAATGGCCTCGTTGCCGGTTGCAGTCACAAAAATATCAGCCTGATCAACAACAGATTCAAGAGTGTTGACTTCATAACCTTCCATTGCTGCCTGCAATGCGTTGATGGGGTCAATTTCCGTGACGATGACTCGTGCACCTTGACCACGCAAGCTTTGCGCACAACCCTTGCCGACGTCGCCGTAGCCGCAGACCACTGCGAGCTTGCCAGCAATCATGACATCGGTTGCGCGGTTGATGGCATCGATGAGTGAGTGACGGCAACCATAGAGGTTGTCGAATTTGCTCTTGGTCACACTGTCGTTCACGTTGATAGCAGGGAACAAAAGTTCTTTGTTTTCTGCCATTTTGTACAAGCGCTTCACACCTGTAGTTGTTTCTTCGGTAACGCCCTTAATGCCTTTAGCCATGGTGGTCCACTTCTGTGGCTCCGACTTCAAACTGCGCTGCAATAAACCAAGCACAATGGCGAATTCGGGGTTTGATGCGGTGGTGGGGTCGGGAACAACTCCCGATTTTTCGAACTCCACACCTTTGTGCACGAGCATGGTGGCATCTCCACCATCGTCGAGAATCATGTTTGGGCCATCACCATCGGGCCATGTCATCATTTGGTCGGTGCACCACCAATACTCTTCAAGAGTTTCACCCTTCCATGCATAACAAGGAACACCCTGTGGATTTTCTGCAGTGCCATTTGGGCCAACAACTACTGCAGCTGCTGCATGGTCTTGAGTAGAGAAAATATTGCAACTTGCCCAACGCACTTCTGCGCCTAACTCAACAAGGGTTTCAATGAGTACTGCGGTCTGAATGGTCATGTGCAATGAACCAGAGATGCGGCAACCCTTCAACGGTTTTGTTGGTCCGAACTCTTTGCGCAGTGCGCGAAGGCCTGGCATTTCGTGTTCGGCAAGATGAATTTCCTTGCGGCCAAATGGGGCGAGGGCAAGATCTGCAACACGGAAATCACCGCGTTGCGCAAAGGTGCTATTTGTAGACATGGAGGAGCCTTTCGGGAACTGTCGATATAAAGGGAAAGTACCCGGGCTGGGGCCTGCTGGCTCCGGTCTTTCAGCCCGACTGTTAAATACTAGTGCGCGGTAAAGGTGGGCTGAATGTTTTCAGCGGTGATTTTTGCCATGATGCGATCATGTTCGCCAGCGTCAACAGTGCGTGCCTCTGAGATGAGCATCACGGGAATTCCCGCTTTGACGTCGTAGACGCGCTGCAAACGGTCGTTGTAGAGAAGCGACTCTGATTCCACGTAGAACAGCGGGCCTTTGTCTTCTGGGCAAGCCAGAATTTCTAGCAATTTTGCGTTTAACGACATGCTTCTACACTAGCCAACATTGAGTGGGGTTACTGCTACGCGTTTTGCGTAATGAGTGCCAGCACTTCTGAAACATGCTGATCGCATTCATCACGATTTTTAGCCTCAAGATTGAGTCGCAGCAATGGCTCGGTATTCGAGGGCCGCAGGTTGAACCACCACGAGCCACAATCGATAGTGAGCCCATCGAGACGATCGCTAGGGAATGCGGCAAATGCGGCGCCAACTCTTTCGATGACGCTGAGAGGGTCATGTACTTGTGTATTGATTTCACCACTTGCGCTATAGCGCTCGAAAGGAATGCGAACTTGAGAAAGCTGTTCACCACTGCGGCTCATCTCGTTGAAAACATGCATTGCGGCAATGAGCCCGCTGTCGGCACGGTAATTGTTGAGGAAGTAATAGTGAGCGGAATGTTCTCCGCCGAACACAGCACCAGTTTCCGCCATCATTTGCTTGATGTAGCTATGACCCACCTGCGAACGAATGGGGACTCCCCCGTACTCTGTAATCACTTCAGGAACAGCCTTCGAGCAAATGAGGTTGTGAATAATTTTTGCTCCAGGATTTTTGCGCAACACTGCAGCAGCCAACAGCGCCGTCGTGGTACTTCCCGATAAGCCAATACCTTTTTCGTCAACAACAAACACTCGGTCGGCATCGCCATCGAATGCCAATCCCACGTCGAATCCGCCAGAGATAACGCGTGCTTGCAGATCTTTTTGATTTGCAGGCTGAATGGGGTCTGCTGGGTGATTGGGGAACGTGCCATCGAGCTCACCAAACATCACTTCAAGTTGTATTTGTGGAAGTCGTTCACAGACCGCAGGAACAACTAAGCCACCCATCCCATTTGCGGTGTCGGCAACAACTTTCAAAGGAATGAGTTGGTCTTGGTCGACAAAGCTCACCACATGGTCGGCAAATGCATCGAGCAAATTGCGCTGCGAGAGCTGACCCCTACTCGCAACCGACGCTGATGGACGCGCTAATTCGCGCACTGCCACTTCACGAATATCGTTCAGACCGCTGTCTACACCTACTGGCCGCGCTCCCGACAAGCAAAACTTGATGCCGTTGTATTGCGCAGGGTTATGCGAAGCAGTGAACATCGCCCCTGGTGCATCGAGTGAGCCAGCGGCGAAGTACAACAAATCGGTGCTTGCTAAACCCAGGTCAATAACGTTGACACCCTGCGACATTGCGCCTTCGGCAAAAGCAGCGACGAGCTCAACCCCAGAAGGTCGCATATCGCGGGCAACTAAAATGGTGGTGGCTTTTGCAAACTGCGCAAACCCAACTCCCACTGCGCGCGCGATGTCGACATTGAATTGATCGGGAACAGTGCCGCGAACGTCGTACGCCTTAAAAATATTGGTGAGATCTGAATGTGCCATCTCTTATTTACATTAGCGGCGGCATTGATGTGCCGTAACGATACGGGCCACGTCGCCACCAAAAAATCACAATGACAATGCCAATTAATGACAATAAGTACGCAAGTTTGTCGATACCCGTCGATGAATATTTCAATTGCACATTTTTTTCGGCGGGAATCACGACCATCATGTTTGGCGCGGCCCTATACGGACCTTTCGCACCCGAAACAGTCCAGTTCGGGAAATAACTCACACGCACCAATACGGGAACTCCTACCTTGTCAACCGTGAATGACACTGAGTCTTGCGTATGTGAGTAATTCGTAATATTTACTTGCGGCAAGGCCACCGGAGTAATTTTCTCTACAGGTTGAACAATGTCCACACTGCGCGATGAACTTCCTGGTTCACCTACTCGGCGATTGAGGTCTGGGGCAACAGAAATATGCTGCCATTCTTTTGGACCATCAGCAACAGGAACTGCTGCCCATTCATCGGTATGTTGTAACCAACTTGACCCCAACTCGAGCCACCGCTCACGCTGGTCGCCCGATCGCTTTTCCACCACAACAGGCTGCACAGTCATGGGTACTACCCAGTCGCTCTTTGCTACTTCGTACACCACCCATGGCCCACTGCGAGCAACTTCAGTGAGATCATTTTGTGTATTTGCTTGCGCTACAGCCTCTGGCGTGTATGCCATGAAATAGCGCACACCAAGTTCTTGCAAGTAGTGAACGCCCATTTCGGCATTGTTGTTGTCGTAACGCAATTCGCGAACGGGGTTGCTGCTTTGTTTCGACATTGCAGCAGCACTAATGAAGTGATACGGCGTTGTTCCGGCGGCTTCAAAGAAGAGTCCTTCTTGTGAGCCAATGCACCCATCGGTCCAAAATGGCAACAGCATCAGCGCCATGGTGGTGCCATATTTATTGAGGTCACCGCTGTTTTCCCACAGTGCACGCCCACAACCGAGCTGAGGGTCTTCACCAATCTTTTTCATTGTCTCCACAATGCCGTGGTACTCGCCATATGCGGGTTTGCCTTCATAACCTTCAAAGTTCCAGCGTGCCCAGCCATCAACAAATGCCTTGTTGCCCGACGCGCCACGAAACGGGCCCCATGAATATTCCGACTTGTCATTTGCGCCTGCTACGACCGAGGCAAAGGGCAACTGTTGAAAGCGAAAACCAAAAATACACAGAACGGTGACAGCAACAGCCCATGCAGTTGCATTGCGCACAACCCCAGTTGTTACTTCAACGGGAATATGCACTGACTTCTCACCACGTTCGAGCATTGCCAAGCGCACCACCGATGAAATGACGGCATAGATACCGACCATCATGAGCATGTAACGCAAAAGATACATAAACGGCAAGAGTCGTGGGTTCCACAAAAGACCGATAACGGGCAAACTGTCGCGGGTGATATAAACACCCGCGAACAGAGCTGTGCAGTACACGCCCATCCACATGCCAAATGTTTTTTTACGAATAACACACGCGGCAAAACCAATAATGGCGAAAGCCATAATAAAGAGATCCCAAAATGCGGTATGAGGGAAAAACATGTCCCAAAATGAGTCGGTTGCCCCACTCGGACGTGGTTCATATTTCATGTCGGTCATGTATGCGTGTGCAGTAAGAAATGGCAGCACCCAAAACGAAGAAAGCAACACTGCTGCACCAATAGCGCTTGCACCAAAGCGGAAGCGTTGTTTATTGGCATGAATGAGAACCATTAATGCTGCCCCACCAAACACAAAGATGAGAACGATGCCATGACTTAATCCGGCTAAAGCGATGCATATTGCAGCTGCCGGACGTTTTGTTCCATCATCTAGGCCGCGCGCTAAAAAGCCCAGCCCCAAAACAGCGAATGCCAGTGCAATAGAGAACGAGAATTCGCCCGCCATGGTGCTTGCAATATTTCCGCCATAAATGGTGAAGCTCTCGTCAAAGAGAAAAATGGTTGCAGCTAGTGCAAAAAGTTCAGGTAGTGGGTACGCGAATCGCGCAAGTTTTCCAAAAGCCCATGCACATGCGGGGAGCGCAATGATTCCTGCAACCGCAACAATTTTGAAGGCAATTCCATAGGGAAGAACAACATTGAGCAACAAAATAAATAATGCCGGAACCACCATGTAGAAGCGGTACGTGGGTAACCCTGAGTACCAGTCCATGCTCCAACCCGACAGCTTCAAATGCGGCAAGAGGTTGTCGCGCAAGAATGCCGGCCCCCATACATGCGCACCCATGTCGCCACCTGTTGGCGTGTTGTTTTTGAAAATGAGCGAAGGATGCAACGTTGCAAAGAGAAACAACATTGACCCGCCGACAATGACAATTGTTGAAAAAAGTTGAAACCCAAGAAACGAAGCAGTAAGTTTCTGGATTCTGTGTGGCGCGTTTACTTCGTCTTCAACGACCTGTTCGCTTTCGATCTCAGTTGTCATATGCGTACCATTGTGGCATTTAACGTGCCGACAAACGGCTCACTTCACGGCAACTAGCAATAATCCCGTTGCGTTAAAAGCCATGTGAGTGACTATGGAAAGGCCAATTCGGCGCGAAAAGTGATACGAGAAGCCCAAAACCAAGGCGATGACAAAAAGCCCTGGGTATTCCACTGGTGTGAGGTGGATGAGGGTGAACCAAACAGCTGTGACCACTAATGCAACACCTTCGTTCATGGTTCCGCGCAGTGTTCCTTGAATGAATCCTCGGTACACGAGCTCTTCCACAATGGGAGCGCCAACCACCACGATGAGCACAAGCACCACGAGCCACCCACCATGAGCGCGGTCATAGAGGTCGCGTGCACGTTCTTCAACATCTGCTGCGTCGAACGTTGACGGAAAGATCTTGCGCAATGGCCAGTACACCGCACTTACTAAAAGTATTTGTGAAGCAACTCCTAAAGGAATACCTAAAGCATCAATTGGCCGAAAGCGAACGAAATAGTCGCTCCAAAAATGACCTGAACCAAGTTTGCGCGATAACACCACCAACATCACAATGAATGGCGTCCACAGTGCAAGGGCCGATGCGGCAAGTATCCAAATAGGTTCTTCGCCAGAAGGAGCACTAGATGCACCCGCAATGATGCCACCCAAAATATTGGCAACGAGATAACAACCCAACCAACCGCCAATGACCGTTGGCAACGAATAACGCGATGCGGTACCGCGGTAATCGCTGGAGTGCCGCGGAGGTGAGTTACCCGGCAAGGCGGTTAGGTGTGATGAAGTGGTACACGGCCCGGCGGTCTTCGAGGCGCCAACCTGAAGGAACAGTGGTGCGTTTTCCGTGTCGTTCACAGAGGTCATAAGCATGCGGATCACGTTCAGACTGCAATTGATCAATCCACGCCACCGAGCGGTTGTATTGATACGTAAGGGTCATTGATGCTGGTGTTGAGCATCCGGAACGTGAACATTGGCGAGCCATGGAAGAACGCTATCCATACCCGATTACGAGGTGGGGGATACATGACGACCACCCAGCCCATATCATGTGGGCATGAGCAACTTGCCCCCGCCACCACCCCCCTCGCAGCTTCCCGGCAGCACCCCCTCGGCGCCACAAAAAAATGATCGCCAACCGCGCAAAAGCCCCTTCAATGCCAAGCGCAACAACCCCGACCCCACCGCCCCGAAGTCGGGCAAACAACAACTGCCGAAGTGGGCTGTTTGGCTCATCGCTGTTGGCGCTCTTGCCCTCGTTTTTGGGCCACGCTTCATTCCTTCAAAGAGCTCCGAGAAACTCACCTACACCGAATTTCTCTCACAAGTTCGCCTGGGCAAAGTCGACAAGGTGTCTATTAACAACACCACCAATGTGTTGTCCGGAACACTGAGCGACGGACGCAAGTTCACCACCACTGGCGCTCCCCTCCTCAGCGATGCCGACGAGAAGCTCTTGAAAGACCAGGGCGTCGACTACAACTACAACACGCCACAGGCCAACTGGTTCACCAGCCTCATTCCCATCTTGTTGCCATTCTTTCTCATCATCGGCATTTTCATGTTCATGCAACGCCGTGCCATGGGCCAAGCCGGAAACATCATGTCTATTGGCCGTAGTCGTGCCAAAACCTATAACGCCGACAAACCTTCCACCACGTTTGCCGACGTTGCTGGCTACGAAGGCGTCAAAATGGAAATTAAAGAAGTGGTCGACTTCTTGCGGATGCCTGAACAGTTCAAAGAAATTGGTGCACGCATTCCGAAAGGCATTTTGCTTGTTGGCCCTCCCGGAACAGGTAAAACACTCTTTGCTCGCGCAGTAGCTGGCGAAGCTGGAGTGGGTTTCTTGTCTGTCACCGGTTCAGACTTCATGGAAATGTTTGTTGGCGTTGGCGCAAGCCGCGTGCGCGACCTTTTCCAGCAAGCCCGCAAAATGGGTCGTGCCATTATTTTCATCGACGAAATCGACTCCATTGGTCGTAAGCGCGGCGCTGGCCTTGGCGGTGGGCACGACGAGCGCGAACAAACGCTCAACCAAATGCTTGCTGAAATGGACGGCTTTGAAACCAGCGAAGGCATCGTCATCATGGCGGCCACTAACCGCCCCGATGTTCTTGACCCTGCGCTCTTGCGTCCTGGTCGTTTCGATCGATCCATCATTGTGCCGCTACCTGAATACGAAGAGCGTCTCGCTATTTTGAAGGTGCACTCACGCGATAAGCGCATGGCACCCGAGGTCAGCCTCGAAACCATGGCACGCGCTACGCCCGGTATGAGTGGTGCCGATTTGGCGAACTTAGTGAACGAATCTGCTTTGTTTGCCGTGCGCCGTGGCGGCAAACAAGTAGAGCATGTCGACTTCGAAAATGCACGTGACCGCGTTGTCTTGGGTGCGAGTCGCGAAAGCCTCGTACTCAACGCCGACGAGAAAAAAGCAACGGCATACCACGAAGGCGGCCACGCAGTTCTCGCATCAGTACTTCCCCACAGCGACCCGCTTCATAAGGTCACCATTTTGCCGCGCGGTATGGCTCTGGGCGTTACCTGGACCCTGCCCGAAGAACGCCACACCTATTCCAAGGAATACTTTGAAGACATCATTTGCAAAGCAATGGGTGGCCGTGTTGCCGAGATGATGGTCTTTGGCAACTTAAATAGTGGCGCAGCAAACGACCTCGAACAAGCAACTGGCATTGCTCGGCGCATGGTGCGCGAATGGGGAATGAGCGAAGCAGTTGGCCCCATGGCGTGGAATAGTCAGCAACAAGTGTTTCTTGGCGAAGACCTCATGACCAGTGGTCGCGAATACAGCGACGACACTGCCAAGTTGGTCGACGGAGAAATTGCTCGCATCTTGCGCGCCCAAGAAACTCGCGCTCGCGAGGTTCTCACCAAACACCGTCGCGGTCTCGACCTTGTGGCGCAGCGCTTGCTGGAAGAAGAAACCATCGACGGGCCAGCAGTATTGCGCCTTGTTCAACAGGGCTTAAGCGAATCTGCTTCTCAGTCACCTTCAACAACGGGCGAAGTCGCACAATCTGAAACTACTCGCGAACCTGGCTGACGCATTTCTGCAACACCGGCCCACAAGTCGGTCGCCGATACGGGTCCAATAAAACTTCCACGCACCACCCCATCTACGTCGGCAACGACGACGGTAGGCACTGCATCGATGCCATAACGATCGTGCAAGTCTTTGTGTTCGGGATACTCCACATTGACCACTGCAACTTGAGCAGTCGCTAATGCTTGAGCTTTTGCCACCACGTCGATACATGTAGAACACGTTGCCGACGAGAACACAGCAACGAGCCACTCCACCTCGGGCTGGGCGAAATCTCTTCTGTCGACCTGTGCGGGCACTTCCATTTTGGGCTGCGTCGGGGCTTGCGGCTTACGGCTTTGCAAAAATCGAGCAAGCACTGCAGCAACTGCCACAACTACCACGACCGCAACGAACTTCACGCCACTACCTTATGCATATTCCCGTTTGGCCTGCGAATTATTGTAATGTCTGCGCTACCTACTTTTTAGAGAAAGAGTTATCTCATGCTTGAAGGATTCCTCGCCTTTCCACTATGGCTCATCGTGCTCATCAGCATTGGCATTCCAGTACTGATTGTTATTCCTATTGTGAAGGCAATCTTTAATGCACGTATTCAGGCTGAAGGCGACGACACCGAAGGTCTTGTTGCTGTATTTGGTTTTATTGGTACTGCTTTCACCTTGCTGCTGGCATTCATCATTGTGAACGTCTGGAGCGACCAAGTATCTGCACAAAATATTCTTTTCGATGAAACCACTACTTTGGAATCAATCATTGTCGAAACACGAGCATTCGACCCAGAACTTGCACCAGAAATCAAAGGTCTGATCATTGACTACCTCGAAGATGTGCGCAAGTACGAAATTGACACCGAAGCCCCAGCCGGAGGCGACCCTCGTGCAGAAGAGGCATTTGAGAAACTTCTTGAAGAGTTCAACGTCTTAGAAAAAGACTTAGAGAGCGACGACGAGAAAAAAGCTGAAGCCCAAACGGTCTTGGAAGAAGTCAAGCAACTTGTTGACGACCGCGAAAACCGCGTGAGCAGTGCTTCTGGATCTCTTGATGCCATGACCACATTGGTATGTGTTGTTCTGGCACTGCTCACCGTACTCACCATGGCCTTGCTACCTGCGCCTAGCCGACGCTGGATCAAGTGGGTGCAATCGTTAGGAGTTGCAGTCGCTGTTGGACTTGTGATGTCACTCGTGTTCTACATCGCATCCGATGACTACACGCGTAAAGCAGAAGATGAACAAATTAAACGTGTTGAACTTGCTCTAGAAATGCAACAGTCGGAGTAGTTCAGCTATTTCACAGGTAGCGCTGTAACAAGATCTCTTCCCTTCACACCAAACGTGCGGGGAAGAGAACGCACCACAATGAGATCTTGTGTCGAAACAACTTGCAACTGCCCGAGCACCATACCTTCAGGCAAAGCCACATAACGCGTTGCACCAGGCTCTACAACGATTGCCTCTAAGCCCGCAATAGGTAGCGCACCTGCTGGGCCCACACCTTCAATGCGGGCACTGGCTTGCAATGCAGTCACATTTGTAAGTGCGATGGCATCGGTTGTTCCGGGCGCGATGGGTGACGGTATGGCCCACTGCTTTGCAGCCATCACAAAGGGCACCCCAAGGTCAACAGTGGTTGCCATCGACTTTTCCAGCTGACGAGTGGAGACATGTTCCACCACTATGCCTGTTCCTTCAAGAACCGAGAACGAGACCGTGAATCGATTCTCTGTTAACCCGGCGATATTCGACATGGCAAGAGACACCACTCGGTGTGCAGGAACAGTCAAGTTGAGCGGCGCAACCCCGGCACCACCTTCGCCAGAAAATAACGCCACAACTTTTGCTTCGTCTTGCGTTGGGTTAAACACAATAATTTGCTCATTGGGCTTCCCGCGGTAGTCGCCCGTTGTCAGCCACCAGTCGGTGGCAACTTCCGGAGCGCCCAATTTCACCGCATACCCCAAGCGCCCAGTACCTAAATAATGTTGTGCTCGCGCAGCCACAAAAGTGCCGCTCACCGCACGCAGTTCTACACCCACCAGATCTTCACCACGAGCACCTTGGCTCGCAATATCGAGTACGCGCAGCGAGTGTGGCGGCAGAACATAGCCCTGGAGTGCAGACGGTTGACGCTCTCCGTCTTTGGTCACGAAGCGCACGTTAATAACCGTTGCATCGGGCAATGGATTAGTTAATAAAAGATCTTCTTTGCTGTCGCTTGCAGTAAAACCATCTGCAAAAAACCATTGGGGTGAAGGCTGGTTCACACAAGGCTGCGTTGAATCGCCTGCCGGGTAGATAGCGCGCTGTTCAACTGATGCACCCTTCCCGCCAGCCAGCTCTACTAATGCACTCACGTACGCACCGCGCGCACCCTGGCTGAAGTTGTAGGTAAGGGAATCTCGCGGCGGAACAACAATGGACACCACTTCTGGTTCGGCTTCAATTCCAAACCGTGTCACTACGCCTTGTACTTCAGTATCGGTGGGGTTGGAAATACTGATTGTTCCCCCGTAATCATTCCCCACATAGGCGTCTCCTCCGAGCGGTACGCCTGGGCAATACCAAGAGGTGCTGATGGTTCTGGTGCTCGCTACATGCGGAAATGCTTTTTGTACATTGGCCACAGCATTGTTGACTTCTTGAGGGGCAACATCTTTTTGTGACTCAGACAGCAGCACAACTCCTGCCGCGCAACCTGCGACCAAAGTGAATGAAAGAACACGACGCCAAGTTTTCATTGATTACCACCAAATGAAATATCGCGTGCATCTGAACTCAATGTCACTTCCACTTGGCGCCGGCGCCGAATACGTATTCCTAACGCAAAGAACACTGCAAAAACCCACATCGCAAACTGAAGAACAACCAGCAGAACATGTTTCCATGGTCGCGAGAAGGCAAGAGTTGCCACAGTGTGTTCAGGAACATCTGTAGGAATATCGAACGCTTGCGTTGCGCCGAATGCCGGACGAGAGAGCACTTTTTGATTCTTGATTTCTAAGCGCCATCGCGATGAAGAAGGAATAGCAGCACTCACTGTTCCTCCCCTGACATCGAGTTTTTGTGTTGCTCGACCAGGGATAAAACCTGTTTTCACCGGCGTTGCTCCACGCAGGTCAGACAAAATGAGTGCTTCGCTACCTGCATTTTTGCTTGCCGCAATACCCGCATCGGAGAGTTGCGCGAGCGTAGGTGCCCACGCGACGTTTTCATAAATGATGAGATCGCTCGCAAAGTATTGACGGCGAAAATCGAGCTGAACTTCAAGCGCGCTCAAAAGCCCCTGCGGAAGCGGCAATGGTTGCGCACGAGTACTTCGTGAGCCATCAATGAGAGGCACCACGATGTAGCGCACACCAAGCGGAGCGAGCAAGCGACCAATGCGCGGGGTGTTGCCCTCACTTAAGTTCTGCAGCGTATTTTCTAATGAAACAACTGCTGAAGTCTTCTTTGCTGCCCATTGGTTGTACAACGTTGCAGCACCATCATCGGTAATTGCATAACCCAACTGCAGGCCATCTGTTGAGCCAAATGGAATCGTGCGCGGGGCTGCTGGCAAAAGTAGTGAATTACCTAAATACAAAATGCGGTAGTCGCCTTCAACGGGGTTCTTTTGCAGTTGAGAGAGCAAGCTTGATAGCGAAGATGACGGCTGGTTCCAGCGACCATTTGCCGCATTCACCGCCAGAGGGAAAGCACCTACTGCTATTGCACAAAGCGCTAACACACTTGCAGGTTGTTGCCAACCGAACTTACGACCCTTCACGTCAACATCGAAGGCTTCCACTGCGGCAATAGCCCCCAACGCGAGACCCAAGGCCACCACGGTGAGAAGAACAGCTGGGTCGGGCATTGCTGCATTCACCACTCGGGTATCGCCTACAACTGCAAGGCCGAGAAACGCAACAACAAATGTTGCACCACGCAGCGCAAGAACAAATCGTTCACCACGTGCGGTGCCAAGACTCACTACAAGTACAAAGAAATACAAGAGCGCAAATGTTGCTAGGTGGAAACGACCGAAATTGAAACTTGCCAATTCCTGGATTCCCTTATGCAAACCCACACCCGAATCGAAACCGACAATTGTTTGCCACCAGTTGCTGTTGACGTAATTTCCTAGCCACATCAACTGCAATAACAGCGCTGTGCAAATTCCGACCCCAAAGATGCTTGCAACACCACGAATAGAAGTTGTGCCTCCGGCAACAATGCCACTGAGCCACCAGAGTCCGAAAAGCACAATGCACAACGGAACAAAGGAAAATTCAAATGCTGCAACAACGCCAATGACAAGACCGAGTCGCACTCCTTGACGCGCAATATCGCTTGCACGTGCCGTATCTGTGTGACGTGCGGTGTTGAATGCCGCAATCACCCAAGGAAGCGCTCCGTAACACGCAAGGGCACCCCAGCGACCCGTTGCAATGCATTCATACCCAATGGGCAATGCAAGGTAGGTAACAAGACCCGCTGTACGTGCTCTGCTTGACGATGCAGAAACACTCGCCTTCCACATTCCAATGGCGGCAACCAGTAGCAACCCCACAATGGCAAGCGTGCGCAAGAGCGCCGGATTTCCCAAAGAAAAAAACGAGGCAACGGCAACGAGCGCGGTACCTGTTGGGGCAGGCGATAACGATCCAAAACCTGCAGGCCACCAACCCAATCGATATGCGGCAGCCAATGATCGCCACGACTCGGTAAAAGGCACAAACTGACCGATATTTGCCACACCGCGGAAAAAGAGTTGGCGACTTCCCACCACCACTATTGCGGCGAGCATGCACCCGACAACAACGGAAAAACGCTGACGTCGTTCCCGCTCTTTGGCAATGACGAACGACTCACGCCGGCGTGCTTCGCTTTCGGCACGGCGCAACCGCAAGAAATTTGTTGCGCGTGCACTACCGCGCACCTGCAGGTGATGCACTTCGGAATCATTCACAAGCCGAGACTGCTGCACAATGCGACGACGCTTTGCTACAGCCCCAAATTGCAATACGCCGCCACATGTGGCGCGAAGGGCCGCTAACCCTTGTTTCCATTTCCCTGTAGCAATGGAAACGGGAAGTTCAAGTAGCGACAACCCAAGCATTTGAAAAAAGACGGGCAAAAGTCGCGCACCAGAAGTACACGACAAAACTGTTGCCACCCGATGTGTTTCGCTCATTGTGGTGAGCTCAATGAGTGGTTGACGAGACGTGAAATTTTCACGGTGTCGCGCAACCGCACTTGGCACTACAACAACACGGCCGCCGGTGAGATGCACGCGCCAACACAGGTCCATCTCTTCGCCACCAAAGGTGATGCCCGGATGGAAACCACCTAAGGTACGAAACAGGTCGGACCTTACGAGCAAGCAAGCGCTGGGCAAACAAAACACGTCGGCTACTGCGTCGTGTTGTTGTTGGTCTTTTTCTCCCGGGAGCACAATGGGGTCAATTTCACCGCAACGGTCGACGCCCATTCCCACATGCTGCAAGAGCGATGGGTCGTCCCACTGCACAAGCTTTGGGCCCACCACTGCTGCATTAGAACGCGACAATTCGGTGACAAGTTCACTGACCGCATTACTGGCTAGACACACATCGTCGTGCAAAAAAAGAAAGAGTCCGTTGTCACCTTCCACCAAACGGGCTGCGGCATTTTGGGTTGGCCCATAACCAGGGTTACCTTCCACTTTGCGTACGGCTGCGAGCGGCAAATGCTGAGCAATGTGGCTTTCGTAGGCTTGTCGCACCTCGTCGTCGGGCCCCACCAGGAAAAAGAGGTATTGGAGCGACTCGTAGTCTTGGCCCACCAAGCCAGCGACCACTTCGGCGAAGTCGGCACCCACCAGCCCTTCTGGCCCCACTGGGTCGCAGAACACCACCATCGATGCCACCACGGGTGGCACCGCGTTGCCGTCGTTCGGCCACTGGTAAGAGGTGAAATCCGTGATGGAGTAAGGCTAGTAGGGAGTCCCCAAAAGGCTCCTCCACTGCCCAAAGTGCTTGCAAAAGTTAGCAGTGCCAGATACCCTCACCTTGTGAACATTCCGAGCGACTTTCGCCTTCCTTCCTGGAAAGTACCCGTTGTCGACATTGATTTGCCAGAAATCGATGTGCCACAGATTGCGGAAAAAGTGTCTGAATACGGCAAAGAGGCCCTGTACATCACCGTGGGCACAGGAGTGCTCGCCTTTCAACAACTGCAAGTTCGCCGTCGCGAAATGATGACAACTTTGCACACAGAAAATCCCGATCTTGAAACACACATTTCTGAAGTTGTTGATCATGCAAAAAGCATTGCAACAATTCTCTGCGACAAACTGAGCGAGCACTCACCTCTGCGCAACGCGCAATAGCACTAGCCTGCAAGGTGCGTGAATAACAACGGTGCTAGCGAGAAGCGAACTCTCGACGAGAAAATTCCTCTCCCTGAAGGCACGATTCCCGTTGGTATTGGTCTTTTAGTTGCCGGCGTAGCAAGTTACGCATTTTTCAAAGTTGGCCAACAAGCACTGGGTCAAGAAAATTTCAAGCCCATCGTTGCGTTGTGGTTCGCCACCTTTGCCCTGGCACCAGGTTTTTTCATGCCCATTGAACAAGAAGTGGGTCGCGCACTCGCGCACCGACGTGCACTGGGCCAAGGGGGCCTACCCATTGTGCGCAAAATTATTCCGCTCACTATTGGTCTTGCAGCAATAGTGAGTGCGCTTGTTCTTGCTGGCAGCCCATGGCTCACCAAAGATTTCTTTGAAGGCCACTGGCTAGTCACAGCAGCACTCATTTTGGCATTTGTGGGTTACGCACCTGCGCACCTTGCACGAGGTATTTGTTCCGGCACCGGAAAATTTGTTGACTACGGAATTGTGATGGGCATGGACGGCGCCACGCGTATTGCCGGGTGCATTGCATTGTGGCTCATTGGCGTAAAAGTCAT
>WLST01000015.1 GCA_009711295.1 Actinomycetota bacterium | reverse complement strand
TTGCTTGCACGATTTCGTCTTGGCTCACCACTTTGCTTCCCGCCCAACCTTGTTCGGCGTCGAGCGGCATGAACTCAATGAACCGCACTTCTACATTGTTCTCTCGCCCAAAAGTTGCAAGGTCAACAATTTCATCGTCATTTGTTCCGCGCTCGATTACTGCATTCACTTTGACAGGGTGAAAGCCAGCGAGTTGAGCTTCTTTGATACCCGCAATGACGTTATGAAATTCATCACGCCGTGTCATTGCTAAAAATTTCTCTGGCTGCAAAGTATCGAGGCTGACATTGACACGGCTCACACCAGCCATGAGGAGTTCATGAGCAACGTTGCGTAACGTTGCCCCATTAGTAGTGAGAGCAATATCGGGTGCCTGGCCGGCAAATGCAGAAGGAGCATGCGCAGGAAGGCGCAACGAAGCTAACTGTTTCACCAAAATGGGAAGGTGAGCACGCACAGTTGGTTCGCCACCGGTGAGGCGAATGCCATCAACAAAAAAATGCTCGACACAAATGCCAGCAAAGCGAGTGATTTCTTCGAAGGTGAGCACATCGCTACGGTCGAGCCACACCATGCCTTCTGCAGGCATGCAGTAGGTGCATCGAAAGTTGCAACGGTCGGTGACCGAAATACGCAGGTCGCGAACAGTACGCCCAAATGGGTCGACTAGCGCTTCGCCTTGCACCCCTGCAGTACTCATGGTTCTAGTCTATGCCTCTTCAACAAGGTCTGATAAAAGAAGAACTCGCACTTCGCCCCCTGCGGCTACCCCATTGCCATCGGGTAAGACCGCTACGGCATTGGCTAATGCAGACGCAGCGAGTTGATGACTTCCTTGTTGGCTTACAGGAGCAACATGAATATGACCATCGCTATGGCTTTTGGCGACCACTCGTTGAAAGTGAACTTTTCCATCGGTTTTACGTGGAAGAGATGAATCGGCAACAGCGAGCAATGGTGCACGAAGTGCAGGTGTTTTGCCCATCATCTTGCGTAACGCCGGACGTGCCAATAATTCAAAACTGACGAGAGATGAAACAGGGTTACCTGGAAGACCGAAAATGGGAACTTGCCTATTTGGCGCAGACTCGCGCGGAGCATCGAGCATGCCAAAGGCAAATGGCTTCGCTGGCTTAATAGCAATTTGCATCCACGTCATGTGTGCGATGCGACCAAGAAGTGCCTTCACCACATCGTAGGCACCCATGCTCACGCCACCGCTGGTGACAATGGCATCGCACTCACTTGCTGCAGTTCTTAACGTCTCTTCCAGTGCTTGTTCGTTATCGCGCACAATGCCGTAATCAACAGCTTCACAACCAGCTTGTGTAACGAGCCCCATCAACATGGTGCGATTACTTTCACGAATTTGCCCAAGTGCGAGCGGCGTGCCGTCATCTACTAGTTCGTCGCCGGTAGAGAGAACCGCAACACGAAGTCGCGGCGTGACAGAAACTCGGTACACATTGATACTTGCTAAAACTCCAACCGCAGCGGGGTGCAGCACGTCTCCAACACGGAACACCACATCACCAATATGCACATCATCACCGCGAGGTCGAACAGCTTGGCCTGTTTGCACAGAAGCATGTAGCACCACTTCGTGACGAGTTGTATCTTCGGTTGAGTCTTCAACCATCACTACAGCATCTGCACCATTTGGCATTGGGGCACCGGTCATGATGCGCGACGCCTCACCGGGGCCTACTGCAACATTCGGAATACCACCTGCTGCAATTTCGTCTACAACACGCAAAGTTGCTGGGGTATTTGCAACATCTTGCGCGCGCACTGCGAAGCCATCAACTGCGCTGTTTGCAAAATGCGGTACTTCTTCTCGCGAAACGATGTTCTCGGCAAGCACCAGACCGTACGCCTCTTGAATGGGCAGCACCACAGGAGACGCTTGCTGTACTGCAAGCAGTACTTTTTCTTGAGCAGAAGCGAGTTCAATCACGTCCTGAACGGTACCTGTGAGAAGATGGGACCACATGATCTATCGAGCACTTCCTGCTAGCGGTCACGATGTCTCTTGGGACGTCGTCAACCCCAACCTCTCCGATGGCGGTCGCCCGCTCAGCACGGTGAAATTTCGTTGGGAAAATGAAGGCTGGACCCTCGATTGCGGACTCGGACCACAGCGGTCTCAAGTGGCCATCCGCGTGTCTGCACAATGGGGCATCCAACAAGTGCTGTTGTTTCGCGATCTTGACGACCCCGATCTATGGCTTGCCACCGATGGCTCCGGCCGATGGGGCGAGGTCAATGGAGCCCACCGCACCGACCTCGACGGGTGTCATCTCGTTGCCATTGTTGGTTCGCCAATCACGCATTGCATCGCTATTCGCCAACTCCCCTTAGAGGTCGGCCATGGGGCCGAGATCAAAACCGCCATTATCGACCCCGAGAAGCTCTCGGTCGTTGCTGGCACGATGCGTTTTGAGCGCATTGCCGAACACCGCTGGCGCTATACCCGCCTCTCCCCTACAGACAGCTCATTACAGGAACTCATTGAGGTCGATGTTGACGAATTTGGCCTTGTTCTCGATGAACCCGAACAGTTCATTCGGGCCCGAGGCGTCGCTTAGGCCCAGTCTCCCGATACTCTTTCCTCGCTGCACAGCCATTGTTTTCTACCTGCAGGAGCCCTTATGCCAACCTACGTCTACAAATTCGTTGACTCTGGTGAAACCATTGAAGTTCAGCAGGCCTTCACCGACGATGCGCTCACCGAAGTTGCTCACCCCAGCGATGGCAAAATGCGCCCGGTGAAAAAAGTCTTTCAACCAGTGGGCATCACCTTTAAAGGCGGCGGTTTCTACAAGACCGACTCCAAAGGCGGCAGTTCTGCAACCACCCCTCCAGGAACGAGCTCAAGCTCCTCTTCGAGCGACTCTTCTGCAGCTGCTGCTACCCCAGCTCCGGCTCCCGCTGCCGCGCCAGCTCCTTCTCCTTCTGCCTAATTCGCAAAAGAGTGGCACTGCGAGGGCCACAATGCACACATAGAGACATGACACTTCTCAGTAACTTGCGCAGTTTTATTGCACAACACCCCAAATCGCCACAGGGAATTTCTGCATTATTTGCACTCACGGCAACACTCATTGTGTTGCACATCGTTCCATGAGAACGTAATTGGCTTATGCCCCGCTCATGGTGACGTCGTTAATGACCAGCGACATTCCGTTGGCCGACATGGGCAACCAGTCGACGTCGCCACCAATAGCAACAACATCTTGCAACATGCGCTGCAATGTAGAAGCAATAGTGAACTCGCGAATGGGTGCTCCAACTTGTCCGTTGGTGATGAGTAAGCCAGATGCGCCTGTAGAAAAGTCTCCCGAAATGGGGTTCACACCTGAATGGAGGCCCTGCACCATTTGAATGAGCACACCATCACTTACTTGTGCAATGAGTTCTTCTTGAGTGCCAGTACCCGGTACTAATTGCATTGCTAAACAACTCACGCCAGGTGTTCCACCCGTACGCACTGCACTGCCCGTGCTCTTTGTTTGACCGCGACGCGCACTGTATGAAGAGTGAAGGAATTGTTTCAACACACCATTTTCAATGAGCACATTTCGGCGTGCAGCCAAGCCTTCACCATCGATATCGGTTGCACTATAGGCAAGCGGATTTGTTGGATCATCGATGAGAGTAACAAGCGGGTTTGCTACCGACTCGCCTAAACGCTCAGCAAAAAAACTGCGACCTTTTTGCACATTCTCGCCGCTAAAGCTGCTCGACAACACACGCAAGAACTGTGCGGTGACATACGGGTCTAAAACAATAGTTGTTCGTTTTGACTGCGGCTTCGTGGCGCCCAACAGACGAGTTGCGCGGTCGGCTGCTTCACGCGCTGCGCGTGGCAAGTTGAATTCTGTTGGAGTACGACCCACAGAAAAACCAAAACCTGTTTGAGTTTCATCGCCATCGTCGGCGAGTGTGCCAACGGAAACATAACAACCGTTTTCGCGCCCATGGGCCCGAATGCCACTGGTGGTGGCAAACGCTGTTTCACCATATGCATCGTCGTAGTTTGCATCGTCAATACGAATGCGAGAATCGGTTGCCAGCGTGAGCTTTTCGAGTTCTTTTGCAATGGCAATTTTCTCTGCTGTAGGAAAATGCGCAAGTTCTTCATTCCACAATTCCTGTGGCACTTTTTCAACACCGTCTGGTTCTGCAAGACCAGCCCATTCATCGACAGAACCAAATTGAACATTGTCACGCGCTTCAGCAAAAACTTCGCTCAACACCGACTCATCGAGAGTTCCTGCATACGCATAGCCCGTACGACCCTCTTTGATGACCCGAATACCAACACTTTCCGACTGCGCTGAAACAAAGTGTTCCACTTCACCTTCATAGATGCGGATGGATGTTTCGCCACCTCGAGACACATATGCCTCGACCTGTTCACCGGGCTTTGCTTGAGCAACTATGCGATCGGCAAGATCTTGCAATGCATTTCCGGAACTCATGCTGCAGTTCCTCCAATGGTGAGCGACTTCACACGCAAGGTGGGTTGACCATCACCAACGGGCACTCCTTGGCCATCTTTTCCGCATGTACCAGGGTTGCCCATCGCAAAATCGTTGCCGAGCATGTCGATATCTCGCAGTACTTGTGGGCCATTGCCAATGAGATTTCCTTCACGTAACGGTTCAGTAATTTCACCGTTCTCAATGAGGTACGCCTCTGTCATGCCGAATACAAAGTCACCGCTTGCGGTGTTCACACTTCCGCCACCAAGTTTTGCAACATACACCCCGTTTTTCGTTGCCTTCACAATGTCGTCTGGTTCTGAACTTCCGTTAATGACAAATGTATTGGTCATACGCACCATCGGGAGATGCATATAACTTTGGCGTCGACCGTTACCGCTTTGTCGATGGTTTTCTTTCCGTGCACGCAGGTAGTCCCACATGTAGTCGGTGAGAACTCCATTTTCGATGAGTGTATTTTTCTGGCTGTGATGACCTTCGTCGTCAATGCCAATTGCGCCCCATTCACCGCTCATGGTGCCGTCGTCAATGAGAGTAACGAGTGATGATGCAACCATCTCGCCCACCTTGCCGCGATACACGCTTGCACCCTTGCCAACAAGGTCTGCCTCTAAACCATGACCACAGGCTTCATGGAATAGAACTCCACCACTACCTCGTTTAATAACTACAGGTAAAGCACCCGAAGGTGCAGGCCGAGCCTTCAACTTGGTGACTGCCTGCCGCGCTGCACCTGCAGCAAGTTCTTCCACGTCGTAAAGATCGAAGAGTTCAAACCCAATGGTGCGACCCATGGAGTCGTAGCCGGTTTGCATTCCTCCATCGCCAGAGGCAACAACACTCACCCGGAAAAGAGTACGCACTTGGTCGTCGGCAGCGAATACGCCCTCGCTGTTTGCTACCAAAATGCGACGCACACTGTCGCCATAGCCTGCTGAAACTTGCACCACTGACTTGTCGATGCTGCGCGCTGCTTCGTTGGCTCGTTCCAGGAGCTCAACCTTGCGTGTCTTAGGAACTTCATTGGGCAAAATCTGCACGTCATTTACTTGGTGCGTATCGATGCCACCCAAAGCAACCGTTACCACTCCTCCAGAGCCCTGCTTGGCTGCGACAGCAGCTGCCTCGGCGGCTTGAAGCAACCCGGCTTCAGACAGATCGGCGGTGTGAGCAAAACCCGTTGTTTCGCCATGGACAACACGAATGCCGGCTCCCCGGTCGCGACCTGTGGTGACTTGTTCAATCCGGCCATCATCGAGTCCTGCCGATGTGGATCTCTTGTCTTCTATGAAGATCTCGGAGAATCCTGCCCCTGTGCTGCGGCCCTTGGCCAGCACCTTTTCGATGGTTTCTTTGCCAACAAGCTCGCTCAATGTGCTCATGGCACTTCACGTTACTTGCCGCAGCCTCTAACCTCTTCCTCGTGGCAAATGATTTGGGGAACACAGCGCCTGCTCGCACGCATAAGACGCTGTGGTGGAAAGAGGCCGCAATATTTATTGCGTTCTATTCCGTCTACACCTGGACCCGAAATCAATTTGGCTCAGACCGTGTGAACGGAGTCGATATTCCCGTTCAAGCTTTTCGCAATGCCATTCGCGTCGTACGTTTTGAGCGCTGGATTGGCCTGTACCACGAAGAATCGGTTCAGGAATTTTTCTTATCTCACCGATGGTTTATTCAATTGCTGAACACCTACTACGGAACAGCGCATTTCATTATCACCATTACTGTTTTTGTTTTGCTGTACAAAAAAAGACCAGATGTATTTCCACAATGGCGCAACACTCTGGCAGCCACTACCGCTCTTGCAATTGTTGGGTTCTCGCTTTTTCCACTCATGCCCCCTCGCCTTCTCGACGAGCCATGTCCACCGCAAGGGCACGGCGCTGCATGTATTGAAGTTTCAGAACGCGGTCTTGACCAAGGCAAAACAAATTTTGGATTTGTCGACACACTCGATGTTTATGGCGGTCCGTGGGACTTCAGCTCTGGTGCAGGCGCAAAAATATCGAATCAGTATGCAGCAATGCCAAGTTTGCACATTGGCTGGGCAAGTTGGTGCGCATTTGCGATGTGGCCACTTGCTCGACGGCGCTGGATTCGCGCACTAGTACTTCTGTATCCGGCATTTACCCTCATGTGCATCATCGTCACGGCAAACCACTTCTGGATTGATGGCGTAGGAGGACAACTCACCTTGGCAGTTGGCTTCCTCATTGGCACCGGATTCCACAAATGGAATCAACGTCGCCTCGATGCAAAATACGACGCACAACTGCTCACGAGTTAACGGCAACTTAAAACGAGTGATAGCCACCATCGATGGTGATGACATCACCTGTGTGGTACTTGCTCAAGTCACTTGCTAAATACACTGCAAGACCTGCGAAATCACTTGGTGAACCCCAGCGCCTCATTGGTACACGTGGCAATACATTGTTCACGAACTTGTCCCATCCAAATGAAGGTGCGGTCATTTCACTTTCAATCCATCCCGGCAAAATGGCATTGCTACGAATGCCGTGGCGCGCATGTTCCACTGCAATGGCTTTCGACATCGCAACAAGGCCCGCCTTCGACGCTCCATAGTGCTGCCCTTTTTGCTGCCCATAAAATGCCGAGCCTGAAGTGGTGAAGACAATGGATCCTCCGCCATGGGGAACCATGTGGCGCACAGCTTCTTGAGCAGTGAAAAAAGCACCATCGAGGTTCACTCGCATGACACGGTCCCATTCCTCAGTGCTCATTTCGGCAAAACTTGGCGCTTTCCCGCCCACACCTGCGTTCACAAAACATGCATCGACGCGGCCACATTGCTTCACCGTGGCTTCAAAACTGGCCAGTACTTGAGCCTGATCGCCCACGTCGCACTGGAGCGCAAAGATGGAGGTGCCAAACTCGGTGAGTTCCTTGGTGGCTGCGGTGTTCTTTTCGAGGTTGGTCCCCCAAATCACGACATTCGCCCCATTGGCGGCAAGCCCTTTCGCCATGCCAAGGCCGATGCCACCATTGCCACCTGTCACAAGTGCGGTCTTGCCGGCGAGGGAAAAAGAAAATGGGTTCATGTCGCCACGGTAGTCATCTTTGTCATAAAGAATGACCACCAGATATGCCCAGCCCAAAACTGGGCGGTAGCGTCGGGGTGCTATGGCGCTCGCCGATATCCACCAACCCTCCGATCTTCGCGGCCTCTCAACAGATGAGGTCACTGCATTGGCGTCGGAAATTCGCGAGTTCATTGTTCAGTCTGTTTCAGAAACTGGTGGGCACTTAGGCTCAAACCTGGGAGCGGTAGAGCTCACCTTGGCGTTGCACAGAGTATTTGACAGCCCACGCGATGCGCTGTTGTGGGATACCGGCCACCAGGCATACGTGCACAAACTCGTCACTGGTCGCGCTCCCGACTTTGCACGCTTACGTCAAGAAGGTGGGCTCTCGGGTTACCCGAATCGAGAAGAGAGCGAGCACGACTTCATTGAGAACAGTCATGCATCAACTGTCCTCTCTTATGCATACGGCATGGCTGCGTCACGAGACCTTGCAGAGTTAGCAGGAGAAACTCCCGAGCATCGGCACATCGTGTCGGTCATTGGCGACGGTTCCATGACTGGTGGAATGGCGTACGAAGCGCTCAACAACTTGGGGCACTCGGGCCGCAAGGTCATCATTGTTTTAAATGACAACGGCAGAAGCTATGCACCCACTATTTCTGCGCTCAGCATTGGCGAGGAAAACATCACTGCTGCAGACAAAGTGTCTGGCCTCATGTCGAACACCCTCACAAAAATTCGACTCAACCCCACTTATGTTCGTCGTCAACGCCGCTTCGAACGATTCATGCGCCGGTTGCCTGCAGTGGGCAAACAAGCTGAACGCAGTGTTGAAGCAGTGAAAGCAGCAGTGCGCGAGTTTCTGCAGCCACCAGGATTCTTTGAAGCATTAGGCATCCGCTATATCGGCCCCATTGATGGCCACGACATAGAAGCTCTTGAGAAGGCTCTGCGTTCCGCAGAGCAACGCGTTGATGAAGGCCCAATCCTTTTGCACGTCATCACGCAAAAAGGTCGCGGCTACTCTCCTGCGGAAGACGACGACGAAAAACATCTGCACGATGCGCCCGTCTTTGACCCACAAAATGGACCCCCAAAATCGGTGCCAACGGGCTACACCCAAGCTTTTGCCGAGACATTGGTGAAAGAGGCATCACTCGACAACCGCATTGTGGCAATCACTGCTGCAATGCCTGGCCCAACTGGCCTCATTGCCTTCCAGCAACAGTTCCCCGATCGATTCTTCGATGTGGGTATTGCAGAACAACATGCCGTCACTGCCGCAACAGGCATGGCATTGTCCGGTCTGCGCCCTGTTGTGGCTCTCTACAGCACTTTCTTATCGCGCGCTTGGGACCAAGTGGTGTACGACGTTGCGCTACACAAAGCTCCTGTCATTTTTTGTCTCGATCGTGCCGGCATTACTGGTGACGACGGCCCGAGCCATCATGGCGTCTACGACATGGCCCTACTTGCCAAGGTTCCTGGTATGCGGGTTCTTGCACCATCAAGTGCGCAAGATTTGCAACAAATGTTGCACGATGCTTTCACATTGGTCAATGACGGCCCAGTTGTTATTAGATACCCCAAGGGCATTGTGCGCAATGTTGGAGCAACCGACATCGGTAGCGGGCTTCTCGCACGCGAACTGCGCGCTTCGCCCGACAAAAAAGTATGCATATTGGCAATCGGCAAAATGGTTGGCAATGCATTGCAAGCTACAGAACTACTCCACAACGACGGTATCGAAACATCGGTGTGGGACGTTCGCAGTTGCAAGCCACTTGACCCCGCAATGATTCGTGAGGCAGCTCAATACGAGCTGGTACTTACTTTTGAAGACGGCATTCGCGACGGTGGAATCGGCTCATCAATTGTTGATGCAATTAACTCAGAGTGTGCAGTTGGTTCTCATTCTCCGCGCGTGCATACCTTTGGCATACCTACTGAATTCATCGCCCAAGCGAAACCCGATGCGATTTTGAAGCAACTGCATCTCGATGCCGCGGGCATGGCCAATTCAGTGAAAAAACTAGTGACGAATTGTGCAAAACAATGAACTACGCCGAAAAGTACCAACGCCTCCAATGCGAGATGCAAGATAATGGCGTACTTCTCATCACACTCGACAACCCCGGCAAAATGAATGCCACCGATGCACAAATGCATTTAGAGATCTCCACTATTTTTCGCGATGTTGATTCCGATCCAAACATCAATGCCGTGGTCGTTACCGGTGCAGGAAAAGCATTCAGTGCTGGCGGTGAATTGGAGTGGATCAAAGAACAAGTAGGCAACTACACACAAACAATGCGGGTCATGCGAGAAGCAGGCGAAATTGTTCGCTCCATGATCGATTGCGATACACCCATCATTTCTGCAATCAACGGTGTTGCTGTAGGTGCAGGCTTAGCGGTTGCACTCATGGCCGATATCAGCATCATGAACGAAGATGCACGCATTACCGATGGGCATATTCGTCTGGGCGTTGCTGCCGGCGACCATGCAGTAGCCATTTGGCCCCTCTTGTGCGGAATGGCTCAGGCAAAGTACTACCTCCTCACCGCCGATTTCATAGATGGCAAAGAAGCAGCGCGCATTGGGCTTGTTACGAAAGCAGTGCCGGCTGACGAAGTTCTCTCCACCGCACTAGCCGTTGCACAAAAAGTTGCCACGGGTCCGCGCGATGCAGTGCGATTCACCAAACGCAGCCTCAACCACTGGTTGCGCCAGGCACTGCCCAATTTTGAAGCTTCGCTAGCTTATGAAATGTTGAATTTCCTTGGCCCAGACGCACAAGAAGGGCTCTCGGCGTTAATTGAGAAGCGTCCCGCTGATTTTCGTAATAGTTTGCCTTCATGAGCAACCACATCGACATTGCAGCTGAACTCGATTTCGCCCTGCACCTTGCCGACCTCGCCGATGCACATACGTTGTCGCCTTTTTACCGACGTGATTTTTCTGTTGATTGGAAAGAGAATAAAACAGAAGTAACAGAACTCGACCGCGCCACCGAACGACTCTTAGCCGATGAAATTATGCGCCACCGCGAACCGCACGCCATCTTTGGCGAGGAATTCGGTGCCGCAGGTGCATCTTCTGCCCCGCTCACTTGGATCATTGACCCCATCGACGGCACGAGCAATTACACACGCGGCATTCCTGTATGGGCAACACTCATTGCACTTGTAAATGCCGACGACGAACCACTTGTTGCCGTTGTTAGTGCCCCAGCACTGCATTCTCGTTGGTGGGCTGGCCGCGGCATGGGTGCCTTCACGTCACGCGGCAAAATTCAAGTGAGTAATGTGCGAACGCTTGACGAAGCACAAGTGAGCGTTACTCATCATGCCGCGTGGGACCAAGTGGGCGGAACACAGCAACTTGTCGAGCTGCAAAGGCGCGCATATCGCTCACGTGGCTTTGGCGATTTTTGGCAACACATGTTGGTAGCCGAAGGCAACATTGATGCCGCTGTTGATGCAATAGGGCTAGAGCCTTACGACACGGCAGCAGTGTGTCTTGTTGTTCGCGAAGCCGGCGGCACATTCACCGATCGTCTTGGTGCAGCCTCATTTCGTAACGGAAGTGCGGTCACGAGCAACGGTCACTTACATTCAGACGTACTCAACATCATTCGCTGCTGAAACCTGTGGGCAATCGCCCAATACCGCCGTCTTCAAGCAGCATTCCCGTCAGCGTGCGTTCGGTATGGTTTGCTCTCCATGTGAGCATTGCCTGCGCTTCGCGTAGCACTATTGCTGCTTCTTCGGTTGTGGTGTTCCATGTTGGGTCTTCCCCTACAGCAAAACAAAGCCACGAGCCATCGCCAAAGTGCACGTAGGCGTAATTCCTACTTCTGCGCACAGTGAGGTGTGATTCTTCAAGTCGCCGATCGTAAGGCCACTTGTACGCATCGTGCTCAGGATGAATACCAATGAGAACATCGCGCCAGTCCCATTCATAAGTGGCTGCTTCACGCCACCGCACTGGTGTTTCGTTGTGCAGAAATGAACTCAACGACATTCCGTCACATTGAGCAGGAATGGCTGCGCCCATGAGCTCACACAATGTGGGGAAAATATCGATGTTTTCCGTGAATTCGTCAACTACCAGCCCATGCGCATCGCTGAGTTGTGGAGCACGAACAATGCACCCAATGTGGTAACTCGATTCAAAAAAACCAGCTTTGTTCAACAGGCCCTGGTCGCCAAGTTGTTCGCCATGATCTGAAGTAAGAACAACAACCGTATTTTCCCATTCGCCACGACGTTTCAATTCTTCAAATATTCGCCCTAGTTGTTCATCGGCATGAGAGATATTGCCGTAGTACTGCGACTTCACTTGCTGAAGTTCAGCCCGAGTTTGCGGAGCGCGCGTTGCTTCGTGCTGCAAAAGAACATCGTGCAGCCAATGCCTGTTATCTGGTATACCAATTGCATCAGCACAACTTGCCGGTTCGTACTTCTTTGACCACTCACCGGCAGCCACAAATGGTGGGTGCGGGCGCAAATATGAAAGGTGCGCAAACCAAGGAAGCGACTCATTCGTTTCGTGTAGCCAATGCAAGAAGGTGTTGGTCAGAAAAGTAGTAATACTGTGTTGCGCCGGTCGTTCATTTTCACTCGACAACGCGCTGTGTGTATCGCCAATATTTTCATAACCAAGTTCTTCCAACCACTGCAACCAACCAATGGCTGGTTCAGGAAGATGTAACACCTCTCGAAAACCCGGCAAAATACTTTCGTAAGTAGACAAGCGCGGGTCAGCTGAATCTGTAATAGTGCGCGGGTCGACACCCTGGTCGGTGTAACCAAAAAGAACTGGGTCGTACCCCTGCCTTCTTGCCGCCAAAGCAACGTTGTCGAAACGGTCATCGAGAGGGGTTCCATTTGCCACCACTCTGTTATTCATCATGTAGGTACCTGTATACAAAGCAGCTCGGCCCGGAGAGCACGGGGCGGCCTGCGAGTAATGGCGCCCAAAACGAACTCCCTGCGCGGCAAGTGAGTCGAGATGAGGTGTTTGTACAACACCATGACCAGCACACGAGAGAGAATCGGCCCGAAATTGATCGAGGGTGATGAACAAAATATTTGGGCGTTTCATTACTGACTAAAGTAGCCATATGGGAACCCCAACACGAACTGTGATCCGCAATGCTTACTTAGTAGATGGCTCAGGTTCACCTGCTCGGCACGCCGATATTGCTTTCGCAAATGACACCATTACGGAAGTTGCCGCAGCTGGGTCTCTTTCTACTTCCGCTGTATCTCAGGTCATCGACGCCGATGGGCGCCTTGTTACCCCAGGTTGGGTCGATATTCATACGCACTACGACGCACAGGCAACCTGGGACCCATGGCTCACCCCCAGCAGTTGGCACGGAGTCACCTCCGTCGTGATGGGTAATTGCGGTGTTGGCTTTGCACCCGCATCATCCGATCGGCACGACTGGCTCATAGCGCTCATGGAAGGAGTGGAAGATATTCCTGGTACCGCCATGACGGAAGGCATCACCTGGGAATGGACCTCATTTGAGGAGTACCTCACCGCACTTGAATCGCACCCACACGTCATCGACTTTGCTGCTCAAATCGCCCACGGGCCACTTCGCGGTTACGTCATGGGCGATCGCGGCGCTGCTAATGAAACCGCAACCGCCGACGATATTGAGCAAATGAGCAAACTGGTGGAAAGTGCATTGCGTGCTGGCGCACTCGGGTTCAGCACCAGCCGCACTCCACTGCATCGCAGCAAAGACGGCGAACTGGTGCCTGGAACAACCGCAAATGAACACGAACTCCTCGGCATTGCTGATGCAATGAAACGTGTGGGGCACGGTGTATTTCAATTTGCCCCTGAACACGCCAAAGTTCCTGTTGAAGAATGGTCATGGATGCGCAAACTTGCTCAAACTACTGGCGCAACAGTGAGTGTTAATTTGAGCCAACCAAATGATGGCCCAGAAATTTGGCGAAACGTATTGGCATTGCTCACTGAAGCTCAAAACGACGGCGTGCCTATTGTTGCGCAAGTTGCTGGTCGCACCATTGGTGTACTCATGTGTTTAGAGGGAAGCGCTCACCCACTTCTTTTCCATCCCGCATATAACGAAGTAGCACACCTTCCTCTTGCTGAACGTTGCAAAGCACTGCAAGAGCCACAGTTGCGTGAACGCATCATCAATGAAATGCCAAATGATGGCGGGCTTTTCCAAAAAGTAATTCTCGACAATGCCTCGCATATGTTTCCCGTCATGACGGCAAACATCGACTACGAGCCACTCCCCTCTGCCAGCGCAACGGCAATCGCAATGAATGCAAATAAAAAAGTGATGGAAGTACTTCTCGATCAACTCATAGCTAACGATGGCCACGGGCTCATCTACATGCCCTTCTTTAATTACGCATATGGAGATTTGTCGTTCAACTACGAGGCACACCAACACCCAGGTACTCGCATGGGTCTCAGCGATGCTGGTGCTCACTGCGGAGCAATTTGCGATGGAGGTACACCCACGTTCATGCTCACCCACTGGGTTCGCGACCGCACCCGTGGCGAGAAACTGCCGCTAGAGCTTGTAGTACACCGCCAAACTCAACAGACCGCCGCACTTTACGGCCTCACCGACCGCGGACTCATTGCGCCTGGTCAACGCGCAGACATCAACATCATCGATTTTGAGAAGTTGAATTTCACCATGCCGTACATGGCTTACGATTTACCAGCACAAGGTCGGCGCTTAGTGCAACAAGCAATCGGTTACGACGCAACATTCGTTGCCGGAACACAAATTGTCAACTCCGATCAATTCACTGGCGCACTTCCTGGGAAGTTGGTTCGCGGACCACGCTAAACAGGTACGGTGGGGGCATGGCTAAATGGCGACATGCTCTTGCACTTGGTATCGGACTCATCGGAGCAGTCGTAGCTGTTGTGTCTGGTGGTGACCCTGCAGCACTCAGCATTGCTCTCGGCGGCGGGTTAAGTACCGGTCTGGGTTATTGGATTGGCGCTTTGCTCCATCGCCGACGCGACTCTTGAATAACTAAACGCCCTGCCACCACAACAAGCAATGTGGCAAATAATGCGTTCGATAACGAGTCAGAGAGCCGTGCCGAAATCCAGCCGCCTGCAATAGCAGACAAAATACCGCCGACTCCCACAATGACCGCAGCACGAATATCGACATTGCTTGCAGATCTATTGCGCAAGGTACCAGTAATTGCCGTCGGAATAATGACCGCTAACGATGTGCCTTTTGCAATGACGTTGGGCAAGCCCAGCATCACCATCATTGCGGGGATCATCACTACTCCACCACCCACTCCTAACAGACCTGCCAACACTCCAGTAGCAACGCCGATAGCCACAAGCGCAATGCACATGAGAAGAGTGAGGTCATCGCGACCCATACCAGAAGTGCTCCAATACAAACGCACCGCTGAAATGATGAGTACCGATGCAAAACCTAAGCTGAGAATTTCATGCTTCACGGTCTTTAAAAGTTTTGTCCCGAGCAAAGCTCCCGCTACTGCTCCTATTGCTAAAAACAATGCAACTGGCCAATCAACATGGTCGTGCGCCCAATAGGTCACCAAGCTTGAAAGGGAAATGGGAAGTACTGCCGCAAGAGATGTTCCATGCGCACGGCGTTGATCCATTTTTGCGAAAAATACCAACCCGGGAACAATGAGAATTCCACCGCCCACGCCGAAAATGCCTGACAACAACCCTGCAGCAAGCCCAACGAGGACGATGACACCAAAGTTTCCTGAATTTACTGACTCTTTCGTGGGTGAATTCACTTCCAAACGCTCGCGAATAACTCTGGATACTCCTTGATGTGCTTCACATTGAGGGGTCGGGGCAGGCTCACAATGGCAAGACCCACTCCTGCATCTTCATAGGCGAGGGCTCGCTCAATTGCTTCCGATTCACTCATGCGATCTACCCAGAGTTGAGTTGAAATACGAATGGTAGAAATATCGCGGCCAATTTCGTCACAACATTCTTTGAGTCGAGCTACTGACTTCTTTAAATCACCGAGTGGATCTTCGCTATTACCTGGGAAGTTCCAGTGATCTGCATACCGCGCAACAAGTGGCAACGTACGTTTCATACCGCCCCCACCAATGAGCACAGGTGGCATCGGTTGCTGAATGGGTTTTGGTTCACAATATGCGTCGGTCAGCGTGAAATATTTTCCCTTGAAAGTGCTCTGCTTCTGCGTGAGCAACAATTTGATGACCTCAAGACCTTCAGTGAAACGATCGAATCGTTCCGTCATCGTTCCGAGTTCTATGCCATATGCATTGCACTCGTCTTCGTTCCATGCAGCGCCAACACCAAACTCCAAACGCCCACCACTTGTATGGTCGAGTGTTGCAGCCATATTTGCCAGTACTGCGGGGTGGCGATACACCATTCCCGTTACCATCACGCCGCCACGTAACCGCTTGGTGGCTTGCAATAACGCGGTGAGGGTAATCCAACCTTCCATACATGGGCCTGAACGGTCGCCCGTAAAAATGGGTTCGAAATGGTCAAAGGTCCAGCCGCTCTCCCAAAAAGGAATGGCATCAGCCGCGGTCCATATATCGAGCATTTCCTGCCAGGTGCAGACCTGTGGTGCTGTTGCAAATGCAAACTTCATTTTTCCTCCATCTCGCTTCGTTCACCTTATGCGACCGCTTCGCACTGCACGGAACTACTCTGACTCCATGGCCGATGACAGTTCTGCTCTGCGTCAAAAGATTCGCGCCATATTGGAACGGGCAAATCACCCCAATACCCCACAAGCTGAAGCCGAAACAGCACTTGCATTGGCGTTTCGGCTGATGCAAAAACACAATATTTCGGAATCTGATTTCATTTCTGACAATGCAAGCACTCATCACAGTTCAATCACATCTCAACGATTTGTACTTGCTGGCCCATATCGCGTGCGTCGCGGAGCATTACTCCATGTCATTTCCCTTGCAGTGAATTGCGCTTCATATCGCGACATGATGGACACAGAGCCGAACACCGTTTCCATGGTCGCATTCGGCTCTCCTCATGATTTGTATTCACTCGAGGTTCTTTTCACAACGGCCGAGATGCTGGCACTACGCACCATGCCACAGGGTGATCGCCGCTTTCGTACGTCGTGGTGGCAAGGTTTCACGGTAGGTGTTGACAAGAAACTGAAACGAGAAAATTCGTCGCTCATTCGCGAAGCACCAGGTGCCGGACTCGTTTTAGTGGAGCAAGCGAAACGCGCCGACGCCGAGATGCGACTGGCTACTCCTCATCTACGCAGTTCTTCAACCGCCTACTCTTCCGATCGTGACGCATTTTCTGCCGGCAAATCTGCAGGGTCACAGTTCAGCAGTTCAAAAAATCGTCTCCACTCATTGCCCCGTGCACTTGGAAGAGGAAAAACCTCCTCATGAGCGACCCCACTGAAGTTGCACTTACCTATGAGGTCGAACAAAAATTTGCCGAGGCAATGCCAACACGTACTCTTTTGATGTCAGAAGCAAGCACATGGCTGCGTGATATTTGCGAGCAAGAAGACCTTGATGTTCCGCATTTAGATTCACATGCTCTTCCCCGCCGCACTGAGGCAGTTGCTATAGCGGAAACTTGGTGCATATTGATTAACGGAGTTGCCCCCACTCAACACACCATTTTGCATGAGCTTGCGCATCTCTCATGCGCAAACAAAGGTCATGGAAAAGAGTTTCGCACGCAGTTGGTTTCTTATATACGTAGATACGTCTCGCTAGAGCACGCTGCGCATCTCCACTCACTTTTCACCAGTGCTCAACTCAGCGTTGAACCATTTTCTGCCACTCGCTAATCGAGTTCGCTGCCTACAACGCTCACAAAGCTCACACATGCTCCTGGGGCCCCGCCCAAGTTATGCGTGAGAGCCTTTGTTTTCACAGAGTCTTTTTGGCCCACTCCAGGAATTTGACGTGCCCCTGCTTCGCCACGTAATTGTGTCCAGCACTCAAACAGCATGCGCAAGCCCGATGCTCCAATGGGGTGACCAAACGACTTCAAACCGCCGTCAGGGTTCACTGGAAGTTCGCCGTCGAGATCATAAGTTCCGGCTAGTACTTCTTTCCATGCCGTACCACGTTCGGCAAAACCGAGGTCTTCCATCAAAACGAGTTCAGTAGGCGTAAAGCAGTCATGCACCTCTGCCATTGCCAACTCTGCACGTGGGTCGGTAATTCCAGCTTGCTTGTAAGCATCGTTAGCACTGTGTACTACTTCGTCAAACGTGGTGTAGTCATATGAAGGGTCAATAGGGCCAGCGGCTGGCCCCGCTACGAACGACAATGCCTTTACATAGATGGGTCGATCGGTGTATTTGTGAGCATCTTCAACGCGCACGATGATTGCTGCTGCAGAGCCATCGCTCACACCGCTGCAATCGAAAATACCAAGTTGCCCAGCAATGAGTGGAGAAGCAGCAATGGTTTCTTTTGAGACTTCTTTTTTGAACTGAGCTCGTGAGTTCAGGGCACCATTGCGGTGGTTCTTCCATGCAATGCGAGTAAGTACGTCTTTCAACTCCGCTTCATCTACTCCATATTTATTGGCATATGCCGGTGCCAACAGTGAGAAGCTTGCTGGTGCAGTGACTGTTGCCTGAGTGCCATCACTTGCCGGAGCACTGACGACCAAACCGGAATAACCAGAGTCTTTGAGCTTCTCCACGCCAATTGCCATCACAATGTCATAGGCACCAGACGCAACTGCATAACACGCATTGCGAAATGCTTCACTACCTGTTGCACAATAGTTTTCGACGTGCGTCACTGGCTTGTGTTGAATTTTCAATGGCCGACTCAGTGTGAGCCCGGACAAACCAGACCCCATTGTTCCTAACCAAAATGCGTCTATGTCGTCGAGGGCAATTCCTGCACTAGCTAAGGCAGCACTTGACGAGTCGATGAGCAGGTCATCGGTGCTCTTGTTCCAATGCTCACCAAAGTTGGTGCAACCCATTCCGATAATTGCCACTTTGTCGCGAATTCCATGACTTGCCATATGTCCCCCGATTTATTTCACGCCTGCGCGAACAGGCTTTGCTTTCCAAAAATAGTTATGAATTCCATCTTGCGTGTAGAGCTTGCGAAACGACATTTCCACCCGGTCACCAATTTTGACAGTTGCTGGGTCGACGTCGGTGAGTTCACATTGAAAACGTCCACCACCGTCGAAGTCGATGACAGCTGCAACCACTGGCGGGCTCATGCTGAACGCTAAGTGGTCGACGGTGTAGGTGGCAATGGTTGCACGGATATCTGCCATCCGTACCATTTCCATTTTGTCGATACTGCCCGACTGCAAACTGACGCGCGCTGGCGGCAAATAAATGAAACCACTTTCGTCGCGGCTTCCATACAAACCATATTTCCATGCGGCAGTACGCAAGCTTGGTGGACCAGCTGGGCGGTCGGGCTCTGGGCGACGAGGTGGTTCGCGATGCAAAAATCCACGCCATGTGAGGAACTGTGCATACGACAAGTCATTGCGACCAGCAGCAATTTGAGCTTGCACAGTGAGTGAGGGGTCTTGTTGCTTTTGATGTGCACTGAGTGCATCGGTAGTGCGCAACAAGATGACATTGACTCCGTCGGCCAACACCACAATGGCAATGACTTCATTTGGCTGAGCGGTGTCGAGAACATTGGCCAGCATCACGCCCCAATGTGCGGTTCCAGAATTTCCCAGTGTCGCAGCGAAGTCATCACGCAGAGTATCGAGGTTGATTCCACAAGATTTAGGCGCAGCTTTCACGGCCCGTGCATGTAATCCAGAAAAGATGCTGTGCGAGACATCGGCAGCAGTGAGGTTTGCCTTCTGCAATGCCTCGTTAAACGCAACTTCTACAAGCGGGGCGTAGGCATATTCACCAAATCGTTCTTCCCATTGCTTACTTGCTTGATCGCCGGGGGTTCTCCACCTATCTACAAATTCAGATGTTGAAGTACCCGTACTTAACAATTCAGCAATCACATTTTCAGAACCAAAGCAAAATGATGCAGCGCCGTCACCACCCATCGATTCATCGCTTCCGCCGGGCAGCCCAGTGCGAATGTCGCTCAACACCGCAATTGAGGTTCCACATGCAGCAGCATGAACGGCCGCAATGCCGCTTCTCACTGAACCCAAACAATCGAATGCGTTCACCGAAATATCGAGGCTCAACGCAGCATGGATTGCATTTGCATTTGTTTTATCGAGATACCCAGGTTCAGCCGTAGCGAACCACAACGACTGGGGTGAATACTTTTCGCTGACGCCACGTAAAGCGATACGACTTGCTTCAACACCCATTGAGGTGGTGTCTTCGTCGAAACTTGCTACAGCTCGCGCACCTTTAGCGCCACCTGAGCCAAGAGCTGATGCAAGTGTGCTGCGTTGTAGGCGCCAATACGGAATGTACGCGCCATAAGAAATAATCCCCGTCATACTCCGAGAGTAGCCCGTGAGAACGAGCTCATGGAATGTGGAGACTTAGGTGTAGTAGGGGTTATCGCCCGATGTGTGGTCGGTGAGGTCACGAACCTTCAACACGCCAGGAACCTTTTCCAGCAATGTGGTTTGCACACCTTCCAACATGGTCATGCGACTCATGGAACAGCCGTGGCAGCCACCACCCATGGTGAGATACGCCGTGCCTTCTGTGTCGTGACCCATGAATGTAACGAACCCGCCATGGGAAGCAAGCGCAGGGTTCACTTCTCCGGCTAACACGGTTTCGATGTTGGCCGACAATTCATCGTTACGCACAAGACCTTCAACGCTGGCAGCGAGCGGTTTATTCGGATTACGAATAATGAGGCCCTGCGCAGCGGTGTAGTCAAGAATTGAGCCCTGCAAAAGATCGATGCTGTTTGCGGCAACAATTGTTTTAATGCCATCGGTGGTGCGCACTTCGTCGGCAAAAGCAGCCTGCGTGACAACATCGAAAGACAGGTCGTAACGGAAATCTTCACCTGGGCTACTCACCACTTCAATGCGCAGACCTAAGCGATCTTTTTCTGGTTCTTCATCGCGCAGCTCAATCAGTTTGGCAACTGCTTCGGGCGTGACCGACACGATGTAGTCAACAGGGCTCGCTGGTGCGTCGAATGGGCTGACTTTTGGGGTCTCATTTGCTGTTACGTCTGTGGTCACACTGAGCAGGCTACCTGCCTCATCGCCGAGACGCCATCGGAGCTAATAACTCGAAATGGCTCCCCCGCCGTCACATTGCACGCGTTGCCCCGTCACATAGGCCGAACCAGGAGAACAGAACCACAGCACCACATTTGCAACATCAATGGGCTGGCAAACGTGCCCAAAGGGGGCATTTTCGTCAAGCGACCTGAGGTCGGTGAGTTCTTTATTGCCAGTTAAGGAACGCGACAAACGAACACCCATATCGGTCTCTACCAAACCCGGGGCAGCAATGTTGACACGAATGCCGTGCTTGCGTTCTTCTTTAGCCAACGTCAAGGCCAATGCCTCCATGGCAGCTTTGCCCATGTTGTACGGCGCGCCCTTAGCCGAGTTATTTGCTGTAGCAACAGAAGAGATGAAAACAATGTCGCCACGCTCTTGAGTACGCATGCTCGGCAGCACTGCGGCACAGAGTTGATGCGCCCCAACAGCGTGCACAGCAAGCAACTTCTCTACTTCCGCGGCATCGGTATCGGCAACTGCTTTACCGCGTGATGCGATACCTGCATTGTTCACCAAAATATCAATATGGCCAAAGTCGTGAATGACTTCTTTGACCATTTTGCTACTCTCGGCATAGTCGGCAACAGAAGCTCCATAAATTTTTGCCGTTCCACCATCTTGCAGAATTGCTTGCAAAGTTTCTTCAGCTCCTTCTTTGCCACTGTGGTAATTAATAGCCACAGCGGCTCCTTGTGCCGCTAAGAGTTCGCTGATGCCTCGGCCAATGCCACGGCCTCCACCTGTTACTAATGCAACTCGCCCACTCAACACGCCCATAAAGTCCCCGATTCACATATCTGTTAGCAACAACGCCCCTAACTATGGCAACATCTTCTCATGCATGAAGGTAGTCGCAAAGCAATTTTCGCCGCGTTTTTCGCCAATCTGGGAATTGCTGTTGCAAAGTTCACCGGATTCCTGCTCACCTCGTCAGCTTCTCTCCTTGCAGAATCGGCCCACTCGCTCGCCGACACCGGCAACCAAGCGCTCCTATTGCTCGGTGGGAACCGCTCAAAGAAAACAGCAACTGGTCGCCACCCATTTGGGTTTGGTCGTGAGCGTTATTTTTGGGCTTTCGTTGTTGCACTTGTTCTTTTCAGCATGGGTGGGGTCTTCGCCCTGTACGAAGGAATTCAAAAACTCATTCACCCTCATGAAGGTGATGGCTTTGGTATCGCAATCGGCATTCTTCTTGTGGCCATTGTCCTTGAGTCGTATTCATTACGCACCGCTGTTAAAGAAGCGCGCCACATCAAAGATCCACATCAAAGTTGGTGGAGTTTTATTCGCGAGGCCAAACAACCTGAACTCCCTGTCGTCTTACTTGAAGACATCGGTGCCGAAATCGGCTTAGCCCTTGCACTCTTCGGCGTGCTCATGAGCCACTTCACACATGAACCACGTTGGGATGCAGTTGGCTCTGCATCTATTGGAATACTGCTCATCGTTATTGCCATTGTTTTAGCAATTGAAATGAAAAGCCTCCTCATTGGCGAATCTGCATCAGCAAACGACGAAGACCTCATTCGCACAGCACTGGCAAATGCTCAAGACGTCCTTCAGATCATTCATCTCCGCACAGAGCACCTCGGCCCCGAAGATGTCCTCGTGGCAGCGAAGATTGAGTTCTCCTCTCATCTCACCATGAACGAACTTGCGGTTGCCATTGATCAGGCAGAGGTGTGCGTACGAGAGGTCTATCCACGCGCGCGCATCATATTTATTGAGCCCGATATCGCCAGACCAACTGCAGAGCTGTAACCTACAAACAACTGAAGGGGAGCTTGCTGGTTCGGCAGGCTGAGAGGGTAGCCGCCGCTACCGACCCAAGAACCTGATCTGGGTAATTCCAGCGGAGGGAATACGGGTGAATAACGAAACACATACACAGAAAAATACGGCTCTCATATTTGCTGGCGGTCAATCTCCGCTTCTCCATCTATCGAAGTATCTACCCCATTCGCAGTGGACTATTGCAGCCGACTCCGGACTCGACCATGCACTTTCCCTCGGCGTCACGCCAGGTGTTGTCGTGGGCGATTCCGATTCAGTGAGCGAAGAAGCGCTTGCTATAGCGCACTCACGTGAAATTGAATTCATCTCTGCGCCTACTGACAAAGATTTCACCGATACCGAACTTGCACTTTCTCATGCAGTGCATATAGGCGCTCAAAGAATTGTTGTTGTCAGCGCCGGCGGAGGCCGTTTCGACCATGCGCATGGGCTACTTACTTCGCTCTTTCACCCTGAGTGGGCACACATACAAATTGAAGCGTTCATCGATACCGCTCATATTTTTGTTCTTCATGGAGCAAGTTCACTTCAGATAACAGGACAGAAGAATTCGCTTGTTGCCCTTCATGCAATGAACGGCATGGCCCATGGCATCACAACAGAAGGGCTGCGATGGCCACTGCGCAACGAGAGTCTTGCCCCTTGGGTGAGCCGTGGAGTGAGTAATGAACTCACTGGTACCTCCGGCGAGATTTCCCTACAGAGCGGCGCACTACTTGTTGTACAACCAGAAGCATTCACGCAGATTCCACAGGAAAGTTAAGAAATGAAAAAATATATAGCCAGTCTTTTTTGCGTAGTAGCAATATTCAGTGGATGTGCAGGAAGCAAAAAACAGGAAACAAAAAAACTCACGCTTTTGGCTTACGACTCCTTCATTCCAACCGAGGGAATATTTGACACGTTCACCAAGGAAACGGGAATCACCGTCGAAGTCGTTCTTGGCGGCGATACCGGTCAACTCATTTCAAAGGCAATTCTCACATCAGGAAATCCGGAAGGCGATGTACTTTGGGGCGTTGACAATACATTTCTCACGAGGGCAATCAATGGAGAAATATTTGCACCGTACACTTCACCGCTCACTAAGAACATGGCAGCCGATGTTGTAGAACTCACTCAACCAGAGGGTGTGGTTACCCCTGTTGACACGGGTGACGTATGCATCAACTACGACAAAAAATGGTTTTCAGAACGTAGTATCACTCCTCCGCAGTCCCTTGAAGATTTGGCATTGCCCATCTATAAAGATCTTCTTGTTGTTCAAAATCCCGCCTCTTCTTCACCGGGTCTTGCGTTCCTTTTGTCCACCATTTCGTCATTTGGTGAAAACGGTTGGCAAAATTATTGGAAGAAGCTGCGAGCTAACGGAGTCAAAGTTGTAGACGGCTGGACCGAGGCATACACCATTGAGTTTTCAGGTTCATCTGGAAAGGGCACACGGCCACTCGTTGTGAGTTATGCCTCCAGCCCACCAGCAGAAGTGGTGTACTCCGACCCACCAGTGAATGAACCCCCAACAGCAGTGATCGACACAACATGTTTTCATCAGGTGGAGTTCGCCGGAATTCTGCGAGGGTCAAAAAATGAGAAAGCCGCAGAGCTCCTCATCGACTACCTCGCAGATGCAACATTCCAAAGCGACTTGCCGCTCACACTGTTTGTGAACCCTGTCAATAAAAATGTTGCCCTGCCTGAAGTGTTCACTTCCTTTGCCGCACAACCGGCAAAGCCTTTCACGATGAATCCGGCTGTCATCGAAAAAAACCGTTCAACTTGGGTAGACACCTGGAGTTCTATCGCTTTGCGGTGAAACTATGAACACGTCTCGTCGTACGCATATTTTCAGATTTGCACCTTGGCTATTTCTCCCTTGTTGCATTTTTTTAAGCATGTTTGTTATTTGGCCAACGCTTGTCGTACTGTCACGGAGTTTTAACCGATCATCACTCTTCAATGTGCTGAGCGACTCTCAGTTGCGCCAGATGCTGTGGTTCACCACTTGGCAAGCTCTCCTCAGCACACTAGGAACACTCGCTATTGGTCTCCCTGCAGCACTAGTTCTCAGCCGCTATGCCTTTAAATCACGACAAATGATTCGTGCACTTACTTTTGTTCCTTTTGTGCTTCCCACAGTTGTTGTAGGAATCGCATTTGCTTCACTTGCTCCAGCGCAATATCAATCTGGTCCCCTGCCACTGATCTTGGCTCACATCTATCTCAATATTGCTGTTGTCGTACGAGTGGTGGGAAGCCGATGGGAAAAACTTCCCACTGCGTTTAACGACAACGCTGCTTTACTTGGAGCAACCCCATTTACCAATTTCCGAACAATTACTTTACCGCTGTTGCGCAGCAGCATCATTGGCGCCGGAAGCATTGTCTTTATCTTCTGTTTCAGCACCTACGGAGCTGCACGGGTGCTTGCGGGTCCACGCTTCCCCACTATTGAAACTGAGATCTATCGTTACGCCTTTTTCCTCGGAAATATGCCCCAAGCAAGCGCCCTTGTTGTATGGCAACTATTCGTCATTTTGTTAGTTCTTGCACTCACCCATCGTCAAAAGAGTATTTCTCTTGCACAGCAGAACCTCATGCCGCTTTCTTCCGAGCGACAAACTAAACGCTTGTTTTTCTCCGTTGCAGCAACTCTCATTGCAGTAGGAACTCTGTTACCTATTGCCATACTTTTTACAGATTCTTTACAGTCTTACGAGGGCTTTACATTTTCGTATTGGGCAACGAGCGACATGTGGACATCGTTTTTCACTTCTCTTAGCATCGCCCTCTTCGCCGCCGTGATGGCGCTTTTGTTTGGCACTGGTTCAGCACTCGCAATTGCGTATTCCACTCGCACGCGATTTCATATGTTTGTTCAAGCACTCACCTCGTTGCCCATTGTGATTTCGGCAGTTGCACTAGGCCTTGGCTACCTGCTCGCCTTTCGATCTGACCCGGTGAATTGGCGCGGGTCCATATGGCTACTTCCCGTAGCCCACAGCGCAGTTGCACTGCCATTTGTTGTGCGCATCATTACGCCTGCGGCACGTGAAATTCAGCCCGAGTTACGAGAGAATGCCCTGTTGCTCGGCGCATCTCCATGGGAGGCATGGAAGAGCATCGACCTCCGCTTCCTTCTTCGCCCCCTCGCAATTGCCGCCTCATTTGCCTTCACCATTTCACTCGGTGAGTTTGGGGCATCAAGCCTCCTCACCAGGCATGGCCATGAAACTCTTGCAATGCGTCTTGGCCAATTACTTTCACGGCCAGGTGAACAACTACAAAAGCAAGCAATCGCTTCTGCTTGCCTGCTGGCTTTCTCCTGCATCGCCATTGCGCTTATTGTTGAGTACGCAGTTCAATTCAATAGAAAGAAGAGAACTCAGTGACGTCTCCATTCCTCAACATTTCTCACTTGTCATTTCAGGTACCGGGTGAAAGCACTTCAATCTTCAGTCACCTGTCGCTCGAAATCAGCGAAGGTGAAATTGTGGCAATTATCGGACCCAGTGGATCCGGGAAATCTTCACTCTTACGCATCATCTGCGGGCTCACCCCTGCGAGTTTCGGAACCGTTCATCTACAAGGTAAAGACATCACCAACAGTGCGCCACACCAGCGCAATATTGGCATGGTCTTTCAGGGCGCGTTTCTCTTCCCACACCTCACTGTGAGCGAGAACGTTGCTTATGGCCTCAAAATGCGTAAAGACAGCAAAGAATCTCAAGCACACCGAGTGAACGAGATGCTCAACCTCGTTCACATGTCCGATTTCTCGCATCGTGACGTTGCCCATCTTTCCGGCGGCGAAACTACAAGAGTGGCTATTGCACGTGCGCTGGCCCCTGCCCCGTCGCTGTTGCTTCTCGATGAGCCACTCACCGGGCTCGACGAACACTTGCGTATTGATCTTGCCAGGGAACTTCGTGTAGCGCTCACAGCCTCGCGCATCACTGCAATACTGGTAACACACGATCGCAATGAAGCAGCAGCCATTGCCGACCGTGTAGTTCAGTTCTCCGACCTCATTGCACATTTATGACTCTGCCTCCTCATTTCCATATTGCAGTTGCTTCAACACAAGACATCTTGCCAATACGCATGAAAGTGTTACGCGAGGGCACCCCTTCCCAAGACCCCAGGTATACAGAAGATGACTGGGAAATCACCATGCATCTTGCGCTGTACAAAGATGACGAGATCGTAGGAACTTCTAGCTGGCTCGCTAAAACATTTCCGCTCCCCCATACCCATAGCAATCATTTCGACACTCAATTACGAGGCATGGCAATAGATCAGTCGCTGCAAAGCACGGGTCTTGGAGCAGAGCTCTTACTTTATGGAATTCAAGTCGCTCAAGGCAACGGTGCCGGCATTGTGTGGGCACGAGCTCGCGATAGCGCATTGAAATTTTATGAAAGAAATGGTTTTACTGCCGTTGGCGATGCATTTATTGATGAAGCAACGGGCATGTCGCACCATCTTGTTTACTTCCCATGTGCGTAGCTATTGAATAGTCACCTGAGTTGAATATAAAACTTCGCTATTTGCATCGGGCGACACAATCACGTCAACTTTCCAGTCTCCTGGGTACACGAATTGGATGTATCCAACAAAGTGATTAGGACCAACGGCATTGAGTTCCGCCTGAATGGGCGGAACGCTGCCACTAGCTAACGAAAACCTTGCCTTGACTGCCAGTACCGGATCCAAAGAACCATTTGGCGGCGACACAATGACATGCATTTCGGATTCACCCACTCGCGGAGGGGAAATAGTGACATTGGCAATGACATCACCTTGCACCAGTGCAGTTGAGAATGGAGCATTGCTGACCGTTGACCGAGGCGAGGCCGCAACCATGCCCGATGTAATTGCCAGCACAATGAGGCCAAAGGCAATTTCTGCACACAGAACTGCCCGCAGCCGGGTGACACCACTTTCGTAGAACCGACGACGAACAATTGCAGCACAAATGAGCATGACTCCCACCACACACACTTTGGCAATGAGGGCTTTGCCATACGACGTCTTTGAAATATTGCCGATGCCATTCATCAGCAGCAGTGCCTGCACGACGCCAGTCGCCACAACAAACGCAATAAGCACTGCAGCACGGCGGGAAAACCACTCCACTATTGCCGTCGTACGAATATCTGTGATGAAAATGAGAAGGAGCAAACCACCGCACCACACGCCTATTGCAGTGACATGCCATGCCAACAAGGCAACCGTGAGTGCTGCCGGAGAATCAACGGCGGCATGCCCGGCAAAGGCATAGGTGAAAGGCAAGGTCACAAATGCAAAGACCGCTACAAATTTACTGATCTGCTGATGTTCTTTTTCAGAATGACCCCATCGTGCAAGAACACACACCAGCAAGAACGACACCACGATGCGCGCAAATAATGCTTCACCCACCTGCGTTGCAAGAACATCTCTCACCACACTGAAGTTCGCTATTTGCCCCCAACTGCCGCCCGAGGCATTCATTCCATGCAATAAGAAAAGAAATGCAGTGGAAACGCCCAAGGCAGATCCGGCCAGCATCACAGCCCTATTCATCATTTTTCGAGGCGTATCAGTGCCTAAGAGAAAGAAAATTGCGGCAAGTACTAGCGAAATTGCGATATATGAAATGAAACGCATGAAGGCCATTGCAAGCTTCACCGCACTTGATGTTTCACTATCTTGCAGTGCTGCCTCTATCACCGATGAAAGATTCGATACTGCTCCTGTACCCACACGAAAGGTAATTGCACCTTCCACAGGGTGCCCATCTGCAGAAATGACCCGGTAGACGGCTACATAGGAATCTTGCGCCAGTGTTGGAGGAACTACACGAACAATTGAAGCGTCTGCTGCATCAGCTTTTACTGCAGGTAGTCGAACCCGTTTGCCACTGCTTGAAAAGAGTTTGATGTAGCCGAGTGAAGATTCAACCGTTTCATCAAAATCTAAGACAATCTGAAGCGGGCTTTCTTCAAGTGTTGCCCCAGAGGTGGGAACAGAGTTATCAAGTACTGCATGCGCAGAGGCCACAGCGGCGGGCGCACAGAGCACGCAGATGATGGCAACAAATACGGCGCGCAGAAAGTGACGAAACATTTACAAGTTGTCCACTTGTTCAAGACCATCTGGAGTGACACGACCAAAAAGCCATGCCAACCTTTCGTTTTCCGGCAATGCAAGCGCCAGTGGCGGCAAGCCACTCATGCCCATTGGCAAACGACTCGTGTATCTCATTGACATTCGCGAAAGATCGTGTCGAACATAAAGCGAATTCCACTGCGCAAAAGTAAAGCCGATTCCCAGGTCGTGCATGTGCACTTCCATTTCACGCCAACGCAATAATGGCAAATCAGCAATTGCCAAAATTGCACCCACGGCATTTTTTCCGCTCCCCAACCATGCTTCCCCAGGCGAACGAGCCCAGGCGGCTTCAAGTTGATAAATCGACTCGCGAGTACGACGCACGAGCTCTTTTCCGCTGAGTTTTGCCTCTGCTGCAATCCCCTCAGCGCGGCCTTTGAGACCACCTGCGTATTGTTCACCTTCTCGACCCAAAGCAGCTTCGGAAAAGAGATGACTGTGGCTATCGGCGTTGCGGGCCAAATGCGCCAAAACATAGCCTCTACTCCAATTGGGCAACAGTGACGGCTGGGCACACCACGAGTCGATGTCATCGTGAGAAACAGAATCGAGCAACGCCAGCAAAGCCTGGTGTGAAGCAGCACACCCGGCAACGCAGTCATCAATAAAACGCGTATCTAAATTCTGTGGGTCCATATCACTTCTCTTTTCGCCGAGAATCTATTGCAGCCAAGCCATTGAATAGTTTGTCAGAGCTTTCCGGAGTCGCCCCTTGCGACAATACGACGTAAATAGTTCCACCGTTGCCTACCACTACTGCCGTTCGCGCCCGTGACAACGAACCGGTATGGCCCCATCGTCCTTTCAAGTAGCGCAAGCCATTGCGGTATTCACTTGAATAGCGCACTTCATGCATCTTTTGCAGCCAAGGAGCGGAAAGAATTTTCTTGCCTGGCGTTTGTGGGTTCAGCGCATTGAACAACACTGCAATATCGCGCGCTGACGACATCCATGCGCCAGACCCACCAAGCACTTGCGTTGCATGCGTTGTGGTATTCAAATAGCCACCAGGCACTCCGAGTGGTTGCCACACCATGCGCCATGCGGCCGACTCAAATTTCAGCTTTGTCACTTTTTCTATGAGCAGAGTCAAGAGCACATAGTTGTCATTGGAGTAGAGATACTTGCCAACTTGAGAAGAAGGAGTCAATGTTGCGGCAAGTTCGGCATATTCCTGGTAGCTGGTCTTACCTGCTGAGACGGCTTTGAAATTATGTGAGGCCATTCCCGTTGCATGGTTCAAAAATGCCCACACTGGCTGCACTCCGAGTGCATCAGTGGTTGATGGGGGGAATATCTCTGGGAGGTATGTCTCTATTGAACTCTCTAAATTAATTTTCTTTTGTTCCGCTAATTTCAAAACCAAAGTTGCGGTCAGCGTTTTGCTGACCGATGCGAGCGAGAAGTAAGTAGATGAATCGGCATTTCGTCCCACTTCGCTTTGCACTTTCCCATTTTTCACTTCAACAACAACAGATCGTCCCGATGTGAGCGAAAGTACTGCACCCAGTTCAGAATCGGCTTCGGCATGAGCAGAGACTCCGCCTTGCACAAGCACCCCACAGACGCACATCACCAACAGTGCACTGCTGCACAGGCGGCGACGAATTGTTTTGTACATGCCTTGTGAGGCTAGTTCCCCGATGACCCTTGCCGATAGGGAATCACCACAACAGTTCCATCTTCAGCATGATGAACACGCGCAGATACCCCATAAAACTCTGCCAAAGTCTCTTGGCGCAGCACTTCTGCCGCAGTACCACTCACGACGCGATACCCCTGATGCAAGAGGCATAACCGATCTGAATACAAACCCGCAAGAGTGAGGTCGTGCATGGCCGATACAACGGTGAGGCCGTGTTCTTTGCGTAACTGATCAACGAGCTCCAACGCTTGTTGTTGATGTCCAATGTCGAGAGCACTCGTTGGTTCATCGAGGAGCAAAATAGGTGCCTCTTGTGCAATTGCTCGCGCAATAACCACACGCTGTTTTTCTCCGCCAGAAAGTGTGCCAACGGCACGATGCGCAAGGTCAACGAGATCTAGTCGCTTTAAGACATCGGCCACAATTGCCCAGTCGTGTTTCGTTTCCGTTCCGAAGTGACTAATAAATGGGTTACGACCAAGCACAACGTATTCCCGCGCAGTCATATCGTCAGGCAATACAGGAGACTGTGGCACATACGCAACGAGTTGTGCCCTACGTTTTGCCGAGCGCATGCGCAGTGGCGAACCATCAACTCGTATTTCGCCACTATGTTTTGCCAGACCCGCAACCGAGCGCAGCAAAGAACTTTTTCCTGCGCCGTTTGGCCCAATGAGACATAGCCACTCCCCTGGCTTCACCGTGTCGGTGAAATTACTGAGAGCATCGTGTTGCCCGTAGCGCACTCCTACACCAGAGAATTGCAAAGACGTCATCGTGTTCCCTGCTTTGTTCGCAAGAGAAGTAAGAAAAATGGCGCTCCAAGAAATGCAGTTACTACACCAATTGGCGTTTCCGATGGGTTTTGCAACACACGACCAGGAATGTCGGCAATGATGAGAAAAGAAGCACCCATGAGCAAACTCAGCGGCACAATGACTCGGTAACTCGCGCCGGCAAGCAAGCGCACTGCGTGCGGAACAATAATTCCCACGAATCCAATGAGCCCACTCACAGCAACCACTGCCGACGTGCCAAGGGT
>WLST01000014.1 GCA_009711295.1 Actinomycetota bacterium | reverse complement strand
CACAAGAGCCGGCAGCAACTTCACCCTGATCTCATCGATCAGAGCGTCAAAGCCGTCGATGCGGCGGTGGGGACTTGTTTCTTCCATCACTTAGTCAAGACCCCGCATGAGTCCAGTTTGTCCCAGAAAATCTTGAGAATGTTCCGAGCCGTGTAGATGGTCGCTAATCGCGCTTCAGGTCGGTAACTACGCCGCCGGCAACTCGCACGATGTCGGCCGGTGCTGCACCGAAGTTGTCGTTCCATGTTCCAGCAGCAGCCCACACCTCGTCGTATTGCAACAAGTCCGGATCAACAAACACACGTAGTTGTGTGATGTGACCAAAGGGAGGCACGCCACCAATGGCAAAACCAGTTGCTTGGCGAACAATGTCGGCATCAACTCGGGCGCACATATTTCCGCCAGCTGCCAAAGCGAGTTTCTTTTCATCGAGTTGGTTCGAGCCGCTCACAAGCGCCAACACCACTTCACCATCAACTGCGAAGATGAGGCTCTTCACAATTTGACCGAGGGTGACACCAATTGCATTTGCTGCATCGAGTGCAGTCTTTGTACCTTCTGGAAACTTGCGTGTTTCTATGGTGAGGCCAGCGGCGGCAGCTGCGGCCGTTACTTTGACAACATTGGGGTGAAGTGATTCACTCATACGACCCCAACTTATCTATTGCATCGGCTAATCGAAAATCACGATCTGTTACTTGTTTTTTATCGTGTGAAATCAGAGTGATATCGACTTTGTTATATGAGTTAGACCAATCGGGATGATGGTCGTGAAGCTCAGCCAACTTGGCAACTTCATTCATAAACGCCCATGCTTGCACAAAGTTTGCAAACTGGAACTGGCGATGAAGACCTCGCTCGTCTTGCACCCACATTGCTAGTTACTCACTTCGTACGAAGTTTCGCGGCCTGTGCAACATCGAAGTAGTCGGAGTCGAGAGTGAATTTTCCATCGCGCACTTTATGAAGCGTCCAGCCGGGAAATGAGCCGCCGGGCAAGTGACATGTCCACTGCGACCAACCGACAGTTTCATCGCCAGCACAATCGTCGAGTGAGAACGTCACTCCACGTGCAGTCATTTCTACATCCATGCGATTCATGAACGCAGTAATTGCTTCCTTGCCAACAAAGTCACCCGATGTCTGATCGGTAAACACAGCATCGTCGGTGAAGAGTTCTGCAAGCTGTGCATATTGACGCGTGTCTTGCATTTTCCAAAACTTCGAGATGAGCGCATGTGCACTTCCCTGTTCGCTCGTACCTTTTGGCAACGTTGCCGGTGTCGTCATGTCGGGAACGCGGTCGCGAGTGAGTTGTGCATAAGCATTCGAATCGAGATAGTCGGCAACGAAGCACACCTTCAACCCATCACCATCGTCACGCAAGCGATAAATGCTTTGGCCGTTAATGCCCACTTCACCATTTGGGCCCTTTGCGTACATTGTCCACTTTGCCCATGCGGTGGTGGTGCCTGCACATACTTCCCACTCATCAAAACGTGCACCTGCTGCGGGAACCATTTCTTCCATGTGCCCCATGAAGGTGCGGATGGCGTCGGTTCCTACCTGGGCGCCCATGAAAGGGTCGTAATAAATGGCATCGGGAGTAAAGAGATCGACAAGGCGCGTGTAGCGCTGATCGTCTTCTACTGCACCAAATTTCTTAATGATTTCCTCTGCTGTTGGCATCGCCATCTCCCTTCGCTACTGAATAAGGTAGAGGAAAGTACCTGGGGGTGGAGAAGTGAATGACAAGACCGTAGAAGTCAACTTTTTCGATGTAGAGACCAACAATTGCCCGTACCACGCGTATAAAGACCTGCGTGACGATGCGCCGGTGTGGAAAGACCCTCGAACGGGCATGTACGTTATTTCTCGCTACGACGATGTTCGTGCGGTGGTGACCGACGTCGAGCGCTTTAGCAATGCAAAAAAGCCCGTGCGCATTAACACCCCCGAGATGATTGAGCGTCAGCAGAAGATTGGCAATCTCTACAAGGAAAAGGGTTGGGTGCCCGCGCCTACGCTGGCTGGCCGCGACGACCCGAACCATAAAGAAATGCGTTCACTATTCGACCACGCGTTTCGTCCGAGCCGCATCAAGTTGCTCGACCCCATGGTGGAACGCGTATCGCAGCAACTCATCGATGCTTTCATCGACAAAGGAACCTGCGATTGGGTTCAGGCATTTGCCGTACCGCTCCCCCTCATTGTCATTGGCTTCCAAATGGGTGCGCCCGAAGAAGACATTTGGAAAATTAAAGCATGGACCGATGCATGGGTGCAGCGCCTCGGCATGATGCAAACAGAAGAAGAAGCGCTGTGGTCAACAGAAATGGAAATTGAAGCTCAGCACTATTTCCAACCCATCTTCGACAAATTGCGTAAAGAGCCCAACGACACTTTGCTTTCCGACATTGTGAACACAGTGATTCCTGAATGGGGTCGCACTTTGTCTGATGAAGAACTCCATGCAGAAATGATGGCCGACACTTTTGTTGGTGGTTCAGAAACAAGCACCAACGCGCTTTCTGGCGGCATCATGCTTCTTGCAAAGAATCCGAAGGCATGGAGCCAGTTGCGTAGCGACCCCGACAAGTACGTTCCGGTTCTTGTTGAAGAAGCCATTCGTTTGGAAGGCCCTGTGCAAGGGCTCTTCCGCGTCACAACAGTTGATGTGGAAATGCATGGTGTCACCATTCCTGCTGGCTCAACAGTGAACATTCGTTTCGCTGCAGCCAATCGCGACGACCGCCATTTCGAAAATCCTGATGAACTCGACCTCGACCGCGCAAATACACGCTCACACGTTGGCTTTGGTGCGGGCGTTCACTTCTGCCTGGGAGCACCACTCGCACGACGCGAATTGGCCATTGGCTTTCGTGCATTCGTCGATAACATCGCCGACTTCGCACTTGTTGACCCCGACATGCACCTCGACTACCAGCGCAACTTTGCCTTGCGTGCACTTACTTCACTCCCTATTACCTTTGAAGCGAAGCGTAAGTGAGCCGCCTGCTTTCACTCGCTGCCGGCGTTCACCCAACGCTTCCACCAGCCGACATGGTTACTGCCGCAGCGGGAGCCGGTTGGCCGGCCTGTGGCATTTGGTTTGATGGTGCTACTTGGACCTCTGCCACGACGAAAGAAGTAAAAAAGCGTCTTGACGACACAGGTGTTATTGCGCTCGACATGGAGCCCATTATTCCTGCCGATGGCGCCGACGACTATGCGGAGCAACTCATTGAAGCAGCTGCCGAAGTGGGTGCCCGTTTCATTTTGTTCACCAGCCGCAAAAAAGACTTGCAAGCAAACATCGATCGCTACGCACAAGCTTGTGATTTCGCTGCACCACATGGCATCACCATTGTGTGCGAGTTCCTTCCCATCTTCCCTCTCAACACACTGCCCATGGCTGCCGACATTGTGTGCCAAGCAAATAGGCCAAACAGTGGAGTGCTCATCGATAACTTGCACTTGTCACGTTCAGGGTCAACACCAAGTGACGTTGCCACTTACGACAAATCATTGTTCCCCTACATCCAAATTGCTGATGCACCAGCACAACTGCCAACAAAGTTTGAAGAACTACTCGATGAAGCAATTAATGGCCGCAGTTGCCCAGGTGAAGGTGCGCTGCCCATTGCAGAACTATTACAAATAGTCCCCGATGTGCCCATTTCTTTTGAAGTGCGCTCACGTGCACTGCGTGATGGCTTTACCGATGCCACCGAGCGCGCAAAGCACTTGTGGAAGTTTGCTTCAGTTCTCGCCTAACTGGCACCAATAGCCCAAATACTGCTTGCGCATCTTCGTTTGCCTGATAAAGATATTGCAATGAAAATCATTCACGGTGATATCACTTTGGAAAGTGGCAAAACGATGTCGGCACAGGAAGTTGACCAACTGGCCGATGACCTTGCGACAAACGACTACGAATGGACAAGCTTGGACTCTTTTCCTGCAGAAGCACAATGCTCACGCACTCGTCTTCAGTCCTTCATTTCCTTTTTGACCTTTCAATCAATAAGAAAACAAAAAAAGATTTAGCCCACTCGCGCGAGCACTTGATCTTTCGTTGCAGCCCATTCATCGAGCAATGGCAAAATAACATCGCGTTTTGCTGGTGGCAATGTGAGCACAGCACGTGTAATACCCTCTTCGAACAAATTCGATAAGCCATCTGCTGTAGTGTTTGCACCGAACACACTGATTTTCATTCTGTTGTAGTCGCGACCCGCACGTTCACATGCTTCGCGCAACAACACCAATCGACTTGCTAACGAAGGTCGCGCGGAAATAGGCAGCCACCCGTCGGCCCACTGTGCCACTTCCCCGAGAAGACGAGGCCCCGTGCCACCACCTAAGTGAATGGGCGGGCCAGAAGGCTGTGCAGGCTTTGGCCATTGCCAAGTAGGTGCAATATTCACAAATTTTCCTGAATAACTACCAACCTCATTGGCCCAGAGTTCGCGCATGGCTTCCACGGTTTCGCGAGTGCGTTGCCAACGGTCGGGAAATGCTGTGCCATGGCTGGCAAGTTCTTCACGGTTCCAGCCCACACCAACGCCAATTTCCAAGCGGCCCTTGCTGAGAAAATCTAAAGACGAAATTTGCTTTGATGTCCAGATGGCATCACGCTGAGCGGGCAACAACACACTTGCGCCGAGGCGAAGTTTTGTGGTCACTGCTGCAGCCATTGCAAGCACAACAAATGCATCGTGCAGGTGTGAATACTCTTCTGGCAATGGTTCACCGGTGAGGCTTCCTGGCCATGGTGTTTCACGGCTCACGGGAATGTTGCTGTGTTCTGGCACCCAAAAGCTTTCAAAGCCACGTGCTTCAATTTCACGTGCTAGTTCACTTGGTTCCATTGCGAAGTCGGCAACCATCATGGTGATGCCGATTTTTGTTTTAGTCATTAACGAATGGCCTGACTGGTTTGAGGGAGATGAGCAAGTTCAATTTTTAATTCGCGCTTGAGAATTTTTCCCGACATGTTACGTGGCAACGGAGTTGGGCTCACATGGAAATAGCGTGGCAATTTGAAGTCGGCGAGTTGTGCTTTGCAACGTGCAAGAACATCTTCAGCTTTCACTTCTGCGCCACCAGTGAACACCACTACTGCAGGTGCTTCGCCCCACTTTTCATGCGGCACACCAATAACTGCAACTTCAATAATTCCCGGCATACCTGCAAGCACGCGTTCAATTTCTGCTGGGTACACATTGAGCCCGCCAGAGATGAGCATGTCTTTCTTGCGGTCGACTACGTAGAGGTAACCCTCTTCGTCAACACGACCAAGGTCGCCGGTGTGCAGCCACCCGCCACGCAGTGCAGCAATAGATGCCTCGGGGTTATTCCAGTAACCCGCCATCACGTGTGGGCCCGACAAAAGAATTTCGCCCACTTCTCCAACAGGAACTTCGTTGTCGTCATCGTCGGCAATTTTTAGACCGCCATGAATAATGGGAATACCTGCAGAGCCCACTTTGCGCAATGCATCGGCGTTTGGCAACACCGTGCCGGCAGCTGATGATTCCGTGAGGCTAAACATTTGCAGCATGGGAATGCCCCGTGCTTGTACTGCTTTCAACAATGTTGGTGGCACTGGCGCACCACCTGAACATGCAATGCGCCACGAGGAAAGATCTGCTGTAGCAAAGCGAGGGTGATCAACCACTTGTTGGTGAATGACAGGAACCGCCATGAGTGCCGTTGCACCTTCTTGTTCAAAGAGGTCAAAAATGCGATCGGTGTCAACCATTGGCTCGAGCAACAAAGTGCCACCCGACCAATAGGTAAACATGCACAGTGCTAACCCACCAGTGAATGCGAGTGGGAATGGCAAAATGAGTTTGTCTTTCGGCGTGAGTTCAAGTGCTTGTGCCCAACTCTGCGATGCCGCGTTGAACGACCCATGCGTGAGCACTGCACCTTTCGGGTCGCCGGTGGTGCCACTGGTGTAGCAAATAAAAGATGGTTCGGTATCGAGTGTGTCGGCAATGCCCACACTTGCGCCGCTCACAAATAACTGCCCTAGATCTTCCACGCGAATCACAGGGCATGAGCCAAAGACTTCCGTTGTGGCAGGCGCTAATGCTTCATTAGTGAAAAGCAACTTGCAACCAGCGTCGGAAACGACGTAGGCAACTTCTGATGCCGTGAAGCGCGTATTAATAGGAACAATGACAGCGCCAATTTTCCAAGCGGCAACACTGAGCTCAATCCATTCCAAGCAGTTTGTGAGCAACAACCCCATGCGGTCGCCACGGCCAATGCCGCGTTCAACAAGGCCCGCCGCTAATTCATTTGTGTGTGTATCAAGTTCGCGCCATGAAGTAGCAACGCCGCCAAACTTGATTGCAATGTCATTTGGCCGCCAACGCGCCCAATACTCACCAATTTTTGCCAAGTTCATATGTGATACCCCCATAAAAAGGTAGCCCCGCTGTTCCACCCGTATCGTATTGGCATGTCTTTGCCCACATTCCTCACCGTTTCAGGCTCTTTGCGCGCAGGAAGCTTCAATACAGCCATCCTTGAGCACTTTGCACAGTTCGCCAGCGGCAAGGGCGACGTGGTGCGCACCAATGCTGTTGGTCAGTTGCCTCTCTATAACCAAGACCTCGACACCGACACGCCACCAGCAGCAGTCGCTACAGCTCGCGCAGAAATTGCGGCGAGTGACTTTGTTGTTGTGGCCACACCTGAATACAACTACGGCATCCCAGGCCCGCTGAAGAACTGGTTCGACTGGATGAGCCGCCCGTACGGTGCACATGTATTTTTAGGAAAGAAAGTTTTCATTATTGGCTCAGCGCCTTCGCCACGCGGTGGGAAAAATGCTGTGGAGTACCTCCGCCTTGGCTTTACTGCAATTCAAGCCGTGGTCGTGGGCGACGAAGTATTGCTGCCAAATATTCATGAAACCTTGAATGCAACACAGTCGGGCGATGATGCAACGCTCACAGCGCTCTTCGCTCATATTCTGGAGAGTTGTCAGTAACTCGCGCTAGGCGAGCACTACTACTTTGGTTCCCATTTCTACCCAGTTGTAGAGAAACTCTGCATCGCGAGATGCCATACGAATACACCCGCCGCTTTGGAACGTGCCAAGTTGTTCTTCTGTTTGCATCAGACCCTTTACATTGCAGTGGCCGCCGGTCCACGCACAAGTAGGAATTTCATGGAATGCAATGGTGTTTTTTCCATTGGGGCTAATGGCGAAACGAGTTGACCACTTCATTTTAATTTCTGGGAAAAAGATGCTCTGCGAAAATTCGCTCTTACTAAATACTTTGTAAGTTTTTGGCTTTGGCACAAATTGTCGCCCCGAGACAGGAACCGACAAGGCAACGGTGCCGTCTTCTTCAATGATCCATACCCAGTTGTCCATGTTTGCGTAAACAATGCGCCGGCCCGTGCCTGACTTTTCGGGAACGGGGCGAGGGTTCTCACGTGAATAGACCACCACTGTGGTGGTGGTTGGCCCAGGGGTAGTTGTCGTCGTTGTCGTGGTGGTTTCGGGAATGGTGGTGACCGGAACCGTTGTTGTGGTCGAAGCAAAGGTTGTTGATGTAGTTGACGTAGCAGCTGCAGTGTTAGAAGATTCGCCAGAAGCAGCAACAGCGACGACCCCTCCAAAAATAATGACGGCGCCAACTGGGGCCAACCATTTTACGAGTGTCTGCATCTTCACAGATTCACAGTAGCAATGCTTGAGTGCCGAAACTTGGAACTACTTCGGCAGGTAGACACTTTTCTTCATTGGTGCTTCACCATTTGCAACTACAACAAGACCGTCTTCACTCAACTTTATGAGATGCGCATAAACACTTCGGCCCGCAGCCTTATGTAGTTGCTTGTGGACATCGGCATAAAGCACTTCCACCATTTTCTTAACGGTGCTTACACCCGCGCGTACTTGTGCGAGTACTTGTGCTTCGCGCTCTTCGCGATGCTCCAAATAAGCCTGCAAAAAGGGTTGCGGTTTGGTAATGGGATTTCCATGTGTTGGCCACAACACTTTGTCGTTGCGTAATTGCAATTTGCGCACTGACGCAAAATAGTCACGCATGTTTCCATCGGGTGGGGTCACCACAGTTGTGCTCCACCCCATAATGTGATCGCCCGTAAAGAGCGCCTCTTCAGCATCGAGAGCGACGCACAAATGATTTGAAGTATGACCAGGAGTGTGCACACCCGTGAGCGACCAATTGCCCACCGTAAGAAACTTCTCGCCGTCTTTCACTGCTACATCGGGAACAAATGCGGTGTCTACGTGTTCACGCACATCGGATTCTGTACCCGATGCATCAACATCATCTTTTTCATCTTCGGCGTCTTCATCATCGGCAACCACTTCATAGTAAGGGTGAGGGCCAAATGCATACGTTGGAGCACCGTAAGTTTCTTTCATCCACTGCGCGAGCGGCGAATGATCGCCATGGCAATGTGTGGCCACAATGCCCACCACACGTTCACCTTCCAGAGCGTTTTCTAAAGCCGTTCGATGAGACTCAAGAATGGGGCCCGGATCAATAACGACAACATCGCCATTGCCAACGATGTACGTACCCGTACCGCGATATGTGAATTTTGAAGGGTTATTGGCTATGACACGCCGAATGAGAGGCGACACCTGCTCACATGAACCGTATTGAACATTCTCAAGAGCCGGCACAAAGGGTATGGGCATTACTTAATTGCGATTCTTCTTCGCGCGACGCACGCGTTCTTTGGCTGGCACAACATACGTGAGCGGGCTTTCAATTACATCGTGGCGTATTCCCCACTCACTAGAAATTGCCTGAATCATTGCAGCCCCTGGCAATGCAAGTACCGCTCCTACTGGCCCCAGAACTGCTGCGCCAGCTATTGCCGCACCGAATGCCAGCGCTGGGTGCAACTCCATGGTGCGAGCGGTGATGCGTGGTGAAAAGAGATAGTTCTCTACTTGCTGATAAATCACGATGAACCCAACAACAAATAGTGCAGAGGCTGGGTGATTCACAAAACTCAAAACAAGAGGAAGTACTCCTGCAACATAGGTTCCTACGACGGGCAAGAACTGTGACACCACACCCACCCACAGCGCCATTGCAATAGGTGCTGGTGTACCGATTGCCTGGAACGCAATCCAGTGAAAGAAGCTCGACAGCAATGCGAGCAGAGCCCGCGAATACAAATAGCCACCTGTTTTGCTGACAGCAATTTCCCAACCTGCAAGCGCTCGGCGTTGTCTGTCGGGGGCTAATCGCGAACATAAAGCTCGCCGCAGTTTTGGACCATCAGCAACGATGTAATAGGTGAAGAGCAAAACTGAGAATGCTTGCAACAAAGCACCCAGTGCCTTCACCGACAATGTGACTACTTTGTCTTGCTGTGAGTTAATAAATTTCTGCACTGGCCCATTGGGGTCTGAAATTTTGTCGTTCACTTCTTGTGGATCAATGTTTGCATTGAACGTGTCATTAATAAAAGACACCGACTCATTCACATATTTCTCACTGTTTTGCAAGAGGTCTGCCATCTGGCTTGCGACAAGTGTGCCGAACAGTGCCAAAAATGCGACTGCGATAACAACAACGCTCAGCACAATACTGATTGTTGCCCGACCACGTTTCCAGCCACGTGCTTCTAATTTGTTGACACCTGGCTCAATAGCAAAGGCGAGAAAGAGTGATACCAGTAATAAAATGAAGAGGTTCGTCAGACGGTTAATGGAATGGCGTGTTGCCACCATTACTAAGAACCCACCCCAAAAAATGAAGGCTGCTCGTATGAGCCACCGTGTGGACCCGACTCGATTTTTTTCCGACTGGGGTATGTTTTCTTCACCTGGAGACGACATAAGTGAAGCGTACGCTGTCAAGATAAGCCCATGGCATCCATTGAGCTCACCGAATGCATTGAATCGGTACGCCAACTCATCGCGAACAATATTCGTGAACGCGTGGTGGGCCCCGATAGTGCCACCAAGGCTCAAGACCTCATGTCGGCCCCCGGCCCGCGCTGGTTTACTCCCGACCGACCCATTTACCGCGTTCATGGTGACGCCTCGATGTTTATTGGCGGATTACGGGCACTCCTCTTCCAGTCGCTGCACCCACTTGCCATGGCTGGTGTTGCTATTCACTCCGACTACAAGGCCGACCCCTGGGGCCGCTTGCAGCGCACTGCCGACTTTTTGGCATCTACCAGTTTTGGCACAGCCGACGTGGCGCAAGCTGCGGTGAATCGCGTGCTTGCGGTTCACGAGCGCGTGACCGGCGTTGCCCCCGATGGCAGGCCCTACTCGGCAAATGACCCGCACCTTTTGTTGTGGGTGCATGTTGCTGAAGTCGACAGTTTTTTGAGCGCCTACCAGCGCTACGGCGCCACCCCTCTCGACCAAAAAGATCGTGATGGATACGTGGCTGATGTGTCGGTCATTGCCAGCGCACTCGGTGTACCGAACCCGCCCACCACCGAACGTGAACTGCGCAAACAACTTGCCGAATTCCGCAGTGAATTGAAATCAACAAAAGAAGCACGTGATGCAGCGCGATACCTCATTATTCAACCACCACTGGAATTCCCTGCACGTGCTGCATATTCACTCATCGCTGCTGCAGCAGTGTCGCTTCTTCCTGCATGGTCGCGCTTTCCACTGCGACTGCCGTATCTTCCGCTCACTGAATACGTTGTAGCTCAGCCCTTAGGCGATGTAATTACACGTACATTTCGCTGGGCAATTGATGGCGACTTAACTGCACCCACTACTGCATCATAAAGAGCCTGTGCATAAGGGTCATGCGCGGCCGTATCTTCCGGATGCCATTGCACTGCAAGTAACCAACTTGTGTTGTGTTCTACAGCCTCAATGAATCCATCGCTCGACCACGCAACTGCAGTGAGCCCTGCGCCAAGTTCATCAATTGCTTGGTGATGGAATGATGCAACGTCAATATCAGTAGCACCAACAACACGATGCACTTGAGAACCTTCAGCAATGCGCACGGAATGAATGGCAAACTCTTCACCGTCGGGAAAGTTCACTGGCTTGTGCGCAACTGTGGTGTCGTCATCAATGTGCTGGTGCAAGGTTCCACCAAGTGCCACGTTGACCAATTGAATTCCTCTACAAACCGCGAGAACTGGTTTATTCAGCAACATCGCTGCATGCAGTAACGCCATTTCAAAGTGATCTTGTAGAGCATTGACACCGTACGTACGCGGGTGAGGCTCGTGGCTATATAACGCTGGGTCTACGTCGGGGCCGCCCGTGAGCAACAACGCATCGCAGGCGCTCATTATTTCTTGTGCAGAATCAGCAGTTAACTCACGTGGCGTTACAACACACGGTTCACCACCCGCACGAAGAAGTGCATCTAAATAACGTTGCCCAGCAAAGGTTGCAGCATCGCGAGAAACTTTCCCCGCACTTGCTGTGCGACCCGCAACTGCAACGAGCGGTGCCACGAATTAGTCGGCGACGGTAATGGTGACCGAGTTGATAACCACGTCGGTTTTTGGACGATCGCCAGAACCTGTTGCAACTTTTTGCATTGCGTCGACAACTTCGAGACCTTTCACAACTTGACCGAACAATGCATATGCAGGCGGCAAGCGGCAGCCATCGGGGCCTGAGATGATGAAGAACTGTGAGCCGTTGGTGTTTGGCCCAGCATTGGCCATTGCGAATGAACCCACTTGATACTGACCAGCGGATGGAAGCTCATCTTCGAAGCGGTAACCCGGGCCACCCGTACCTGTGCCTGTGGGGTCGCCACCTTGGCAAACAAAACCATTAATGATGCGGTGAAAAATGATGCCGTCGAAATAATGATTCAAGGCGAGGAACACGAAACTGTTCACCGTTTTTGGAGCCTTGATGGGGTCGAGAGCAATGACCATGGTTCCCATTGAAGTTTCCATCGTTGCGGTGTAACGCTTGGCTGGGTCGATACCCATTTCAGGGTAAGCCGCAAACTTTTGTTGCTGTGGGGCGGATCCGTCGAAAGGTGGGAAAGCTGGTGCACTTGACATAGAAAGCAACACTATCTGCCACGGCAAGAGAAGTACTAACCTCTGCCCTATGGAAAATGAGTTTGCATCGTCAGCCCCAGAAATCAACCCCGACGCTGTCGACCTCGACACCATTGAGAAAGATCTTGCCGACGTCGAAACAGCACTTGCCCGCCTCGAGGCCGGCACATATTGGACCTGCGAAACAACCGGCCAAGAGCTGCCCAGCGCACTTCTTGCTGCGCAACCTACTGCGCGCAGTATTTCCTCGCTTTAGTTTTCGCGCAGCTTCGCTAGCAAGCGCAAAATTTCGAGATACAGCCACACGAGTGTGATGACCACACCAAGTGCTGCAAACCACTCCATTTGTTTGGGTAGTCCTTCTTTTTCACCGCGCTCAATGAAGTCGAAATCGAGTGCCAAGTTTGCTGCAGCAAGACCAGCAACGAAAATACTGAAGCCAATTCCTAGCAAGCTGGCGTCATTAAAAAACGTAATGTTTGCGCCAAGCAGGTTGAAGAGAAATGACACACCGTAAAAAATGAGCAAGCCCACCATGGCGCTCATTACTACGCGACGAAATTTATCGTTCACGCGAATGATGCCCGTGCGGTACATCACCAACATCGCCACAAAAACTCCGAGCGTTGCTCCAACTGCTTGCAAAACAATGCCGCTGTATTCAATGCTGTAAGCACGTGAAACGGCGCCCACAACAACACCTTCGGCAATGGCATAAATAGGGCCGAGTATTCGTGCGTACTGCGGACGAAAACTTGCACCAATGGCACATACCAAGCCCACGAGCACGCCCGCAAGAATCCAGGCCGGAAACTGCACTTGGCCGGCAGCGGGTTCGCTCACGAGGCTCCAACCAAATGTTGCAGCGCCCACCAACAGTGCCAAAAGCGTCAAGGTAGCTGTTGCTGCACCGCTCGCGGTCATAGTGTCGCCCGCTGCGCGGGTTCCTCCCCACGGGCTCACCGGACCATCGGAAAGTGGTGCAATTGTCTCGGTTTTTGGGCTTTTCGCCGTACCGGCATCGGCTTCTGAGGCTGCCCAGCCGCGCTGCACTGCCTGCTTCATTGACTTCTCGTTCAAGAGTGGATTCGCCATATCTCCTACGTTACAGAAATCGGCTCAATCATGGTTGCCACGCCACATGGCGTCGGTATCGTAAGGCGGGTTCCCCGCTGGGGAATATTGGGCTGAGAGGGAGCATTCATGGCTAAGGACCGTGTCGACCGCGATGAGGAAGACCTTGTTCGGCTATACCTCACCGACATTGGCCAATATGCCCTGCTCACGAAAGACGACGAAGTTCGTTTAGCCAAAGCCATCGAAGCTGGCAAAGAAGCGCAAGTTGAACTTGCCGAAACAGAAAAAACTCTCTCGCCTACTAAGAAGCGCGAATTAAAGCGCGCCGCTAAAGAAGGCGAAACCGCCGAGCGCGCCTTTGTGCAATCCAACCTGCGTCTCGTGGTGTCTATTGCCAAGAAGTACCAAGCATCTGGCTTGCCACTCCTCGACCTCATTCAAGAGGGCAACCTCGGCCTCATGCACGCCGTGGAAAAATTCGACTGGCGCAAAGGTTTTAAATTCTCTACGTACGCAACATGGTGGATCCGTCAGGCCATCACTCGCGGTATTGCCAACACTGGGCGCACCATTCGCCTTCCAGTTCACGCTGGCGACACCCTTGCACGTTTGCAAAAGGCTCGCTCACGACTCGAATTGAAATATGGTCGCCCTGCAACTTTGGCTGAACTTTCTAAAGAAGTGGAAATGCCAGAAGACAAAGTGACCGAGGCATTGCGCTTTGCTGCTGAACCTCTTTCGCTGTCTGAGCCATTGCGTGAAGATGGCGATGCTGAACTTGGCGACGTGGTGGAAGACCGCTCCGCAGAGTCGCCCTTTGAAGTTGCTGCCACTGCATTGTTGCCAGAAGAAATTCAGCGACTCCTTGCTCCGCTCGACGAGCGCGAACGCGAAATCTTGAAATTGCGCTTTGGTCTCGACCGTGGCGAACCACGCACGTTGGAAGAAGTGGGCGACCACTTCAACCTCACACGTGAGCGCATTCGCCAAATTGAAGCTCGTGCCATGAGCAAGTTGCGCCACCCGTCAAGCGACACCGGCGCACGCGACCTACTTGCTGTTTAAGCTTCCTTAGCTTTCATCTGCCAAAGGTTGCGGTACACGCAACAATGCATTGAGCCCATGCCAAATTGCAATTGATGCACAACCCAGGGCAATAGGAAGAATGACTCGTACAGACCACGCATCACCCATGCCTGGTACAAAGCGATGATTCATCTGGTTGCGGTGCAAAGCGATAGCAACAACAATTGCAACACCCGCTGCAGTAGAGAATGCTGCAACAAATTCTTCGCTGCGCACTGTTATTGCTACCAACACGAGCAATAACGCAACACCTCCGAGTGCAATGAGCGACGGAGTATCGCGGGCAGGGCTTGGCAGTGAGAAATACTGCACAACTCCGAGAACCACCAATGCAGCGCTCACTCCTGCAAGAGCAACGTGATGCAATCGCTTTTTCATCAAGAACACACTGGCCCCAGCAGGAATAACAAGTAGCCACCACCATGAGCCTGGCGCATCTTCCACATATAAATTCCCTAGTACTGCAGTGACTGCGCCATCAACTGTCATGTCGATTTGCCAATCTTGCACTAACCCGTCGTCGTTCACAACTGCTGGCTTTAACGGGCTCATCCAATGCACGCGATGGTCGTGCCATATTGCCTCGCCATTGCTTGCTATTTGTCGCCAGGTTGGCGCATCGGTACTCACATAATTCGTGGGAATAGTGCTGCCTGTTCCATATCGAGTCTGATTAATGACCGTGGTAGGAGACCATGAGTTTTCAAACACGCGGCCCTTTTCATCAATACGTAAATAAGGCTCTTCGTCGTAACCAATGACTTCAGCACTATGCCCTAGCTGTACTTTCATTTTTACAAAAGCGTCAACGCCAACAATGGAAACTTCAATTGCACTTGTCGTTGGCGATATTTCGGTAACAACACTGCGCGTATTCCCCGGTTGTGCAGGGTCGGCATGCGCGCTGCTTGTCGGGCTCAACAACCAGAACCCCAAGAGCGCAAGCAGGAATAACTTCCACGAGTGGCGGAGGTGGACGGGAATCGAACCCGCCAGACGAGGTTCACTCGTCTCAACCGCTTTGAAGGCGGCGGAGCCCACCAGGCGCACAGACACCTCCATGAGAAAAGAGTATCGGGTATTACAACTGAATGAGACTTTCTGAAAAGTAGTTGCCACGAAGTGCGCCTGAAATCACACATTGAAGTACCTCACCATTTCGAGGCCAAGACATGTGAAAGGAGCACCCATGATTGTGGTGTGTAGATCCCCCAAAGGTGGCAGTGGAACCACCATTACCAGTGCCGCACTCGCAATGATGCTCGCTGCCCAACACCGAGGCGGTGGATACATCGTTGACCTTGCCGGCGAACTTGCTCCGGCACTCGGCATTCCCGACCCACCCGATACGAAACCCGTCGATGTCAATGCTTCACTCAAATTACTTTCCTTTGCACCACGTGAGTTACGCACTCCCGTTGAACACAACTGGAAAGAAGTTGCCAACCAACTTCTTGCATACGACGCGCCGGTGGTCATTGACGTAGGAACAGGTGAACTCAATGAGAGCTTCGAGCGCATTGCCAATCGCACATTTCTCGTGCTGCGTCCGTGCTACTTGGCGCTGCGCAAGGCAAGTAACAAAATGAGCCATGGGTACTTGCGTAGCGACGGCATCATTGTGCTCGAAGAGGCTGGCAGGGCTCTCACTCCAACCGATATTTCCACGGTGTTGAAAACTCCCATTGTTTCCACCATCAAAGTTGACCCCAGTGTTTCGCGTGCGGTTGACGCTGGTCTCTTGAGTAGCCGTATTCCGGCCGCACTCAATGAAGGCTTGCGTGCATTGGTTGAAGTGCTGTCAATCCCCATTCCGAAAAAGCCATTTCTCTAATGCAACAGCGCACCCATTTTGGACAGCCCCACTTTGCTGGTTTACAAGACCTTGTCAATGACCCCGACGTCAAAGAGATCATTGTCAATAACAACACCGAGGTGTGGGCCGAACGTACCTCAGGTCTAGAACGAGCGGGCTCACTCGCCCCAGGTGAGGCAGCGGCACTTCTTGAGCGTTTACTTGCTCCCATTGGCCGACGTATCGACCTTTCTTCTCCGGTTGTCGATGCTCGCCTCAGTGACGGGTCACGACTCTGTGCCGCTATTCCCCCTGTCAGCCCATATGGGCTATGTCTCACCATTCGTCGGTTTTCTTCTCGTGCCCTTGGCATTTCCTCATTTGCTGGTGGCCGCGTTGCTGACCTTTTGCATTCCGTTGTGCACCAACGGCGCAACATTGTTGTGGCTGGTGCTACTTCTACCGGTAAAACAACACTGCTGAGCGCACTTGCAGGTGAAGCTCTGGCCAATGAACGCCTTGTTGTTTTAGAAGACACGAATGAACTTGCAGTAACTCACCCTCATGTGGTGTATCTCGAATCACGACCTTCTTCGGCGGAAGGTATTTCTGAAATATCACTTTCGCATTTGGTACGTCACGCTTTGCGCTTACGGCCCGATCGCCTCATCGTCGGTGAGGTACGCGGCCCCGAAGCTTTCGACATGCTGCAAGCAATGAATACGGGTCATGCAGGTTCAATGTCTACCTGCCACGCAAACAGCGCTCACGACGCATTGCACCGTATTGAAAGCATGGTGTTACAAGCAACACCGAACTGGCCGCTCTCAGCCGTGCGTTCATATATTTCCTCAGCAATTGACATCGTTGTCTTTGTTGAACGATGCCCACAAGGAAGCCGCAGAGTTGCCCAAATTGTGGAAATTGGCGACAACCTCACTACACACGGAACCTATAGCACCAGTGTTCTTGCACACAGTTTGCATCCGAGCAACGGTGAACTCGCACTGGTGATGTAATGCATGCTCTTGCGTATGTGCTCTACTTTGCATCTTTTTACTTAGCTTTTGAGAGTACTGCCACCAAACACTGGACACGACTGCGCATTGTTCATGTACTTGTCCCTGTGCAGAAACAGCAAGCCTCCGCTTCATTTCCATCTCGCATGGCAAAGAAACCGCGCTCCAGGAAACAACACTTTTCGGTAGCACTTTGCACTGCTGATTTTCTCGATGCAATTGAAAGATCCATTCACACTGGGCACTCACTGCGCGCCGCAGTGAATGATGCACTGCCTGTTCTTCCAGCACACATGCAAGTGCATTTCCAAAATTTGGCTTTACATTGCCGTATTGGTGCACCCCTAGAAGAAGTGCTCATGTCATCTTCTGTATCTGATGTCCCGGACGATGTGGTCTTTGGACTTCAAGCCATCGTTGCTGCAAGTGCAGGAGGCGTCGGCACGCGGTATGCACTTGAACGCGCAAGTTGGGTACTACGTGAACGCCACTCCGTCAGCGAAGAACGTCGACTCCAGTCGGCACAAGCATTGTTTTCCGCACGCATCTTGTCATGGCTGCCACTTGCCTTCGGTTCAATGATGGTTGCCACTAACGCCAACGTGCGAAATGTTCTGTTTACTACACCTGTTGGTTTCCTCTGCTGTGGAGTTGGTGCAGTACTTAATTTTGTTGGTCGCTGGTGGATGAAGAAGTTGGCTCATCGAAAAATTGATGCCGCCACTTCTGCCTTTATCGACTTCATTGACTTACTTGTTGTGCTCCTGAAGAGCGGAAATAGTACGCAGCGAAGTTTTCACGCAATGTCACAGTGGTCTCAACCAATCGTCAGGACTGCGGCAACTGAAATACTCGCCACCAGTGAAACACACACCCGTTTTGTTGATGCTTTGCCGCTACTCATAAACTATTTCGGCACTGGGGCGACGGGCGTTGTTAATGCACTTGCTGCTTCGGAACGTGATGGTCTCCCTCTTGCACCATTACTCGAACGACTTTCACACGAAGCGCACAGTGAGCGCAGGCGCATCGCCCAAGAGGATGCAGCGAAACTTCCCATTCGCTTGTCTTTTCCTCTTGTGGTGTGCGTCCTGCCTTCATTTGTCACTCTCACCATCGTGCCCATTCTTGTTGGGGCACTTTCCTCGCTCACATTGAGCTGATTCACATCTCGGAGGCATCATGATTTTTTACAGCAACTTCTGCATTCAGCGTTTCGTTCAGCACTTCTTTGGCCAACAGCACGACGACGATGGCCAGGCAACCACCGAGTATGCGCTTATTCTTCTCGCTGCTGCGGTCATCGCCGTGCTTGTCATTACTTGGGCAACAGCCGGTGGCGGTGCGGGTCGTATTGGCGAACTGTTCGACAATGTTTTCAACAAAGTGGTCGATAAAGCCAGCGTCGAAGTTGGCTAGTAAAAATGAAGAGGGTCAGGCAACCATTGAGTTTGCGCTGGCCCTCCCTCTGCTTGTTGTATTTGTCATGCTGATTGCGCAATTCGCTATCGTTGCTCGACAACAACTTGCACTATGGGAAGTAACACGTAACGCTGCTCGCTACGCCTCGGTGTCTATCGACCCCCAATTGGCTGCGCAAGAAATCGCCGTAGAGAGTGGCTTTGCTCCAACAGCGATTGTTGCCACCAACTCCGATGGCATCACCCAAGTTTCGATGACATACAAAGAAAACACCTCGCTACCGTTACTCGGACCCTTTATTCCTTCTCTCACATTGCGGGCACATGTCGCCATGCTCACCGAGCCATAACGAAATGCCGATATTGTCTCATCATGCAATTGCGTGGTGAGATTCTCCTCAACGAGGGCGTGGTTGTTCTTCGCCTCAGCGGCGAAGCCTCTGTATCGACATTGCCTCACCTCAGCGACACGCTCAATAAGGCAACACAAGAACACCCCAATATGCCCGTAGTGATCAACCTCAACGATCTCACGTTGCTCGATGATGCAGGGATCGGAATTCTCATGGGCTTTGCCGGCAAATTACGCACAAGCCAAGTGTCATGTGTTGTGGCCTGCTCACAAGTGGCAATACGTTCACGGTTGGCCACAACCGGCTTCGACCGCGCAGTAGACGTGGTCGACGACGCCAATAGTAAATATTGATAAAGAATGCACCCTCGGTGGTACGCGGGGTCGCGCAAGGCTGAGTACCGTAATCACTATGGCTTCACCGCAAAAATCTGGAATGAATCAGGTTCCGTCACATGTGCTGATCGCCGAAGATGACCCAGCAGTGCGTTCTGCCGTTCAACGGGTTCTCGAATTAGAGGGCTATCGCGTCAGCATGGTGAACGATGGTGCTGCGGCACTTGCCTTCATTACGAAAACTCCACCCGATGTTGTTGTCATGGATGTCATGATGCCTTTTGCCGATGGCATGACCGTGTGTCGTGAAGTGCGCACTCGAGGTATTCGTGTTCCTATTTTGCTTCTCACTGCCAAGCACGAAGTAAACGACCGCGTCGCCGGGCTCGATGCTGGTGCCGATGACTATTTGGTGAAGCCATTCTCTATTGATGAACTACTTGCGCGCGTACGTGCGCTTCTGCGACGCCGTGAACCAGCAGGCGCAAATACTGTGCTGCGTGTTGGCGACCTTTCACTCGATACTGCACGGCGCGAGGTATTGCGCGGTGATCGGCCACTCAGTTTAACGAAAACAGAATTCGACCTTTTAGAAGCACTCATGTTGCGCACCGGTCTTGTTGTTACACGCGAACAGTTATACGAAGAAATTTGGGGTTTTGATTTTGAAACCGGTTCAAAGTCGCTCGATGTTTATATCGGATACCTGCGCCGCAAAACTGAGGAAGGTGGCGAGTCGCGAGTGGTGTACACCATTCGTGGAGTTGGCTACACGGTGAAGGCTTCATAATGAGTTTGCGTTCACGTCTCGCTATTGCCACCGGTGGCATTGCTTTCATTGCCGTTGGCACACTCGCTGCTGGTGCCTACATCATTGCGAGCCATGAACTGCGTTCGCAGGTTGATGCGTCACTCTCCGCACGTGCAAGCACCATTGTGCGCGAAATCAACCGCAGTTTTGATCAGCCACGTTTTCCTGGCCGCATGTCTTCGCCCCTCGGCCCCACACTTTTACAGCCCGAGTTCGATGCCATTACTCAGGTCATAGGCATTAACGGAAGCGTTTTAGCAAGCCTCGGCCCCTCTGAATTAGCGGTGCGGGCAGATGAACTCGTACTAGCGCAAAGCACGACCGACGGTTTGAGCTTGCTCTATAACACCACCGTTGCAGGTAGTTCATACCGTGTGCTCACCGTTTCATTACCCAGTGGCGGGGCGCTACAACTTGGTCGCGACATCACTGACATTGAAGATGCACGCGCAGGAATGCGTACGTGGCTCATCGTGTTTGGCTTCGGTGGCATTGTCATGGCGGCTGCTGCCGGTTGGTTCATTGCCCGCCGCACAAGTAAACCTATTGAACAACTATCTGCCTCTGCAGTAGAAATTGCTTCAACGCAAGACACTTCGCAGCTCATCAATATTAAGGCCAGTGGCGAAGTTGCCGACTTGGTTTCTAGTTTCAACACGATGTTGCAAGCGTTAGGCAACTCAGTAGCCCAACAAAAGCAACTGGTGCAAGATGCAAGTCACGAGCTACGCACACCTCTCACTAGCTTGCGTGCGAACTCAGAATTACTTGAACGCCCCGACTTGCCACAGCACACTCGCGAGGCAATTATTCACGACATTCGTGCTGAAATTGATGAGCTCACCGCGCTCTCGAGTGAACTCTCTGCACTTGCTTCAGACCAACGGTCATCGGAAGACCCTGTTCTCGTCGACATCGGTGAAACTGTACAAGAAGTTGTGGAACGTGCTCAACGACGCTCAGGTCGCGTGGTGGAACTCCACTCCGCTTCACCAGCACAAGTAATGCTGCGACCAGCACAATTCGATAGGGCTATTTCGAATCTCATCGATAACGCCATCAAGTTCAGCCCAGCGGGCGGCAAAGTTGATGTCTTCATTAAAGGAACGCGCATTGAAGTGCACGACTCCGGGCCCGGCATTGCTCCTGAAGATCGCCAGTTTGTTTTTGATCGCTTTTACCGTGCAGCAGCAACGCGTGCCATGCCCGGTTCTGGTTTAGGACTCGCCATTGTGAAGCAGTTTGCCGATATTCACCGAGCAACTACTTTTGTTGGCGCCTCGGGTACCGGAGGTGCCATGGTGGGGCTAGATCTAGCCCCGACCACCACCTGGGGCAATGGTGCTCACACCGTCGGTACGAAATGATGGGTCGTACTTACGTAGCTCTGCACGCGCAATAGTCATTTTGTGCACTTCGTCTGGGCCATCGGCCAAGCGCAGTGAACGGATGTGTGCGTACATGCGAGCCAGTGGGAAGTCTTGGCTAATGCCGCCAGCGCCGTGCACTTGAATTGCGCGGTCAATAATTTTGAGCGCCATTACTGGTGCTGCAACTTTGATTGCCGCAATTTCTGTACGTGCGCCCTTGTTTCCCACGGTGTCCATGAGCCAAGCTGTTTTCATTGTTAAGAGACGAATCATCTCAAGATCAATACGAGCTTCAGCAATCCAGTCTTGAATGTTGGAACGCTCGGCTACTCGCTTGCCAAATGTGGTGCGGTTCAATGAGCGCTGACACAACATTTCCAGTGCCCGTTCTGCTGCACCAATGGTGCGCATGCAGTGGTGGATACGACCAGGCCCGAGACGTGCTTGGCTAATCATGAAGCCGTCGCCTTCGTTGGCAATGAGGTTGCTCACAGGAACACGCACGTTGTCGAAAATGGTTTCGGCGTGACCTTCTTGGTCGATGTAACCAAACACGGTGAGGTTGCGCTTCAAGGTGACGCCCGGGGTATCGATGGGAACCAAAATTTGGCTCTGCTGCTGGTGTGGCGCTGCCTTGGGGTCGGTCTTACCCATCACAATCAGAATTTTTGTATTGGGGTGAAACGCATTTGAGGTCCACCACTTACGACCATTCAACACATAGTGGTCGCCATCGCGTTCGATGCTCAGTGAAATATTGGTGGCGTCGCTGGAAGCAACTGCTGGCTCGGTCATGGCAAATGCAGAACGAATTTCACCTTCCAGCAACGGGCGCAACCACAGGTCTTGTTGTTCGGGAGTTCCGAACATCGTGAGCACTTCCATGTTGCCGGTGTCGGGGGCATTGCAGTTGCACGATTCAGAAGCAATGCTTGAACGGCCAAGAATTTCTGCAAGCGGTGCATACTCGGCGTTTGTTAAACCAGGACCCCACTCTTTATGTGGTTGGAAAAGGTTCCATAGCCCGCGCTTGCGAGCCTCCTTCTTGAGTTCTTCCATGATGGGGGGCTGTGCATGTGGGTTGCCCGCTTCACGTAACTGCTCTTCGTACAGTTCCTCATTGGGGTAGATCATCTCGTCCATAAAGGCGAGCAATTTTTCACGATATTCCAAGCAACGAGGTGTAAGTGCAAAATCCATGTCTCTACCGTACTGCGTAGCGAATGATGACTACGAAGGGAGAACTAGGCCCACAGGCTCTTTGGGTATTTTCCTTTTTCAACAAGAGCCGCAATTGACCCCTGAACGATCTCTTTGTCCTCTTTATATGTCACGCCAAACCATGTGGAGTTGCTCCGCAGCACTTTGCACGTGACGTGTTTCTCAGAGATGAGCTGGCCAACCGTCAGCGGAATGAAACACTCGCTTTTCAATTCAGTTCCCGCCGTGCGTAAAAACTCTTGGAACACTCGGTCGAGGTGGTCGAACAACCGCGGGGTGAACCCCCACATGTTCATTGACACCGGTTCATCGCCGGTGAGATTGACCACGCTGCCATCTTCGCGCGTGTACAGGGCACCACTCCCCTCGCGGCTCAGGTTTGTCATCTCGTCAATATGAGTGAGTAATGCATTTTCATTGGTTGTGCATACTCCTCGTGCAACCGAACCATGGTCTGACAACGTGTTGCGCAAGGTGAAACCCACCATAGAAAAAGTATTTGCAAGCGAGTCGACGCCAGACAGTTCTTCATTCAATACTGCGTACGACTCTTGTCCGTAAAAGTCATCGGCATTAATTACGGCGAAGTTTTCTTTCACCACATCTGCTGTGCACAAAATGGCATGAGTTGTGCCCCATGGTTTCTCTCGGCCAGCCGGAACACTAAACCCGCTGGGCAATTTGTCGAGTGTTTGAAATGCATATTCCACATCGACAAGATGCTCGAACTTTGACGAAACATTGTTACGAAAGTCGGCTTCGAAGTCGGGGCGAATAATAAAAACGACTTTGCTAAACCCTGCTCGCAACGCATCAAACACCGAGTAATCGAGAATGGTTTCACCCGATGGCCCCATGGGGTCAATTTGCTTGAGGCCGCCATAACGCGAACCCATACCAGCAGCTAACACAACAAGGGTTTGGGGCATTCCTTAACGGTAGTACGTCGTGAACGACACGAGCGGTAATAACAACTTAAGGAGTTTTTGGTTTGCGAAAACCACGTCTGTCACTAGCTTTTTCGCGTTCACGTTGCTCTTCTTCCAATGCAACTTCTTCTGCAATGAGTCGTTTCATACTGCTGAGGCGTAACGGTGAAAGCGTGTTCGTGCTAATTGCATTTTGAACTGCACACTCTGGTTCATCTTCGTGTTTGCAATCACGAAAGCGACATTTTTCCGACAACGCGAACACGTCGGCAAAAGCTTTTTCAATGCCATGCCCACTGGTCCACAAACTCAGCGCACGCAAACCAGGTGTATCGATGAGCCAACCACCGCTTGGTATTTCCACAAGATCTGCAGCAACGGTGGTATGCCGTCCGCGTTGGTCGCCTTCACGCACTTCACCCACATTTTGCACTCGTGCGCCCACAAGTGCGTTGACCAAGGTTGACTTGCCTACTCCACTTGCACCTAAAAGCACAATGGTTTCGTTGTTGCTTGTGTATTGATGAAGAACTGCCAGCGTTTCTTGTTGGCGAGAACTCAACCCGTGCACATCGACATCGGGAGCAACCTCTCGCACCACTTCAGTGAGATTGGCGATTGTTTCTGCATCTACTGCATCTGATTTTGTGAGAAGAACAACAGGAGTTGCCCCGCTATCGAAAGCCAAGATGAGCTCGCGCTCAAGCCGCCGTGGGTTCACACCCGATGGTGCTGCGTGTAACAAAAATACGGTGTCGAGATTCGCGGCAACAACATGCGATGTTGCGCGTGCACCTTCAAATGATGCTCGGCGAATGATGGCCGACTTACGCGTTAAGACTTCGCTCACACGTTCTTCATTTGTGTCGATGGTCACATAGTCGCCCACCGCAACTTCCGCCCCAATGTTCCGTACGCGCATTTCGCTGCCATCGTGCGCCAAAAGTGTGCTCCACCCTCGGTCGAGGCGTTTCACGCGCCAGGCATGTGCGTTTTCTTCGTGCATTACTGCAAACGCTAATGGCTAATCCCCTAACCTGTGACTAGTTCTTCTTCGAAAGGCCCCTCATGTTGAGTTCACTTGCCCGGTTTTGCGTGCGCCGTCGCCGCATTGTTGTTTTCGGAATTTGGATTCCCCTCTTTTTCATCGTTGCTGCAGTTTCGGGCGCAATGAAGGGTGACTTCCGCACCGACTTTGTGCTGCCAAGTAGCGAATCGCGCGAAGTTCAAGAACTCCTTGAAAAAGCAAACCCCAATAAAGCTGGCTTCTCGGCAACAGTGGTCTTCAAAAGCGAAGAAGGCCTCAATGCACCGGGCCTCAAAGATGCCATGGCAACTTTTCTCAATCAAGTAGGCGCCATCGAAGGTGTCGACACCATTAGCCCGTACGACAACCCACAACAGGTCAGCCAGTCGGGAAAAATTGCTTTTGCTCGTTTAGATATCAGCAATAGAAGTGAGGCAGAGGGAATCACCTTCTCTGATGAGGTTCAAGAAATTGGTGACGCCACTCTCACCAAAGTCAGCGGAGTTCAGGTGGAATACGGCGGTGAAATTTTCGTCAAGTTCGCTGTGCCAGAAAGTGAAGCGCTTGGCATCCTTGCCGCCATTGTGATTCTTGTTCTTGCTTTTGGCTCGGTACTCGCTATGGGCTTGCCCATTGGCACTGCACTTCTTGGTTTAGGTATTGCTGTCAGCACCGTCACCATTTTGAGTCATGCAACTTTGATGCCCGACTTCACCACTTCAATGGTGGCAATGGTGGGTCTTGGCGTAGGCATCGACTATGCGCTGTTCATCGTTACCCGATACCGAGAAGGCTTACAGGCAGGGATGTCTGTAGAAAAAGCTGTGGTCGACGCAGTTGATACAAGTGGTCGCGCAGTTCTTTTCGCTGGTGTCACTGTCATCATTTCGCTACTTGGCTTATATATGATGGGGTTGTCATTTGTGCGTGGACTTGCCACAGGTGCAGCTATTGGCGTGCTCGTAATGATGCTTGCATCGGTTACTTTGCTCCCCGCACTACTTGGCATGGTGAAACATCGCATCGATGTCACTACACGTGCCGCTATTGCTGCACTCACGGTGGTTGTGCTCTGCGCCCTCGGTGCAATTATCTTCCACTCGCTACCCGTTCTCCTCCTTGGTCTCGTTGGTGCGGCTGCCATTACAGCCCTGAGTTTTGTTTTTCGTTCGCTTCGTCAACCCATTCCAGTACGCGTTACCAAAGCTCGTGAACTCACCTTTTGGTTCCGTTGGAGTCGTTTTGTACAACGTCGCCCGTGGACCGCACTCATTTCCTCATCAAGCGTTTTAGTTCTTCTCTCTGTTCCTCTCTTCAGTATTCGTCTTGGCTTTGGCGACACGGGTAACCAACCAGAAGAAACAACAGCACGTCAGGCATACGACCTTCTCGCCGAAGGGTTTGGCCCTGGTGTGAACGGACCACTATTCGTCACCGTTCAAGGCGACACTGCAGCATCACCAGAAAAACTGATGGCATTTGCAGGCACTCTCTCGCAAGCAGACAACGTTGCCTTTGCAACACCAAGCCCGCTCAGCGCAGCTGGCCCATCAACAGAAATCGATGGGCAACCCCTCGCTTTGGTGGTGGTCTATCCGAAGAGTTCGCCGCAAGAAAAAGAAACCACCCAACTCGTGCACACTCTTCGCGACGAAGTGATTCCGGCAACGGGAGTCACCGCAAAAGTGGGCGGGTTCACTGCCGCCAGTATTGACTTTGCCGATTACATCGGTGGCCGTTTGCCCTATCTCATTGGCGCAGTTCTCATTTTGTCATTCCTCTTATTAATGGCTGTTTTCCGCAGCCTCTTGGTTCCCCTCAAAGCGGTCATCATGAACCTCCTTTCCATTGGCGCGGCGTACGGCCTCATCGTTGCCGTCTTCCAGTGGGGCTGGGGCAAAGACCTCATCGGGGTCGACAAAGCAGGCCCTGTGGAGTCATGGGCACCGATGATGCTCTTCGCCATCGTCTTTGGTTTATCGATGGACTACGAGGTGTTTTTGCTTTCACGTATAAAAGAGGAATACGACCGCACTGGCGACAACGCGTCAGCCGTTGCCGACGGCCTTGCCGCCACCGCCCGAGTCATTACAGCAGCCGCACTCATCATGGTGTGCGTCTTTTCGGCCTTCGTTTTGGGTGACGATCGCCAGCTGAAATTGTTCGGTTTGGGCATGGCTTTTGCCGTCCTCATCGACGCCACCATTGTGCGGATGGTTTTGGTGCCCGCCACCATGGAACTCCTCGGGTCACGTAACTGGTGGATTCCGAAATGGCTTGATCGCATCTTGCCCAAAATTGACGTCGAGGGTCACCACCACGATTCTGAAACCCTTGCAGTATAAGGGTTTTATCCCTATGGCTTGACAAAGCCCTCTGAAATGACCTAGCAGATACAGACCATATGGGAAAACCACTCGTCATCGTCGAATCGCCTGCCAAGGCCAAAACCATCTCTCAGTTCCTCGGAAGCGAGTACATCGTCCGAGCCTCTGTGGGCCACATTGCCGACCTCCCCAGCAAGGGGATGGCGGTTGATGTAGACAACCATTTCAAGGCTGCCTACGAGCTCACCGAGCGCGGCAAGCAGATTGTAAAAGACCTGAAGGCCGATCTGAAGAACGCCACCGTGGTGTATCTCGCAACCGACGAAGACCGCGAGGGAGAGGCCATCTCTGCCCACCTCGAGGAGTATCTGAAGCCCAAGGTTGAATGCCATCGCATGGTGTTTCACGAAATCACCCGTTCAGCTATTGAGCACGCTGTTGCCCACCCTCGCAAGATCGACCGTCACTTGGTTGACGCCGCGGAAACCCGCCGCGTGCTTGACCGTTTATATGGGTATGAACTCTCGCCCGTTTTGTGGCGACGTGTGAACCGGGGTCTCTCTGCTGGCCGCGTGCAAAGCCCGGCGTTGCGCCTCATTGTGGAACGTGAACGCGAACGTATTGCGTTCAACTCTGCTTCCTATTTCGACATCGACGCGCTTGCCGACACTTCCCCGCAGTTCACCGCCCGACTCATTGCGCTCAACACGCAGCGCATTGCAACAGGTAAAGACTTCGACAGCAATGGTGTAGCGAAAAGCGATGTTGTTGTTGTCAATGAAAAACAAGGTCAAGAACTTCTTGCAGGCCTCACCGGCAAGTCACTTACCGTCACCAGCGTGGAAGACAAGCCGTACCGCTCATCTCCTAAAGCACCGTTCATGACCAGCACCTTGCAACAAGAAGCAGGACGCAAGTTGCGTCTCTCGGGTCGCCAAGTGATGAGCATTGCTCAAAGCTTGTATGAAAACGGATACATCACCTACATGCGTACCGACTCAGTTACTTTGAGCGCCGATGCAATGGGTGAGGTGCGCGACACCATTCGCAGTACATATGGCAATGAAGCACTTTCGTCATCACCACGTATTTTCAATTCGAAAATTAAAAACGCACAAGAAGCACACGAAGCCATTCGCCCAACGTTGCCTATGCGTGCTCCAGAAAAAGTAGAAAGCAGCTTTAAGTCAAAACAAGAAGCCGCGCTTTACCGTCTCATTTGGCAGCGCACACTTGCATCGCAAATGGCCGACGCAACAGGCGTCACCGTGAGCGTGCGTTTGGAAGCAACAGCATCCGACGCGGCTTCTTCGCGTTGCGAGTTTTCTGCGAGTGGCACCACCATCAACTTCAAGGGCTATCGCATGGCCTATGAAGATCTTCCCGATGAAGATGCTGCCGATGACGACAAGGCCGATGCGAAAAATGATGAATCGGTGTTGCTCCCGGCGATGAAAGCTGGGCAATCCATTTCTGTTGCGCAATACACCAGCAATGCACATGCAACCTCACCACCAGCGCGCTATACCGAAGCATCGCTTGTAAAGAAACTTGAAGAACTCGGCATTGGCCGCCCATCAACATGGGCCTCCATCATTTCCACCATGGTCGACCGCGGCGATTACCTGCGTAAAAAAGGAACAGCGCTTGTTCCTACCTGGACAGCGTTCTCTGTCATTCGATTGTTGGAAGATCACTTCGGCACACTCGTCGACTACGGCTTCACCGCTTCGGTGGAAGAAGACCTCGACGCCATTGCACGTGGCGAACAAGGTCGTGAAGCCTGGTTGCAACACTTCTACTTTGGCGCTCTCGACAACAACGGCAATGAAGTGGCCAACGACCTCGGCTTGAAGCGCATCGTTGCCAACAACCTCGACGAAATTGATGCTGCTGCAATCAACACCTTTATATTGGGCAAGAATCCAGCCGACGGTGAAGACGTCTATGTGAAGCCAGGAAAATTTGGCCCCTACGTGCGCAGCCTGGAAAACACTGCTGGCGTTCCCGACACCATGACCCCGGAAGATCTCACGTTGGAAGTTGCCTTGCAGCTTCTTGCCGCACCTAAAGGCGACGAGCCCATCGGCCACAAAGATGGATTTCCCGTCTTTGCCAAAACTGGTCGCTACGGCGCGTACGTGCAATGGGGAACTCCCGACAACTTGCCACCTGGTTTAGAAAAACCAAAAATGGTGTCGCTCTTTGCAACCATGAATGTTGAACGTCTCAGCATGAAAGATGCAGAGGACCTGCTCTCACTCCCGCGAACAGTGGGCCATGACCCAGCGGACGGCGAAATCATCACCGCCCAAAACGGTCGTTTCGGCCCCTACATATCAAAAGGTAAAGACAGCCGTACTTTGCAAAATGAAGAGCAAATTCTCTCCGTCAACTTGGAAGAAGCTCTCGCACTATTGGCAACACCTCGAGTATTTGGTCGCGGGCGTGCTGCGCCGAAACCGCCGCTAAAAGAATTCGGCAACGACCCCGTCAGCGGTAAACCTGTAGTTGCAAAAGAAGGTCGCTTTGGCGAATACGTCACCGATGGTGAAACCAATGCCGGCTTAAAGCGTGGCGATATTTTGCAAGACATGAACCCCGAGCGGGCATATGAACTCTTGCAACTGCGCCGCGAATATATAGAGGAAAACGGTGGCGCGCCGAAGAAGCGTGGTGCAAAGAAAGTTGCGGCGAAGAAAGCACCTGCCAAGAAAGCGGTTGCGAAAAAAGCTCCAGCCAAAAAGGCTGCAGCTAAAAAAGCAACCGTGAAAAAAGCCGCTGCGAAAAAACCCGCAAAGAGTTCCGACGATTCATGACCACTCGCGGCACCTACATTGCCTTTGAAGGGCTCGAAGGTTGCGGCAAGAGCACGCACGTCACTCGCCTTGCGGAAAAGATCAACGCTGTTGCCACTCGTGAACCAGGTGGCACACGTATTGGTGCATTGCTGCGTGGCATTTTGGCCGACCCAGAAAATACCGATCTCAACTCACGCACTGAACTCCTACTCATGACCGCCGACCGTGCCCAACACATGAGCGAACTCATTGAGCCCACCCTCCAACGTGGTCAACACGTGGTGAGCGATCGCAGTGTGTACTCCACGCTCGCCTACCAGGGTTATGGCCGTGGTCTCGACGTAGACACATTGCTCAGTATCAACACATGGGCACTCAACAACGTGCTCCCCGACATTGTGGTCTGGATTCAGATTTCTACCGAAGAAGCCAACACGCGCTTGGCCAAACGCGACCTCGACCGCTTTGAGCGTGAAGGGGCCGACTTCTTCGCCCGCATCGGCGCAGGTTTTGCTGAACTCGCCGCAAAAGACCCCGCGCGTTGGATACTCATCGACGGCCTTGAGCCAAAAGACGTGGTCGAAGAAAAAATATTTACCGCGGTAGTGGCACATCCATCCTTTACATTGCACTCATGAGCAATGCCCTGGTGAGTTCAATGTGGGACGCCGTCATTGGCCAGCCCCACGCCGTTGAACTTCTCCAACGCCTCACCGAACACCCTGTTCATGGATTTCTCCTCGTTGGAACCGAAGGCTGTGGCAAAGATGAAGCCGCTCGTGCATTTGCCACCACACTGCTCACCGGTGCAGCCGACCCTTCGTCGCGTGAAGGTCGCCTCATTGCACAACAAGGTTTTGCCGACGTGCACGAAATTTGGCGTGAGGGTGCATCTATCTCTGCCGAGATGGCACAAGACATTGTCGAGTCTGCATCACGCAGCCCCATTGAGTCCTCGCACAAAATCATCATCTTGCATGAAGTGCATCTCATGGCCGAAGCAGCTGTGGTTCGTTTGCTCAAAACATTTGAAGAGCCCACTGCACATGTTGTTTTCATTCTTCTTGCCGACTCACTCGTACCAAGCCTCGTCACTGTTGCTTCCCGCTGTGTTGTTGTTCAATTCGGCGAAGTGAGCCCCGACATCATTGAGGCTCAACTCATTTCCGAAGGCGTTGCACAAGCCACAGCGCAATCTGCATCGCATGGCGCAGCAGGCAGCATTGAACGCGCACGACTTCTTGCACAAGACGGTGCATACGCAGCACGCCGCTTAGCATTTAGCAGCGTTCCTACTTCGCTCGATGGTTCTGGTTCAGTTGCACTCGCACTTGTCGACGACATTGTGCAACGCATTGAAGCCGCAACGGTTCCACTCGAAGAACAACACAAACTTGAGATTGAAGAACTTGAAAAACGTGTGAAAGCAACCGGCGAACGTGGCAGTGGTCGTAAGACTCTCCTCGAAGCCCACAAGCGTCAATTGCGTCGTTTCCGCAGTGATGAACTGCGCAGCGGGCTCGCCGTACTTGCTGGCGTGTACCGCGACGCAATGTCGCATGCGCACAATGCACACAAAACTCACGACTACGCCGAAGCAGTTGCACACGTCCACACCGCCATGCACAACCTTGGGCTGAACGCCAACGAAACCCTTCTCTTGCAATCCCTTTTCCTGCGCCTCCCCATTGTGCGTGGTGTAGAACTTTCGTAGTTTTGTCTCTACCAACCCTTCGTTATCTTTACTGACATCATGAATGTTCACTTTGCAATCAAAACTGCGCGGCAACAATCTGGGCTCTCATTACGCGAGCTTGCACGACGGGCCAAAACATCCCACTCAACACTTGCTGCTTATGAATCGGGGATCAAGATTCCTAAAATTGAAACACTGGAACGCATTATCGGTGCGGCTGGTTTCGCCATTGATATTCACCTAGAAAAGCGAATGCGTCATCACGGCAGTTCAACAGGTACTAAAGGTGAAGAGCTTGAACAGGTGCTAGCGCTTGCACAGCAATTTCCCGCACGACCCAATAGGCATCTTGATGCACCCATCTTCGGCCGAACTCCTTGAATTTCTGGGGGAAGACGACCCGCGAATCATGCGCCTTCGCCTCTTGACGATAAAGTGAAGTCCTTGCCCAGGTAGCTCAGTCGGTAGAGCAACGCACTCGTAATGCGTAGGTCGTGAGTTCGATTCTCATCTTGGGCTCCATGAGTTTCCCACTAGCCTTTGTTGTCGCACAGTCGTAGACGGCTAGGGAGAACATATGCAAGATCGAAAAATTCGCGGATGGTACGTAGTTCTCGGCGGCATCGTTTTTGCCATCCTTCCCCTATCGGTCGCTCTTATTGCATCAATATTCGTTGACGATGCATTAAATGAAGGATCGAGTGCTTTCGGAGTGTTGCCTTGGCTCACATTTTTCACTGCGCCAATTGGTGCTGTCGCAGTATTGATTGGTCTCATTATCGGTTTCGTAAATCTGGTGAAGCGCAAGGGCTAAGCGCGAGAAAATCCCTAGGCCTTGATCTTCTTTCGACGTGTGCGCACTGCTGCTGGCAACAGCAGTGCTGCAAGTGCTGCCAAGACAATAGGAACAATGATGAGAATGCGAACTGCATTTGAGCTTTCGTTGTTCGCGGT
>WLST01000013.1 GCA_009711295.1 Actinomycetota bacterium | reverse complement strand
GCAATGTGCGGCGAAGCAAAAACCGCAACACATTTGCCTGTTGTTTATGTTGGCCGCGTCGCTTCACCACAACGTGCAGCAGAAATTGTTGCTGCAGGTCAAGCCGACATGGTGGGTATGGTGCGCGCAAATATTGCCGACCCCAATTTGGTCAACAAAGTGAAGCGAGAACGAGTGCAATCCATTCGTCCATGTGTGGGGTTGAACGATTGCATTCACCGCTCCACAGTTGAAGGTTTAGGTTTTGGTTGCGCAAGCAACCCCATTGCCGGGCGTGAATCTGAAGGTGGCATGCAGCCAACAACGCAGCGCAAAAAAGTGTTGGTCATTGGTGCAGGCCCTGCAGGCATGGAACTCGCAGGGCTTGCTGCAGAACGCGGACACGATGTGACGCTGTGGGAAAAAGCAGGCCACTTAGGTGGTCAAGTTGCGCTCGCAACAAAGGTGCGAATGAATGCCAACTATGGCAAGTGGGTCACTTTTCAACAGTGGCGTTTAGCTGAAGCTGGCGTGAAAATTGAATTGAATAAGTCGGCCGATGCCGACAGTGTGCTCGCATTTGGTGCCGACACAGTTGCAATTGCAACCGGTGCAAAAGTGCGTCGCCCCGGAATCCCAGGCGACAACTTGCCACATGTGCTCACTGTTGCCGACGTCATTGAAGGTAATCAGAAACCTGGCAAACATGTATTAGTGATTGCCGAAGATGATCGCCCCTCGCCACTCACCGTTGCTGAACACATTGCGGGCCATGGTCATCATGTAACAGTCATATTCCCAGCGGTCACTCCGTCACCATTGGTGGGCGCATATTCCATTGGCTCGATGATGGCATTGGTCGACCTTGCCGGTGTTGAGGTACGCATGAGTACGCGAGCAGTGGAAATCGGTAAGAACTGGGTGCGTGTTGCTCACTCGTATAGCGGCCGCGAAGAAGTGCTGAAGAAAATTGACACCGTGGTTTTGGCCACGGGAAGTCATTCTGAGAATGCTTTGTATAACGCTTTGAAGGGCAAGCACGCCGACTTGCACATTTTGGGCGATGCCTATGCACCGCGACGCTGGACCTTTGCCACGCGCCAGGCATATGAACTTGCCCAAATGATTTAAGAGAGCGGGTGACGGGAATCGAACCCGCGTTCTCAGCTTGGGAAGCTGATGTTCTGCCTCTGAACTACACCCGCAGATAACGGTCTCAGATTACCAGCCACCTCTTTGAGTGCGACGAAGAATCTTGACTATGGTGGAGGCGTGATCTTGTCTGACCGCTCCATTCGTGAGCAACTCGCTGCTGGCCGCATTGTTATTGACCCACTCGATGAGACGTGCCTTCAGCCGTCTTCCATCGACGTGAAGGTGAGCAACTTATTTCGTGTGTTTCGTAATCACACTGCAAGTGTGATTGATGTCAAAAAAGATATGACATCGCTTACTGAACTCGTGGAAATTGCCGATGGCGATGCATTCATGTTGCACCCAGGTGAGTTTGCATTGGGCAGCACGCTCGAGCGCGTTGGCGTTCCCGACGACATGGTGGCTCGCGTAGAAGGTAAGTCGAGCCTGGGCCGCCTAGGTCTCCTCATTCACTCCACTGCAGGTTTCATCGATGCTGGTTTTGATGGCCACATCACACTCGAGTTATCGAACGTGGCGAACTTGCCCATCACGCTTTACCCCGGCATGAAAATTGGCCAAGTGAGTTTCATGATGATGACCACGCCCGCCGACAAGCCATATGGCAAGGGTGCATCTGGTTCAAAGTACCAAGGGCAACGCGGGCCAACCCCGAGTCGCTATTTCGAAAACTTTAAATAGTTAGCTTCCGGCAACAGGTGATGCGAATGGCGCATCGGTAGCTGCCATCTTGCGTTCGCCATTCTCAAGTGCATCGAGAACGTGAATAGCAATGTCGGCAACTTTTACTGAGCCTTCTTCAACGCCAGCAGCTTTGACACCATCGTCGAGCATGATGTAGCAGAACGGGCAAGCGGTGGCTACACGACTTGCGCCGGTGCTAATTGCTTCGCGTGCGCGCTCATCGTTCACCTTGGTGCCGATGCTTTCTTCCATCCACATACGTGCACCGCCAGCGCCACAGCACATGCCCTTGGTGCCGTTACGTGGCATTTCCACTACTTGCACACCCTTAATGCTGCCCACCACCTTACGTGGAGCGATGTACACATCGTTGTGGCGACCGAGGTAGCACGAGTCGTGATACGTAATGCGGTCGTCGAGTGTGGCATTGCTCATGTCGAGAGTGCCATTGCCAATGAGTTCTTCGAGCAATTCACTGTGGTGTACAACTTCGTAGTTGCCGCCGAGTTGTGGGTACTCATTTTTCAGCGTGTTAAAGCAGTGTGGGCACTGAGTAATAATTTTCTTCACGCCCATGCCGTTCAACATTTCTACGTTGGGCATTGCAAGCATTTGGAAGAGGTATTCGTTACCACTGCGGCGAGCAGAGTCGCCTGTGCACATTTCGCTCGGGCCAAGAATGGCAACATCAATATTGGCGCGCTTCAAGAGCTGTGCCATTGACTGCGTTACTTTTTTGTTCTTGTCGTCGAATGAACCTGCACAGCCAACCCAGTAGAGGTACTCAGCATTAAATGCTGCACCTGGGTCTACTACTTCAACGTCGAGGTCTTTGGCCCAATCGGCACGTTCGCCTTGATTCATACCCCATGGGTTGCCTTGGTTCTCCATGGCACGGTAAGCATTGCCCAGTTCTGCAGGGAAGTTGCTCTCCATAAGTGAGAGGTAACGACGCATGTCGAGAATCTTGTCGAGGATTTCAATGTTGACGGGGCAAATTTCATCGCATGCTTTGCATGAGGTACATGCCCATACTTCTTCGGCGCTAATGCGCTCAAAGACCGAGTTGCTGCCAATGGTGATGTCACTCACGGTGCCAAGTGGTGGCGACACGCGCCCGCCCTCAGCGTGTGCTGCAGTGGCGGCCATGACTTCGCCGACTTTCAAAACAATTTCACGAGGGTCGAGTGGTTTACCAGTGGCGTGCGCGGGGCACACACTGGTGCAACGACCGCACATGGTGCAGGCGTCGGTGTCGAGGAGTTGTTTCCACGTGAAGTCTTCAATGAGCGATGCGCCAAAGGATTCCAAACCAGTTTCGGTGAGGTTTGGCATTGCCTTCATTGCACCCTTCGGACGCTCACGATCTTTCAAATACATGTTGAGCGGAGAAGTGAAAATATGGCGCAACATGGTGATGGGCAACAAAGCAAGGAATGCGATGAACGACAACACGTGGCTAACCCACAACACTTGGTGCCATGTTTCTAAGTTGCCAGCACTTGCATTTTTGAACAATTGCGCGATGGGGTAACCAACAAAGCTCCATTTTTCGTAACCCATGTTGAGGCCAGATGCTTGCTCTTGTGCAATGCGTAATGCTTCTGCACCAAAGCCCGTGATGCCAATGGCGAGCAACACGCCGAGAATGGCAGCGTGCTCTGGTTTTGTTTTAATGCGAATGCGGTACGGGCGTTGCACGTAACGGCGCACAATGGCCCACAACACACCAACGGTAAACACCACACCAGCAAGGTCACCCACAAGTGCATAGGCCTGGTATGTACGGCCGTGCAAGAACTTCAAACTCTCGGGCAGTTGGTGATCAATTTCCAAAACGGTGGTAACACCCAAAAGCACCATGAACCCGAAGTAGATCATGGAGTGCATGAGGCCAGCTGCTGAGTCGCGCAACAACGTGCGCATGTAGACACCGGAGCGATAGTCGGCTAAGCGACGCTTCGCATTTTTTGGTGTGGTGCGGCGGCGGTCGGATGTGCCACGTTCCCAGTTGCGAATGCGGTCGGCGAAGCGCAATGAGCCCCACACGATGAGCATGGGAATAATGGAATAGAACGCTGCTTGGAAGGGGCCAGGTATGCCACCAAAAACTTCGCGTGAAACGGCGGAGTCACCGTGCCATTTGGTGAACTGCGGAATGACTCCGGAGACCAAGGTAAAAGCGCCAACGCCAACGCCAATGGCGATGGAGAGTTGATGCGGCTTAAAGCGACGCGGTGTTGACGAGGTGCTGGGGTTCTGTGGTGCTGAAGTCATAGCACCATATAACTTAGTTGCTGTCAGCCGTAGTGAGCACGGTCTAGATCACGAATGCGGGTGGCAAGAGCTGCCAACAACTTGTGAGCCATAGCCGGAACTTCATCGATGACCGCGAAAAGATGGCGGGCATCAACGACGAGGAGTTCACAATCGGTATCGCACACCACAGTGGCGGTGCGTGAGCCGCGGTCGAGGAGCGAGAGCTCGCCAACAATGGCGCCTGCTTGCACGGTGGCAATTTTTTTCCCGTTGCGCTTCACGGTGGCAGAACCACTGAGCAACACGAAGGCCTGCTTACCAGCAGTGCCTTGGGTGATGATGGTGGTGCCAGCAACCATGTTGATGCGGTCGGCGGCTTTGGCAATTTTGCCAAGGTCGCGAGTGCTGCATGCAGAGAACAAGGGAACTTGTGCGAGATATTGGAGCGGTGTTTTCTTTGAAGCCATGACCACAGCCTAAACCAATTATTTGGATTGGTTTGCCACGGCGGCTGCTGCCTGGGCAATTGCGTCAGCGTCACCTAAGTAAGTGACGTCGCTCACTTTCATGGCAGAAGTAAAGGTGTACTTGCGTGGCACGCCAGTTGGCACATTCAATTCTGCAATGGCTGCTTCACTAATGCCTTCCAAATACATAATGAGTGCGCGCAAGCTATTGCCATGCGCAACTACTAAAACATTCATATTTGCCTGTAATTGAGGCACTATTTCCGTATTCCAGTAGGGAAGAACGCGGGCCACAACATCTTTCAAACATTCAGTGGCAGGAAGATCTTGCGGTGCAATGAAGCGATACCGCGCATCGTTCACCGGATGCTCGGGGTTTGTGGTGTCGACTGGTGGCGGAGGCGTGTCGTAACTCCGACGCCATAAGTTGGTTTGTTCTGCGCCGTGTAGTTCAGTTGTCGCCTTTTTATCGAGACCTTGAAGCGCACCATAATGACGTTCATTTAATTGCCAGTGACGTTGCAGCGGCAGCCATATTTGGTCCATTGCCTCCAAGGCCAAGTTGCAGGTGCGCACCGCGCGAGTGAGGAGGCTGGTGTGGGCGAAGTCGAACACCAGACCTTCTTTTTTCATGAGGGTCCCTGCGGCCGCAGCTTCGCTTTCGCCAAGGGCCGTGAGTTCTACATCGTGCCAGCCCGTGAACAAATTCAGTTTGTTCCACGTGCTTTGACCGTGGCGAAGAAGGACGAGCGTTCCAGTCATAAGGAAATGGTACGACCAACCGAGCACAGCACACCAAATAGTCAAGTACTTAAGTCACCTTCACTCAACATTTATACTTTTTCTTCCGCTCGAGTTGTGGATAACCCCAATCTCCCCTAATCTTGAGTACAAGCCACTAAGGATCCTGTATCAACCCCCCGATACAGGCCCCAAAACGGCTGATTCATCACTCTTTCAAGAAAAAGGACACCCCACCATGGCAAAAGCAGTCGGTATCGACCTTGGCACCACAAACTCCGTTGTTTCCGTTTTGGAAGCCGGCGACCCTGTAGTGATTCCCAACTCTGAAGGCGCCCGCACCACACCTTCGGTCGTGGCATTTTCCAAAACAGGCGAAGTACTGGTGGGCGAAGTTGCCAAGCGCCAGGCCATTACGAACCCCGACCGCACCTTCCGTTCAGTCAAGCGCCATATGGGCGAGAACTGGAAGACCCCCGATATCGATGGCAAGCAGTACACGTCCCAAGAAATCAGTGCTCGCATCCTCATGAAGTTGAAGCGCGATGCCGAGGCATACCTGGGCGACACGGTCACTCAAGCCGTTATTACCGTTCCTGCATACTTCGACGACGCACAGCGCACCGCAACAAAAGAAGCTGGGCAAATTGCCGGTCTCGAAGTGCTGCGCATTATCAACGAACCAACATCAGCCGCATTGGCATACGGCCTCGACAAGGGCGGCGAAGACGAAACGGTTTTGGTATTCGACCTTGGTGGCGGAACCTTCGACGTGAGCGTTTTGGAAATTGGCGATGGCGTGTTTGAAGTAAAGAGCACACACGGCGACACCGTTCTGGGTGGCGACGACTGGGACCAACGCATTATCGATTGGCTCGTTTCACAATTCAAGAGCGCACACGGCGTTGACCTTGCGCAAGATCGCATGGCCAAACAACGTCTGCAAGAAGCTGCTGAAAAAGCAAAAATTGAATTGTCACAAGTGCAGCAAACACAAATCAACTTGCCGTTCATTACAGCAACTGCAGAAGGCCCACTTCACCTCGACGAAATGTTGTCGCGTTCAAAATTCCAGGAAATGACGTCAGACCTCATTGAGCGTTGCCGTATTCCTTTTGAACAAGCAATTAAAGATGCCGGTCTGTCAAAGGGACAAATCAATCACGTCATTTTGGTGGGCGGTTCAACTCGCATGCCAGCAGTGCAAGACCTCGTGCAGTCGCTCACCGGCAAAGAGCCAAACAGATCGGTCAACCCCGATGAAGTGGTTGCGATTGGTGCAGCAGTACAAGCCGGCGTATTGAAGGGCGACGTGAAAGATGTTTTGCTTCTCGACGTCACACCATTGTCATTGGGCATTGAAACCAAGGGCGGCGTCATGACGAAGCTCATCGAGCGCAATACCACCATTCCTACACGTCGCACTGAAGTGTTCACCACTGCAGAAGACATGCAGCCATCGGTGGAAATTCACGTGTTGCAAGGTGAGCGCGAAATGGCGCAGTACAACAAGACACTCGGCAAATTCCAACTTGTCGACTTGCCACCAGCACCACGTGGCGTACCGCAAATTGAAGTGACCTTCGATATCGATGCCAACGGCATTGTGCATGTATCGGCAAAAGATCGCGCTACTTCAAAAGAGCAGTCAATGACTATCACTGGCCAATCAGCACACGACAAAGAAACCATCAACCAAATGGTGAAAGATGCTGAAGTGCACGCTGATGAAGATCGTCAGCGCCGTGCAGAAGCAGAGGTGCGCAACAACGCCGACTCTTTGGTGTACCAAACCGAAAAAGTTTTGCGCGAACAAGGCGAAAAGGTTTCTGCTGAAGAAAAGTCTGCAGTGGAAGAACCGCTTGTCGAGTTGAAGGCCAGCCTTGCTGGCACCGACAACGACGCCATTAAAGCCGCTACCGAAAAACTGATGACTGCCAGCCAGGCCTTTAGTCAGAAGTTGTACGAAGCAGCTGCCCGCGACACCAACGCCGAAGGAACTTCAGCAAGTGGCCAAAGTGGTGCACCAAATGATGACGACATCGTTGATGCAGAAATTGTTGACGAGAAGTAATTCGCAACATGACCAACGAGAACGAAGAGTTTCTACCGGAAAGCGATGTCAGCATCACCGATGCTGACATCGCTGAAATCATCGAGCACGATATTGATGCGCTTGTTGCCGAACGCGATTCTTTCAAAGATATCGCTTTGCGTTTACAGGCCGACTTCGAGAACTATCGCAAGCGTGTTGTTGCGCAACAAGCCGATGAAATCGATAGGTCAACAGGAAAACTTGTAGAAGGTTTGTTGCCAGTGCTCGATGCATGTGAAGCCGCTTTTGCTCATGGCGCTGCAGGCGTCGAACCCGTGTGGTCGTCATTACTTGGCGTGTTGCAAAAGCAAGGCTTAGAAGTATTGAACCTAGAAGGTCAACCTTTCGACCCAGCAACTGCTGAAGCAGTAATGCACGAACCATCAGAAGACGGTTCAAGTGACGGGCCAGTAGTAGTTGAGGTGTTACGTAGTGGCTACCAATGGAAGGGCCGCGTATTGCGCGCTGCCATGGTGAAGGTGCGGGGCTAAATAATGACCGCGCAACGTGAGTGGTTTGAAAAGGACTACTACGCCGTTCTTGGAGTGTCGCAAAGTGCAACACCCAAAGAGGTAACGAAGGCGTATCGCAAACTTGCGCGCGAATTACACCCCGATGCCAACCCCGATAACCCGAAAGCGGAAGACCGCTTCAAAGAAGTGTCGACTGCTTACGACGTATTAGGCGACGAAAAGAAACGCAAAGAATACGACGAAGTACGCGCTGCGGGCCCCATGGGTTTTGGCGGTGGCGGCCCCGGTGGCCAAGGCGGATTCCGTTTTGATTCCGGTGGCGACATGGGCGATCTTCTTGGCCAAATGTTTGGCCGTGGTGGCGGGCGTAGTGGGCGTGGCCAACGTGGTGGCCCGCAACGCGGAAGCGATATTGAAGCCGCACTCACACTCGACTTCACCGATGCCGCACATGGCATTACCACCACATTGCACCTCACTTCTGAAGCAGTGTGCTCGGGTTGTCAAGGTTCTGGCGCACGTGCTGGCACCACACCTCAAGCATGTTCACAATGTGGCGGGCGTGGAGCAGTCGATTCGAATCAGGGAGTGTTTTCTTTTTCCTCACCGTGCCCGCGTTGCCAAGGAAAAGGAACAACCGTTGAATACCCATGCGGGTCGTGCCGTGGTTCTGGTCGTGAACATCGTGCACGTGAAGTAAAGGTCCGCATTCCTGCAGGTGTCGATAATGGTCAGCGCATTCGCCTGAAAGGCCGTGGCGCACCTGGCCACAATGGCGGCCCAGCTGGCGACTTGCTCGTGGAATGCAAAGTGATGCCTCACGCCACTTTCTCTCGCGATGGAGTGAACTTGTCGGTCCATGTTCCAGTTGAGTATCACCAAGCAGTTTTGGGCAGTGAAGTATCGGTGCCCACACTTGATGGTTCATCTGTGTTGCTGAAAATTAAGAGTGGCACACAATCGGGCAGTAAGCACAGGGTGAAAGGTCGCGGTATTGAAACCACCGCAAAAACAGGCGATCTCATTGTGACTATTGATGTTCACATACCTACCAAAGTGAGCAAAGAAGAACGCGAGATCATTGAACAACTCGCTGAATTACACAACACGAGCGACAAGGTGAAATAACCATGGCACCGCGGCGTACTGATGGTGTTCCCGTGGAAACGGTCTATGTCATTTCCGTTGCTGCAGAACTTGCTGGTGTACACCCACAAACATTGCGTATTTATGAACGTCGAGGGCTCGTTACTCCGGGTCGTACCTCTGGTGGCAACCGGCGTTACAGCGAGGCCGATATTGCCCGTTTAAAGCGCGTCGCCGAATTAGCTGCTGAAGGTATGAACCTTGAAGGCATTCGACACGTCATGCAACTCGAAGACGAAATTGCACAGTTGCGCGCACTTGTTGTGCAGCTTCAAGAACAACTCACTGGCAGAGCATCAACTGAAGTTTTACGCGGCGAACTGGTACCACTGCGTCAAGCAGTTGCCGTGTTCCGCGAACGTCCGAGCATATTTAACAAGGACAGGTACTGAGAGTGGCAATTGATCCGAAGAAGTGGACCGCAAAAACTCAAGAGGCTGTTGCAGCAACACTCGATGACGCGCGTGGACGCAGTAACCCAGCAATTACACCCGACCACCTCATGTCTGCTCTGTTGCGTCAAGACGGCACCATTGTTCCTGGCATTTTGCAAAAGCTTGGTGTTGCTCCGTTAATGCTACGCAATAAGGCCGATGAGGCTGTGAGTAAGTTGCCACATGCTTATGGCAGTGAAGAGCCACGGATGAATCGTGAACTCAGCAACGTTTTTGAAAATGCCGACAAACTGCGCACCGATCTGCATGACGACTATTTGTCGGTGGAGCATCTACTTCTTGCCATGAACCAGCGCGTAGGTATTGGTAGTGAAGAAATGCTGCAAGCACTACGCGAGGTGCGCGGTTCACATCGAGTGACTTCACAAAACCCCGAAGAGCAGTTTCAAGCTTTAGAGAAATATGGTCTCGACCTCACTGCGCGCGCACGTGAAGGAAAAATTGACCCCGTTATTGGCCGCGACGAAGAAATTCGCCGTGTTATTCAAGTGCTCTCGCGGCGCACCAAAAACAACCCTGTGCTCATTGGTGAACCAGGTGTAGGTAAAACTGCAATCGTTGAAGGTCTAGCGCGCCGTATCGCCGATGGCGATGTGCCAGAAGGTTTGAAACACAAGCGCCTCATTTCACTCGACATTGCCTCGATGGTTGCTGGTGCGAAATACCGCGGCGAGTTTGAAGAGCGCTTGAAAGCTGTACTCAAAGAAATCACCGACGCACAAGGCGATGTCATTACTTTCGTCGATGAAATGCATACGTTGGTGGGAGCTGGCGGTGCTGAAGGCGCAATGGACGCCGGCAACATGATTAAGCCGATGTTGGCGCGTGGCGAACTGCGCATGATTGGCGCCACCACACTCGATGAGTTTCGTAAGCATGTTGAAAAAGATGCGGCTCTCGAGCGCCGTTTTCAACAGGTCTATGTGGGCGAACCCAGTGTGGAAGACACCATTGCCATTTTGCGCGGCCTGAAAGAACGCTATGAAGTGCACCATGGTGTACGTATTCAAGACAGCGCACTGGTGAGCGCCGCAGTGCTGTCGAACCGGTATCTCACCAATCGTTTTTTGCCCGACAAGGCCATTGACCTTGTTGATGAAGCAGCGAGCAAACTTCGCATTGAAATCGACTCACTTCCTACTGAAATTGACGTGGTCGACCGGCGCATTTTGCAATTAGAAATTGAGCGTGTGGCACTCGACAAAGAAACCGACGCTGTATCGCGAGAACGTCTCGATGCAATTCATGAAGAACTCGACCGTTTGCAAGCACAAACCGATGAAATGAAAGTGCACTGGACGGCAGAAAAAGAAGCCATCGCTGCCATTCGTACTTTGAAAGAAGAACTTGAAGCGTTGCGTTCGGCAGTTGAGCGCGAAACCGATTTAGCCAAAGCAGCAGAAATTAGTTACGGCCGCATTCCTGAACTCGAGCGTCGCATTACTGGCGCCACAGAGCATCTCAATACTTTGCAACTCGGCAACCGCATGTTGAAAGAAGAAGTAGACGCCGAAGATATTGCCGAAGTAGTCGCTAAGTGGACTGGTGTTCCTGTGAGCCGGTTGCTTGAAGGCGAAATGAGCAAGTTGGTGTTGCTGGAAGGTCTGCTGCACAATCGTGTGATTGGTCAAGATGCAGCAGTAACTGCAGTAGCCAATGCTGTGCGGCGTAGTCGTGCTGGTTTGTCTGACCCGAACCGCCCCATTGGTTCCTTTATGTTCTTGGGGCCAACTGGTGTGGGTAAAACAGAACTCGCTCGTGCCCTTGCCGAATTCCTCTTCGACGATGAGCGCGCCATGGTGCGTATCGACATGGCCGAGTACATGGAGAAGTTCTCTGTGAGTCGTTTAGTAGGTGCTCCTCCAGGGTATGTGGGTTATGAAGAAGGTGGGCAACTCACCGAAGCAGTGCGTCGTCGGCCCTACAGCGTGGTGTTGCTCGATGAAATTGAAAAAGCTCACCCCGAAGTGTTCAACATTTTGTTGCAAGTGCTCGACGATGGGCGTCTCACCGATGGCCAAGGCCGCACGGTGGACTTCACCAACGTGGTGCTCATTATGACGAGCAACTTACCCGGCGATCCGCTGGAATTTTTCCGACCCGAGTTCATTAACCGTGTTGACGACATTGTGCGTTTCCGTTCACTCACCCAAGACGACCTTGGTGCCATTGTCGACATTCAGTTGCAGCACCTCATTGCTCGCATGGCCGACCGCCGCATTACTTTGGCAGTTACTCCCGAAGCGCGTTTGTTACTTGCTGAAAAGGGATATGACCCCAGTTATGGTGCGCGCCCGTTGAAGCGACTCATTCAACGCGAAATTGCCGACAAAGCAGCGGTGCTCATTCTTGAAGGCAAAGCAGTTGAAGATTCGACCGTGCTAGTTACTGCGAACAACGGTGAACTCGACGTGCAATTACAAGTGAGTGTGTAGAAATTTAGCCGAGGGCAATTTTTACAGCAGCGGAAACACGTGAGCCATCGGCACCCGTGCCAACGCGTTCACGAACAGCTTTCACTACAACTCCCATTGCCTTGCCGCCGGTTGCGCCTGCGGCAGCAGCTTTGGCTGCTTCTTCTTGCACAATGGCGGTGAGTTCTTCATCGCTCATAGCGGCTGGAAGATAACGCTCAATGATGGCGTACTCTGAGCGCTCTTTTTCAGCGGCTTCGTTACGGCCATTGTCGGCATAAATTTGGGCAGCTTCAGTGCGCTTTTTTCCTTCAGCAAGAAGAACGGCCATTACTTGGTCATCAGACAACACCACTGCTTCATCGCCAGCAACTTCGGCATTCATGACTGCAGCAATGACCATGCGCAAAGTAGACACGGTTGCTTCATCGCGTGCCTTCATGGCAGTAGTGAGGTCTGCTTTCAATGTTTCTCGTAATGAACTCATGAATGATCTCCAGTGGTGAATCGATTAGTAATGGCATTGGCGTGCGCGGGAAAACCCTCGTGCTCGGCCAAAGTAATAATGGAAGGCGCCATGCGGCGTAGAGCAGTTTCATTGGAACGAGCAATTGCCGTGCGCTTTAAAAATGCTTCAGCGGTAATGCCCGAAGAAACGTGTGCAAAGCCACTTGTTGGCAATGAGGCTGGGCAACCAATGAGGAAGTTGGCCGCACTAAAAGGAGTGTGTTGCCCGATGAGAATTTCACCGGCATTCACCAATTGGTCGACAAGTGTGTCGATGGCATTCTCGTCAACTGCTACCTGCAAGTGCTCAGGTGCGTATTGGTTGGCAACTTCCGCAGCCTCGCTGAGTGATGAAACAAAAACCACTCCGCCATTTGGCCCGAGCGACGCACGAGCAGCTGTTGCACGTTGTTCAGGAAGAGCAGCAAGTTGAACAACGAGTTCGGCATCAACTTGTGCAGCGAGTTCATTGGAAGTAGTCACAAAAACCACCGACGAGTCGGTGCCATGTTCAGCTTCAATGAGAAGGTCTGCGGCAACACGCACGGGGTCGGCAGTGTGGTCGGCAATGAGCAGGCTCTCGGTGGGGCCAAGCAACATCATGGTGGCAACTCCATGGCGCTGCATTTCCACTTGGGCACAGGTAACGGCCGGGCTGCCAGGGCCAACAATTTTGCGTACCGGCGAAATGCTCTGGGTACCAAAACCGAGTGCAGCAATTCCGGCGGGCCCGTTGGCGCGATACACGCGAGTGATGCCAAGGAGTCGACACACCACAAGTACTGCAGGGTCGACGGCACCATTGGCCCCTGGTGCTGGTGGCACGAGAAGAGCAATGTCTTTTACTCCAGCGACAACGGCAGGAACAGCTAATTGATAGGCAACCGAGGGGTACGAAGCTTTTCCACTGGGCACAAAGAGCCCTACAGAAGAAATAGGAGTGATTTTCTCCCCAGCAAAGAGGCCTGGCTCAATTTCAATGCTCCATGTGCTGGCCCGCTCCATGAGCTGTTCATTGAAGGTGCGCAAGTGTGAAATGGCATCAATTAAGGCACTTTCCAGAGCAGGGTCAACGGTGGCTGCGGCAATTTCATCTGCCGAGATGGCGAGTTGAGCAGGCGACAGTGTGACGCCATCGAAAGTAGCAAGGGCTCGACACACCGCTTCATCGCCATTTTGGCGTACATCTTCGATGATGTTGTTGATGGAACTGCGCAGCGCAGGGTCGAAAATGTCGGCAAGTCCGCGAGCACATAGTTGGGTGCGCTCTGCGACAGACATGGTGGCCCAGGTCTGGGGGCGCAAAATACGAAGGGTTGAAGCAGAAGCCACTCTCCAAACCTATCGCCAGAGAGGTACCGAGGCGCTAGCCTTTATCTACGTTCCCCACGATCAGGAGCGTTACATGCCCGTCACAGTTGTAGTTGGTACTCAATGGGGGGACGAAGGCAAGGCCAAAATCATTGACCTCTTGTCTCGTGACCATTCCTATGTTGCCCGATACCAAGGTGGGCACAACGCTGGCCACACCGTTGTGGTGGGCGAAGAAAAATATGCACTGCAACTCATTCCGAGTGGCGTGTTGTACAACCATGTCACGCCAGTCATTGGCAACGGTGTTGTGGTCGACATGCCCACACTGTTTTCTGAAATCGACAAGCTCGAGTCACGTGGCATTTCTTGTGCCCGCCTCAAAGTGTCGAGCCAGGCACACCTCATTTTCCCTTGGCATCAGTTGCACGATGCGTTAGCTGAAGGAAAGCGCGGCGACGACAAAATTGGAACCACCCTCAAAGGCATTGGGCCGGCGTATGCCGACAAAGCACGCCGTGTAGGAATTCGCGCCGGGGCCGTGCTCGACCCCACCTCGTTTGCTGCGCAAGTACGCCAGCGTGCAATTGATGAAAGCGCTGTTCTTGTTGCCCTTGGTGGGCAAGGGGTCGATGTCGACGCCGTTGTTGCGCAATTCGCCACACTCGGTGCGCGACTCGCACCATATATATACGACACCGTGAATGAATTACATGAAGCACTCGATGCTCAACAGCAATTGTTGTTAGAGGGCGCACAAGCTACCTTCCTCGACATTGACCACGGCACTTACCCTTTCGTGACCTCGTCAAACCCCATTGCCAGTGGTGCATGTGCTGGTACAGGCATTGGCCCGCGCGATATTTCGCGTGTAGTGGGTATTGCCAAGGCCTACACCACACGCGTGGGTTCTGGCCCATTCCCCACCGAACTCGCCGATGCCAGTGGCACGCCCGATGAACTCGGCCAAGCACTCATCACCATTGGGCATGAGTTCGGCACCGTTACTGGCCGCCAACGTCGTACCGGTTGGCTCGACCTCGTGATGTTGCGTCATGCAGTGCGGTTGAACTCACTCACCGAAATTGCACTCACCAAGCTTGACGTGCTCGACACCTTCGATGAAGTAAAGGTATGTGTGAGTTACACCTTGAATGGTGAAACATTGCGCGGCTACCCCGACCGAGCTGAAGTGTTGGCGCAAGTAGTGCCGGTGTACGAAACCATTCCGGGTTGGAAGACCTCTTTGCGTGAATGCAAAACCTACGACAGCCTCCACGCCAATGCGCGCACACTGGTAGAGCTTGTTGAAAAAATCGTCGGTGTTCCCGTCACCATGGTCGGCACTGGCCCCGAGCGCGACGATTGTGTTGTTCGTTCATGATTGAGCGTTATGCACTTCCTGCAGTAGCAAATATTTTTGGCGATGCTGCACGCATGCAACGTTGGGTCGAAATTGAACTTCTTGCTACTGAAGCCCAAGAACAATTGGGTGTAGTGCCCAGAGGAATTGCTGCGCAGTGTCGCGAACTTGCTCCTGTGGTCGACCAAGCATTTGTTGATGCTGTTGCAGAGCGCGAGCGTATAACCAACCACGATGTGGCTGCTTTTGTTGACGTATTGCAAGAAAGCATTGGCTTCCCTGCCGGGTCGTACATTCACCACGGTCTCACCAGCACCGACGTTGTTGACACTGGTTGGTGCTGGGCACTGCGCGATGCAATGCTCATCATTCTTGAAGAAATGACACAACTACTTGCGGTTACTACCGCATTAGCTCATGAACACCGCGACACGCTCACTATTGGCCGCACACACGGTATTCATGCCGAGCCCACCACGTTTGGTGTGAAAGTTGCCTTGTGGACCTTGCAACTACGCCGTGACGAAGAGCGTTTACGTAACGCACTCGATGGTATTGCCGTGTGCAAGATGTCGGGAGCCGTGGGTACATATTCCAACATCGATCCGTCGGTTGAAGAGTACGTAGGAAATGCATTAAACCTCACACCAACGCCGGCCACACAAGTGGTTGCCCGCGACCGCCATGCCGAATACATGTGGGCATGCGCATCACTTGGTACCACCATTGAAAGCATTGCTGTGGAGTTGCGTCACTTGCAGCGCACCGAAGTAAACGAAGTGCGCGAAGGTTTTTCCAAGGGACAAAAAGGCAGCAGCGCAATGCCACACAAGCGCAACCCAATTTCAGCTGAAACACTCAGTGGTTTGTCGCGCGTATTGCGAGGAAACTTACAAGTCGCTCTTCAAGACGTGCCGCTGTGGCATGAACGCGATATTTCACATTCATCTGCAGAACGCATTGTGTTGCCCGACTCTTCAATGCTCGCGTACTACATGGTGCGTCGCCTTACTTCGCTTCTCACCAACCTTGAAGTCGACGCACAGCAAATGCGTTACAACCTCGACCTGCTTCAGGGTGTGGTGTATTCGCAGTCGGCTCTTCTTGCACTCGTTGAAAATGGCATGAGCCGAGACGATGCGTATCGCATTGTGCAACAACTCTCACGCAAAGCGCTCGACACAAAAACACATTTACGTGATGTGCTTGTAGAGAGCCTCGATGTGAACCTCACACACGAACAATTGCGATTTATTTTTGATGAGTCGCGCGTTCTGGAACACGCCAGCAAAACAATCGACGCTTTATAACTCTTCGCGGTTAATGCCCGCACGCTTCAGCACGTTGGGTTGAACACCCATTTCTTGCCAAGCCGAATAGGTGATGCCATTACGTTGCGAATACTCCGCAGCAATTTTGACGAACTGATTTTCTAATTTTGTAAAGTCTGAGCCCAATTGCTTGGTTGCCAATTCGGCGGTGAGGTTCATGCGCTCTTGTGTGAGACGCAGTTTCACAATGGCGTCGGCAGTGGTGAGTTCTTTTTGAATAGCAGCAAGACGCTTGGTAATGGAATCGGCGGTGCGCTTGCGACCACGCTTGGGCTTATTGGCCTCCACAATTTCGAGGTACATGCGAATGATGCGACCCTCGGTGCGACCCTGGGCCAAAGCATCTTTGTGCTTCGTGCTCATTGCCTTTTTCGCCGACTTCGTGGCGACTTTTTTGGCAGTGGCCTTCTTCGCAGCCTTTTTGGCAGGCGTTCCTTTTGTTGCATTCACGTTACAAAAGATATCGGGTATGTACGGTAGAGCCATGAATGTGCCCGTAAATTCTGAAAATACTTCGCTCCCCCCACTCGACCCTGCCCGCCACGCTTTGCGTGAGCATGTCATGGCCCACGCCGTCAAGCGAGGTGACTTCACCCTGAAGTCGGGCCGCAAAAGTTCGTGGTTCCTTGATACCAAGCAAACCGCATGTCGCCCCGATGGCATTGTGCTCGTCACCAATGTGGCATTGTCATTTTTTCCCGCTGAAGCAACAGCGATTGGCGGTCTCACTATGGGCGCCGACCCAGTTGCATATGGCATCGCCGCAGTTGCTGCTACACGTGCCATCAACCTTCGTAGTTTTAGCGTACGAAAAGAATCTAAAGATCACGGTGTGACGGGTCGTATTGCGGGCGCACTGCAACCTGGCGACAAAGTGATCATTACCGAAGACACGGTTACTCGCGGCACGTCACTCTTTGAAGCAGTCGATGCCGTACGCGACTTTGGTGCTGAAGTCGTTCTCATCACTGTCATCGTTGACCGCGGAGGAACCTGTGCGGCCATGGCCGCCGACGCGGGTATTCGTTATGAACCGATGCTGGTGGCACCCGACTTAGGTTTTGAGTTCGGCAGCTAACTATAGAAACTAAACAGCGGGTTCTTTCATCGCAACAATGTTGATGTACCCCTGTGCAAGTGGCGCAAAACCATTGAAGCCAATGGCCGAGTAACTCGTGGTGTACGCACCAGTTGACGCAATGCGAATCACTTCGCCTACTTGCAAGGCATCGGGCAGGAAGTATCCGGCTTTGTCGTAAATGATGTCGGCTGAGTCGCACGTTGGGCCTGCCAAAACAATTTGCGATGCAGGTGCCGAGGCATCGTGCTCGGTGTGCAAGCGGTAACGAATACTCTCACCAAGAGTTTCGGCAAGGCCACCAAACACTCCACAGTCAACGTAGACCCAGCGACGTGCGTCAATATCGCGATCGCTCACAAGTACAACTTCGGTATGCAACGTTCCTGCGTCGGCAACAAGGTAACGACCAGGCTCTGCCATGAGGCGTGGTGTGTTGCTGCCAAACACGTCGTGCAAACTTTTGCGAATTGCATCGCCGTATACAGAAATATGTGGCGTGTCGTCGAGATAACTCCCGGGGTAGCCACCACCAAGGTTCACAAACTCTGGTGCAACTGTTTCTCGCGACACTTCAGTAATGAGCTGCTGGCATAGTTGCAATGGTGCAAGCCACGCATCGAGGTTGCGTTGTTGCGAACCTACGTGAAAGGAAATGCCGGTAGTGCAACCAGCGTTACCTGCAGCAATAAGAATCTTTTTTGCATCTGCAAAGCCACAACCGAATTTTTTCGACAATGGCCAGTCGGCACCTTCGCAGTCGTGAAACAAGCGCACACACACTTCTGCTTGGGGTGCTTCAGCAAGCACTTTGTGTAGTTCGCTCATGGTGTCGACCGTGAAACGAGTGATCCCCTGCTGTGCTGCGTAAGCAATGTCGCGTTGCTTTTTTATGGTGTTTCCAAAGGAAATACGAGCAGGTTCAACTCCGCACGACAACACCAAATCAATTTCAGGAACGCTGGCAACATCAAAGCTGGCACCGAGGGCAGCTAATCGCTCGATAACTGGTTTGCCCGGGTTTGCTTTTACTGCGTAACACAACTCGGTGGAGTGAAGGGCTTCGGAAAGCTCGCGAAATTTTGTCTCAACAATGTCGAGGTCAATGATGACGTAAGGAGTTTGCACGCGATGAAACTACGACCTTGGTCAGGGTTTCACACGGTGTGTTGCAGATGAGAAAAATAAAAACGGAATCCGTGGTCGCGGGCTTCCTGCAAGAAGCCATACGAGGAACATGCCACCTAATTCAACGAGATGCGTTGACTCGGAAAGCGCTGCTGCACGCCCTGTGGCAATATCAAGCACCGACGACACAACAATGCACAGCCCCAGAGCGGCAACGAAGGGCATCATGCCGTATGCGCGCGTGGGTCGCCACGCTGCATACACAAGAGCAATGCCGAGTGCGACTCCCAAAGACCCAACATGACGAGCAATGTGCACAGGTGCGTTTGCGTCTTCGCCGAGGAGCAGTGCGGGCAACGACAACACAAGTTCAGTAACGCCAACGGTAACGAGTGCCTGACGAATCCATCCGCGGCGACCCAACCTTGGTGGATGAGCCTTTGCCAGTACAGCCATTGCCATATCGGGCGTTGTCTCTACTGTGTGTACACGCAGGCGACGATGCTGCACCGATAGTTGTGTGAGGAGAGCCATACATTCAGCGCACTCTTGTGTATGCGTTTGCAAGGCGGCATCTTCCGCACGTGATGTTTCACCATCAAGTTGGGCAGAGATGAGAATCTGAAATGGAGAGCAGTCGGCTTTGTGCGTCATGCAACAGTGTCGTTTATGAGCGTGCCAAAGTTCCTGACGGGAAACTCGTTCTTTGCACAGTGCACTCAGTAAATTGAAGATGTGGACCTCCTCACCAGCACGGCACTCAAAGCGCGCGACGGAGATCGTGTGGCGCTTGAAGGTCTGATGCGTTTGGTGCAAGGCGATGTGTGGCGGTTGTGCAAGTACATGGTCGATGCCCAATCGGCAGACGACTTAGCTCAAGACGCTCTCATCAAGATGATTGGCTCGTTGCACCGTGTGACCGCCGAACACAATGTGCGGGCCTGGACTTTAGGTATTGCACGCCATACGTGTCTTGACGAAATTCGCCGCCGCCAACGTCGCCGCCGATTACAAAAAGATTATGAAGGAACGCGGCCACTCATTGCCGAAGCCACCGATACTTCTATTGATCTGCGCGAACTCATCTCTTCCATCGACATTGATCGCCGAGATGCATTTGTGCTCACCCAATTAGTAGGACTTTCCTATGAAGAGGTAGCTGCCATTTGTGAGTGCCCCATTGGCACAGTCCGCTCGCGGGTGGCTCGGGCCCGGCTCGATATTCAAACTCTGATGACTACCTCAAATGAGGCAGGAACTTTCCCACCCCCACAAGCGACGGAGAAATATGGAAACTAAAAAGATCTGGCAGCTCATGCTGGTACTCACACCACTTGTGGGTCTGGCAGCCTGTTCAAACGACAGCGGTTCCACAGACAGCGCTGTTACAACCATTGCGGTTGACAGCACGGAAACAACGAGCGGCGACCCAACAACAACCGTGAGCGACGGTCGCATCACCGTTGACGTCATTGTTGGCGAGAATTCAAGCCCAGATCGCGTGGAAGAAATTCCCCTTGGGTCCGAAGTAACACTCAATTTCACCAACCCTCAGGCCGACGATGAATACCACGTTCACGGGTATGACTTGGGTGAGGGCATCACGAAAAAGGGCGAAACGAAAACTTTCTCGTTGACGGCCGATAAAGCGGGTGAATACGAAGTGGAAAGTCACATTTCAGAGACGGTGTTGGTCATTCTCCGAGTGAGCTAACCAATTCAGAACAATTTCCACGGCAAGATGGGGGCATGGATCTTCATGCACTTGTTGAACTAGAGCCACACGGCCCCGATACATACATTGGCGTTGGTCATGCGTACCCCTGGGGTGGCTTGTATGGGGGTCATATTGTCGCTCAGGCATTGCGAGCAGCTGCGCACACCGTTGACCCCGAGTTTTCTGTGCACTCGTTACGCGCCTATTTCATCCAGCGTGGCGACAACAAGCAAACCGTGCGTTACGAAGTTGACCGCATTCGTAATGGCCGCAGTTTCGTAACGCGTCGAGTGGTGGCACGCCAGGCGGTGGGTGCCATCTTGAACCTAGAGGCCTCGTTCCAAAAAGCAGAAGACGCCCCAGAAGTCAGTGCAACAAAGTTTCCGCAACATTTGTCGCAACCCGAAGAGTTGGAGTCAACAACGTGGAGCGAGTTTTTCGACCGCCGCTGGATTCCTACCGAACAGGTTCCAGCCGGCGACCGCGACGGCGTGGGAAGAGTTGCTGCGTGGATGCGTGTCACAACACCCACCGGCGACGACCCGCTATCTCATCAGTGTGCACTCGCCTACATCTCTGACGACCTACCCACCGATGCAGTGTTTAGTTCGTCGCCCGATGCACGTTCTGCGGCCGATGCGGGCACAGCTTTTAGTGCGAGCCTCGACCACACCATTTGGTTTCACCGCCCGCTACGTGCAGACCAGTGGCACTTGTATGAAATGTCGTGCAATGCATTTGTTGGCGGCAGAGGTTTGTCGTTTGGTTATGTGTTTGCCCAAGACGGCACACACGTGGCAACAGTGGCTCAGGAAACGCTGGTGCGCTGGCGCACGTAGTTCACATATGGCGAGACCGCTGCATCGAACAGCGGCTGTAGCCATTGCGCATATTTCGTGGTGATGTGATCACCATCGCGGTTCACCAAAATATTGCCCACAATGGCGGGGCACTTCGTAAGACCACAGAGCCAGTTGCTGATGTCGAGCACTTGCACTTCATTTTTGGCACCTGCATCGATAATGGCTTGAATGCGCTCCACGCGGTAACCCTTTTCACGGTCGTAAGTACAACGTGGAACATTTTTGATATTGCGCGAGAGACAAATGGGCAAGTTGTCGCCAGGGTACGGCGTGTCGGTGATGAGAATGGGAGTAATTCCAGCGGCTTTTAATTGCGTGAGCAACTCGGTTTGTGCTTCAACAATTTGCTCTGGCAAAAACGGATTACGTGTGTTCACGGCCATGAGTTTCACAGATGAAGAAATGAACACCACTTGTACTTTTTCCGCAATCATCATTTCAATCACATTTTTGCGCCACGGCCTGCACTGCGGGTACGTGTTTGAGGAGAGCATGTTCCACGTGATGAGGTCAATAGGCGGACAACCCGATTTGGTGAAGGGCAAGAATCGCCAACCTTGTTGCCGCGCAGTCATTTGAATAGTAGGAAACCATTGTGCAGCATGTGAGTCGCCAAAGAGAGCAACGGTGAACGTAGATTTCTTGGCACCGTATTCGCACTTCTTAGGCACAGAGGGCCCAACACTCACATGACAACCATTGTCGTAAATGATGGGTTTGTCACCCATAGCTGCACGTAGTGATGGTTCTAAGTTTGAAGGAACTTCTTGCGCGAGTACACCTTGCTCAACTGCTTCAAGTGGTGCAGATGGGCTCACCACCACTGGTGGTGGTCCGGGAACGGTGGTCGTTGTTTCAGCAGTAGGCGCCACTGTTGTTGCAGAAGACACCTGAGTAGTTGTGGTCTGCACTGCAACGGGTGCTGCTGCTACAACATCGCTGGCAAGTGATGATGAATTCGATTTTAAAACGATGCCGGCGGCAAGGCTTATTGCAATGAGGCCTGCCCCCATGGTGAGTGCGAGCATCGGTTTGAGTTGAAGCTTCGCTGAGTGACGCACCGGGTTCTCGACAAATACGTACGACAAACATGCGCCACAAAATGCAATGCCCAAGAGAAGAATGCGTTCAGTTGCATTGAGTGTGTGACCGTATGCAGCTTCGCCAATGATGAGCGCAGGCCAGTGCCAGAGGTACAAAGAATACGAACGTGCTCCAATAAATTGCAGTGGTTGAAACCGCAAAAGAATTTGCGGGCCGAAGCGGTTGTCGTCGCCAGCAATGAGTACACAGAGCGTTCCAGCAACGGGAAGCAATACGGCATAGCCAGGGAACAACACTTTTTCATTGATGACAAAGCAGCTCGCAATGACTGCGGTTAAGCCAAGCCAACCCATAACTGCTCGTAACCAAGCTGCAATTTTGTTGACGTTGTTCCATGCAAGAGCGAGAAGTGCACCGAGGCCTAGTTCCCATGCACGCGCATGAAGCCCAAAGAATGCCCATTGTTGGGTGGTATTGGTTTGCCAAATACACACAGCAAACGATGCAATGCTGAGAACGGAAATACCGACAACAGCGCGTGTGCGAAAGTGTCGTGAACGCCAGAGCAATAGCGCCAAGAGCGCTGGCCACACCACATAGAACTGTTCTTCAACTGCGAGCGACCAAAAATGTTGCAGCGCCGAAGGAGGCAAAGTTGACTGCAAGTAGTCGGTGCCGCGGTGGGCAAAAGTGATGTTGGCAAAAAACCCAGCGCTGGAAATGGCGTCGTGTCCAAGGTCGCGCAAGCGCAGTGGTTCTAGCCAAATGCGCCCAGCAATGACGGTTGCAACAACAACAAGTGTGGAAGCGGGTAACAAGCGTCGTGCGCGGCGGGCATAAAACTGACGCAATGAAATGCGCTTGTTCGCTCCGTATTCACTTGCCAGTAGCGAAGTGATGAGAAAACCAGAGAGGACGAAAAAAACGTCAACGCCAACAAAGCCGCCACGTAAGGCGAAGAAGTGTGCGTGGTATAAAACCACGACACCAACTGCTAGGGCGCGCAGGCCCTCAATGTCGCGGCGCTTCATAAAGATATTGTGGTCGAGACCGGCGTCGATCCGGTGACCTTCCGCTTTTCAGGCGGACGCTCTGCCGACTGAGCTACTCGACCGTGACAGATGTAAACATCTGCACACGCGGTCCCGACGGGACTCGAACCCGCGACCTCCGGCTTGACAGGCCGGCGTGAACTCCAGCTTCACCACGGGACCAAAGTGACGACATAAATTCCACACTTTGATCATTGAAAACATGATCGTTATTGCTGATATTAAATTGTATGTAACCGTATTTCGCACCCCCAACGGGATTCGAACCCGTGCCGCCACCTTGAAAGGGTGGTGTCCTAGGCCACTAGACGATGGGGGCTTGTTCGACTCCACGCGAGAGCGTTGCAAAACTATCAGGGAATTAGCGAATTTCCCCCCGATTCATCTGAGCACTTATAGAAGCCTCTAATAACCACCCCAAATAGGCATATAAATGGTGCTGGGCCAGACGTGGATCGTCATCTTCGAGGTCGCTGTGACCATGAAGTTCATCATCTTCACTGACATCGAGCATGGTGCCGAGCAAGAGGCGGATGGCATTGAGCGATTGCATGAACTGAGACATATCGCCAGAAGTGAGAATGGGCGCTTGGTTCTGAGCGGTATCGATGACTTCCACGGCTCGTGAAATAGCAGCAAGACGAGAAGCCACCAGCTCGCTACGCATGAGACGTTGGTATTCCTCGTTGCTCTCGGGGTCTTGGTGATACGCAACGGGGAAGAGTCGCTGCAGTGTGGGCTCGTTGGAATCGCCAGTGGTGAGAACATCTCGCAGCTCACCGAACATATGCACAAGCATCGCTTGAACGTCGGGCGCAAGGTTCATGACATATGTGCCATCGCGTTGTGCAACAAATGGCCCAGAGTTGCGACGACGCATCATGTGTCGCGTTGCATGGTGGCCCATAAACCATGCTCATGTAGGCGAAATACGTCGAGTTCAGCGCGTTCACGTGCACCACTTGACACCACAGCGCGTCCTTTGTGGTGAACGTCGAGCATTAATTCCGTTGCTTTTTCATTGCTGTAACCAAAAAGTTTTTGGAGGACGAAAGCGACATACGACATGAGGTTGATGGGGTCATTCCACACAAGCACGATCCATGGCTTGTCGGTGTCGAGTTGTTCATCAACAGCAGCATCTGCTGCGGGTGCTTCGGTCGTTGATGCCATTACGACATTCTGCCTCTACGATGGGCATTTCCATGGCTGTTGGTGCTCGCCCCCTCGTTCCTTCGCGACTCGCTCGCCGGGCTTTGTCGCACAATGGCTCGGGTCGCCGACCCACCACCGTTATTGGCGGCTATATCGCCCTCACCAAACCACGCATTGTGGAACTATTGCTGGTTACCACCGTTCCCACCATGGTGCTGGCCCAAAAGGGCTGGCCAGCCACGTGGCTCGTTGTGCTCACCTTGGTGGGTGGCTCTCTGGCTGCTGGCGGGGCAAACGCCCTCAACATGGTCATCGACCGCGATATCGACAAACTCATGGAGCGCACCCAAGGGCGGCCATTAGTCACCGGCCTCATCGCCCCGCGAAATGCCGTCATTTTTGCCTGGATCTTGGAAATTGTGGCTTTTGCCATCTTGTGGGTGAGCGCCAACCTCTTGTCGGCCCTACTCACCTTCTCGGCCACCATGTTCTACGTGGTCATTTATTCCGTGTGGCTGAAGCGCACGAGCCGCCAAAATATCGTGATTGGGGGCGCCGCCGGGGCGGTTCCGGTGCTCGTGGGCTGGTCGGCGGTCACCAATCAGGTCTCTTGGGCCGCTTTTTTGCTCTTTTTGCTCATTTTCCTCTGGACTCCCCCCCATTTTTGGGCGTTGGCCATTCGCCACTCCGATGACTACAAAGCGGCCCAAGTACCCATGTTGCCCACCGTGGTTCCCATGAAACAGACCCTGCGGGCGATGTTGCGGTACACGGTGGCATTGGTCGTGGCAAGCCTTGTTTTGGTGCCAGTGGGCGATTTAGGGGCCATTTATGGGGTCTCGGCAGCTGTTTTAGGGGTCCTTTTCCTCCTCGGTATCGGATTTTTGTGGCGGACCCCCACCGAGGCGGTCTCGATGCGCGTATTTTCCTACTCCATTTCCTACATCTCACTTCTTTTTGGAGCTATCACCGTCGACGTGCTCGTGAAATATGGGGTCTCCTAGGGCGCGTCGCCTACAGTTGAGGTGCAGCAGGTTTTGCCCGCTGTGAAATCACAAACCCACAAAGACTCTTGATTTACCTCCTGACTCTCGCAGGTAGGTAATCTCGTAACGTCATTTCCGAGAAAGAAAGCCCTCCATGACCACGATCGAAACGCATGCATCTGGTACTCAGGTGCACGCCACTTCTAGCGACAGTGCCCTTGGCGCTTTTTTAGTGGGCGTCGCTGCTTGGGCTACCACGACCGACCACAAACGTATTGGCCGCCTCTTCATTGGTTGCGCATTGCTCATTGCAATTGCAGCAGCGGCACTTGGCGCAGTTGTTGGCGTTGAGCGCATCACCGCAACGGGCTATTCAATTTTAGATAAAGACTCTGTCACGCAAATTTTCTCTCTCTACCGAATAGGGATTTCCTTCGGTGTGATGTTGCCGCTACTTCTCGGCGTTGCTATTGCTGTTGTTCCACTCCAAGTTGGTGCAAAAACGATTGCCTTCGCACGTAGCGCAATGTTCGGTTTCTGGATGTGGCTTGCTGGTCTTGGGCTAGCAGTTGGTTCCACCATTGCAAATGGTGGCCCTGGTGGCGGAAACGCCAAAATGGTCGACTTATTTTTGCTTGGTATCGGTATTGCCGTCATTGGTGCACTTGCAGCTGCAGTTTCTGTTGTGACAACGGTGCTCACCAGTCGTGCCCCTGGTATGTCACTTCTTCGCGTACCCATGACATCATGGTCTGCACTCACCGGTGGAGTTGCATTAGTGCTGACATTGCCAGTGCTACTCGGAACGCTTGTGTATCTCTATGTTGATCATCATTACGCGCGCGTCGTTTTCGGTGGCAACAAAGGAATTTCTGATTGGATGGGTTGGTCACTGACACAACCACAGACCTACGTTTATGTTGCAATGGGTGCCGGAGTTCTTGCAGAAATTGCTGCGGTGGTCAGTGGCAAGCGCCAAGTATTGCGTCCCGTTTTGCTCACCGGTATCGCCATTGTTTCTGTTGCCGCACTCGGTGGCGCAACACAAATTCAACATGCAGTGACCTGGACCAACACCAGTGCCAGCGACAAAGTTAAAGAACTCGTTCCGTTCCTCATCTTCAACGCCTTGCCACTTCTTGGTGTGCTTGTGGTGTTGGGTGTTTCGTTGCTGGGTATTGCACAAGGCAAGCCACGTTTGGTTCCTGCAATGGCACCAGCACTTCTTGGTCTTGGCATGATCCTCACCGGCATGGTGGGGCATCTTGTTTCACTCTTTGGCCCAGCACAACTTGTCGGAACAGTTTTTGAAGAAGGCGAATTCATTTACGTGGGTTATGGCGCGTTGCTCATTGGGCTCGCAGCAATTTCCTATTGGGGTCCAAAACTTTGGGGCCGCGTTTTACCGTCATCAGCTGTGCTCGGCATCAGTGGCCTTGCCTTTTTAGGAACAGTGCTTGCAGCATTGCCGATGTACATCGCCGGCTTCGCGAATCAGCCAGCTGGCGTTGCGAACGATTTCTCGTACAGCGGACCACAAGAATTATGGAATACGGCTTCGGCCGCTGGCCACGCACTCGTTGCAGTGGCAGTACTTCTTTTTGTTCTCACTGCGTTGCGTGCTTTCACTTCGGGTGAAGCAGCAGGCGACGACCCATGGGATGCGCAAAGCCTTGAGTGGTCGGTGGCATCACCAGCACCATCGAACAACTTTGTATCAACACCAACTGTTGCAAGTGCAGAACCACTTCTCGATATCAAGCCTGCAGGAGGACAGAAATGACCTACGCACTTCCCGCTGGGCCACGCCCCGCACCTCGTCGCCAGCTCATGGTCAGCACCGGCGTCGCAGTAGCTGCCGGAGCAATGCTCATTGGCGGCATGTTGTCGGTGTGGTTGCGTTTCCGTGCAGCAGCTCCAACGCGACTCTCTTCTGATGGCTTGTATCAAATCAAAGATTGGCTACCTGCCGATCTTGCAATGCCTGAAGTGGTCACCAACGTCGGCATCTTGTCATTCGTGGTGATGTGCATCATGGTGCAGTGGGCTGCGTATGCCGCTCGTCGTGGCGACTCGAAGCACGTTGTTGCAGCACTTGGTCTCACACTTCTTTTCGGTATCGCCATTCTCAATGCTCAAGCTGCCATTTTCGTGCAGTTCAATGTGGGCGTTGCATCGGGTGCGTACGAATCAATGTTCTACGCAATTGTCGGCACGCTTACTGTGCTCATTGTGTCTGGTCTTGTGTTCACGGTTGCATCTCTCTTTAAAAGCATTGGTGGTCGCGCAACGAACACCGATCTTCTAAATGCACATGCGTTGTATTGGTATTTCCTCGCTGCAGCGTATGCCGCAGTGTGGTTCGTAGTCTTCGTGCAGAAATAGGTTGACGATGTTTACGCCTGGTTCAAAACTTTTCCTCGGACTCACAGGGTTCTCTATTGCTGTCTGTGTCATTTATGTTGCGCTCGTCGACAACTCTGTAGGTGGCGCTGTTGCATTGTTGTCTATTGCCGCCGCAACAGCACTTCTTGCTGGTTTGTCGCTTTTCAACCGCGATGGTGAAGTTGCTGTTGGCGCCGCCGATGCACCTGCAAGCGCAGAACAACTCACGGCAAGTTTGTGGCCGCTCATCGCCACTGTTGGTTTTGTTGGTGTCGTAGCGGGTCTCATTACACATCCCATTGTTTTCTTCCTTGGTCTCATTGCGCTTTTAGCAGCAGGTGTGGAATGGCTTATCCAATCGTGGAGCGAAGGCGCATCAAGCGACAAGGTGTACAACGCATCACTTCGTGGACGCATGTTGCATCCCATTGAATTTCCCGTGTTGGCGCTCGTTGGATTAGGCATCGTCATTTTGTCCTTCTCACGTGTGATGTTGGCGGTCTCGCGAGACGCAGGCGCAATTATTTTCATCATTGCCGGAGCCGTCGTTTTGTTCGTTGGTTCCATTTTTGCTCTGAAGCCAAATCTCAAGAAGACTTTGGTCGTTGGTATCTGTGTTGTTAGTGCTGTGGGTGTCGCAGCCAGCGGCATCGCTGCTGCAACTAATGGCAAGCGCACCGACTTAGTAGTAGCAAACGAAGAAGATCACTTCAGCCACAAAGAATGTGGTGAAGAGGTGGATGAACACTTCGATCATTTGTCAGAGGGCACCATCTCATTGCGCTCCAACCCAGTAGCGACTGTTGAGTTGCGCGACGGCAAACTGACGGCTCGTGAACTTGGCCTCGACAAGGTGACGCAAACCATCACTTTCCCGCGCTCAAACAGCGCCACCATCATTTTCCGCAATAAAGATAATGAAGAAGCGCGGCTCACTGCGTTCCTCGGAACAAAAGCAGTGCAAGATGGCGTTGTGGAAGAAGTTCTTGACTGCACACAAATGATTGGCAAAGACCATGAGCAAGCGCTCACATTTAAAATTGCCAAGCCATCAATGGCGTCTGACAAGCCGTACACCCTGACTGTTCCTGGCCTTGAAGGTCAATCAATAGAAATAATGGTGCCTTAATCATGAGCACAAAAATTCGTCGTATTGCTGCTGGCGTGAGTGGACTCGCTGCAACTGCATTTCTTGCAGGTTGTGCGAAAGATGCACCGCAAGACACCTGGCAGCCAAAGGGCACTAACGCAAAAACCATTGACGATCTGCAACAGCCTGTATTTGCTATTGCAGGAGTCATCGGCGTCATTGTTACTTGTGTCGTGGTGTATTGCATTATCAAGTTCCGCGACCGCGGCCAAGCAATGCCAGAACAAACTCACGGTAAGCCAGCTCTTGAAATTGGCATGACCATTTTGCCGGCTCTCATTTTGGCCGGCGTGGGCGTCTTCACTTTCCGCACAGTGTTCGACTTGTCAAAGACCAGCGACACACAAATGGTGGTCAATGTCACCGGCCAGCAGTGGTGGTGGGAATATGACTACCCCGCACAACCAGAACTTGGTATCGACAAACCCATCATTACTTCGGGTCAAATGATCATTCCCGTCGGTACGAAGGTGCTTCTTCGCGAAACAAGCCGCGACGTTATTCACTCATACTGGATTCCTGCATTAAACGGTAAGCGTGATGCGGTGCCGGGTCGTGTGCATACGTTGCGTATCGATGCCGACGAGCCAGGTATTTATGCCGGTCAGTGCACAGAGTTCTGTGGTCTGTCGCATGCAAACATGCGCATGGAAACAGTGGCGTTGAGCAAAGAAGATTTCGCTGCTTGGGTGGCAAATCAACTCACCGATGCGAAGTCTCCTGCAGAAAATACTCTTGCGAAAGAAGGCGAAGCGGTCTTCCTCAACCAGTGCGTACGTTGTCACCAAGTGAACGGGCTGAAAAAGGCCGACGGCACACCAGCAATTGCTGCACCAGATGAAAACGTATGGTCAGGTGCCGCACCAAACCTCACGCACCTCATGTCGCGCAACACTTTTGCAGGCGCTTCTTGGGATCTTCTTTCGCAGAAATGCCGCGCAGACGTTTGGGGTGCAAGTAGCGAAACAGTCGGCAAGAAATATCTTGCTGGTGTGAGCGAAGAATGCCTCAATCAAACAGATCTACGACGTTGGTTACGCAATGCACCGGCAATGAAGCCGATGTATGCAGACCCAACAAAACTCACACCCACCAATGGTAAATACCGCGGTATGCCGAATCTCGGACTCACAGAGGACGACATCGACAAACTTGTGGCTTACCTCTCCACACTGAAGTGATCGGAGCACGCTGACATGGCAATAATTGAACGACCAACTACAGCCGGAGGTGTGGAACTCGCACCACCTGCTACACCTACGCGTGCACAAGGAGGCTTCAAGCGTCCTGTGTCAACAACAGGGTGGAAGTCTTGGCTCTTTACGGTCGACCACAAAAAGCTCGGCATTATGTATGGCGTCATGGCGATGTTCTTTTTCGTCTTAGGTGGAATTGAAGCTGTTCTTATTCGTCTTCAACTTGCTGCACCAGAGGGCAAGGTGTTGAGCGCGAGTGTGTACAACCAAATGTTCACCATGCATGCCACCACCATGGTGTTCCTTTTCGTGATGCCCATGGCCGCGGCCTTTGCAAACTATTTCATTCCTCTGCAAATTGGTGCTCGTGACGTTGCCTTCCCGCGAATGAATGCATTTGGTTTCTGGTGCATTCTGGGTGGCGGTATTTTCATTAACTTGTCGTGGTTCTTTGGCGGCGCTGCCGATGGTGGCTGGTTCATGTACGCACCGAACTCTGGCCCCATTTTCTCACCATCCCATGGTGTTGACTTCTGGTCACTGGGTCTACAAATTGCAGGTATTGCCTCGTTAACTGGTGCAATCAACCTCATCGTGACGGTATTGAACATGCGCGCTCCGGGAATGAGCCTTATGAAGATGCCAGTATTCACCTGGCTCCAGCTGGTTGTGCAATTCCTCTTGTTGTTCGCAGTGCCAGTTATTACCGTGGCGCTTTTCCTCTTAAGTTTCCAACGCAACTTCGGAGCAACGTTCTTCGATGTATCAGCAGGTGCCGACCCACTTCTTTGGCAGCACTTGTTCTGGATCTTCGGACACCCCGAGGTGTACATCCTCATTCTGCCGAGCTTCGGCATCATCTCTGAAGTGCTTCCTGTGTTCGCGAAGAAGCCACTCTTCGGATATCCATTCGTGGTGTTCTCTGGTGCAGCAATCGGTTTCGTTGGTTGGGGCGTATGGGCTCACCACATGTTTGCTTCCGGACTCGGGCCCGTATCGGTGGCGGTGTTCTCCATTTCCACTATGGCTATTGCTATTCCTACGGGTGTAAAAATCGTGAACTGGACTCTCACTTTGTGGGGCGGCAAGTTGCGTTTCACTGCAGCAATGCATTTCGCGGTAGGTCTCATTGTTCTTTTCACCATTGGCGGATTGTCGGGTGTTACGCACTCAGTAGCACCATCTGACACACAACAGACCGATACGTACTACATCGTTGCTCACTTCCACTACGTGCTATTTGGTGGAGCAGTGTTCGGACTCTTCTCTGGTTTCTACTACTGGTGGCCAAAAATGTTTGGCAAGACCCTCAATGAAAAATTGGGCAAGGCCAACTTCTGGCTCATGGTCATCGGTATGAACATGACCTTTGGCCCGATGCACATTTTGGGTCTCCAAGGTCAACCGCGTCGTATGTACCAATGGACCGAAGCGCGAGCTGGTGAAGGATTCTTCAACCTTGCGTTCTGGAACCGCATTGCTTCAATTGGTTCGCTCGTCTTGTCGTTGGGCATTTTGCTCTTCATCATCAACGTCATCAAAACGGCCCGCAGTAAAGAACGCGCTCCGCTCGACCCATGGGATGCACGTACATTGGAGTGGATGACAAGCAGCCCACCGAAGGAACACAACTTCGATGTCATTCCAACCGTGCATCACCTCGATGAGTTCTTCCATCGCAAGTATGAGCAAGACCCGGTGACGCATGAGTACAAGCAAATCGCTACTGCTGAAGAAATTCTTGCCGATCAAGAGGCACACGCCGACAAGCACATCCACATGCCATCACCTTCGTATTGGCCAATTGTTCTCGCATCAACTTTGCCCATCATCACCATTGGTGTCATCTACTCAATACCAGTAGCCATCGTTGGCGGCATTTTCTTGGTATTGGCAATGTTCGGTTGGGCCCTTGAGCCATCAACTGCACCTGAAACCGATTTCGATCCTCCCGCATCGGGAGACAGCACGAAGGAGTTGGCTCCACTTGTCTGACGTAGCAGTTCACGAAGCCGATCACGGCACACACGGACACACCACTTCAACGGGTTTGTCAAACAACAAGGTTGCAATGTGGCTCTTCTTGGGCTCAGAGTGCTTGTTGTTTGGTGGCCTCATCAGCACATACATGTTGTATCGCGGTCGTGTATCTATCGGGCCACGCCCCGGCAACGTATTCGATATTCCGTTCACCTCGGTGAGCAGTTTCATTCTGCTCATGAGTTCACTCACCATGGTGCTTGCAGTTTCTGCAGCGCAAAATCGTGATGACCGCGGCACCACCTTGTGGCTCACCGTCACCGCACTTCTTGGTGCAACATTCGTTGGTGGTCAGGTATACGAATTCACAGCGATGTACAACGAGGGCTTAGGTTTCACCACCAGCCTCTTTGGTTCAAGCTTTTACACGCTCACCGGTTTCCACGGAGTGCACGTAACAGTGGGAATCATCATGCTGATGTCACTCGTGGGCATCATCAAGCGCAGCACAGTCCCTGGCGACAAAGCAGAAGTTGTAGAACTCATTGGTTTGTATTGGCACTTTGTCGACGTGATCTGGATTGTCATCTTCACGCTCGTCTATCTCATCCCGGCATAACTCGCACCCTCAAACGAAGGTTCCACTATGACAGTTGCAACAGAAACTCACGCAGAACACGATCACTCACATGATGATCATGCGCAGCACGGCATGAGCAATGCGGGTTACATCCGCATTGCAATCATTTTGGCTGCTATGACTGGTCTTGAAGTTTCTACGTACTACGTCGACTTTGGCTCACTCTTTTTGCCAGTGTTGCTTGTTTTGATGGTGGTCAAGTTTTTTGTTGTGGTCTCATACTTCATGCATTTGAAGTTCGACAACAAACTATTTAGCTTCTGTTTTTATGCGGGGCTTTTCCTTGCGGTCATGGTGTACGTCATCGCCCTTGCAAGTTTCAAGTTCTTCGCGGCATAACTAGTACAGCCGAGGCGTCATGATTGCCGAAGCCGCCAACCTGCTCCTAGATCCGTGGCGCTTTCAAGCGCACCCTGAAATTTGGTTGCTCGTAGCGTTTCTCATTGGCGCCTATACGTATGCAGTGAAAGTCATTGGCCCACAAGCTGGGGTGGGCGAGCATGTACTTACCCGTAAGAACTTGACTGCATTTATTGCTGCAATCGGGCTCTTGTGGTTTGCGACCGATTGGCCGATGCACGACATCAGTGAAGAATATTTATATTCAGTGCACATGTTCCAACACATGGTGTTGGCCTATTTTGTGCCACCCCTTGTTCTCCTTGCCATTCCTGAGTGGCTCTTTCGTGCGGTCATTGGCGAGGGTAAGGCCTACAGATTTGTGAAGCGGCTAAGCAAGCCCATCGTTGCGGGTTTGCTTTTCAACGTGGTGGTCATGGTCACCCACATTCCGGGTTTGGTCAACCGAAGTGCGGAAAATAGCCCGCTGCACTACGCCATGCATGTTCTGGTGGTCACCACAGCTCTTTGTATGTGGTCGCCCATTTGTAGTCCTGCAAAAGAGTTTCATATTGGCTATGCCGGAAAAACTATTTATCTGTTTCTCATGTCGGTGGTGCCCACCGTGCCAGCAGCGTGGCTCACCTTTGCTGAAGACTCGGTCTATAAGCACTACAACATCCCTATTCGCGTTTGGGGTTTGTCGGTGGAAACCGACCAGCAATTAGCCGGTGCCGTCATGAAAACGGGTGGCTCTATATTCCTGTGGACCATCGTCATTTTCATTTTCTTCAAGCGCTTAGCCAAGGGCTTCTACAAAGACCAGTCGTAT
>WLST01000127.1 GCA_009711295.1 Actinomycetota bacterium | reverse complement strand
GGTTGGAACAAGGTTGGGCTTTTGCTTGGCGTTCGCTGATGGCCGCAGAACTCATTGCTGTTTCACCTGAACTTGGCGCGGGCCTTGGGCAGCTTTTGGAAGTGGGTCGCACACTGGGCGATATGTCGCTCATTGTGATGAGTATTTTCCTGATTCTCATTACTGGTATTTGCGTAGAGCGACTCTTTTTTGCGCCAATTCGCAGGCGTGTGTTCCGTGCCCGTGGTCTTCTTGTTGCGTAGTCGTACCGTGTGCAAACTCTGGCGCTAATGTCACAGTGCATGCTGACGGTTGCCACACATTCCATTGAAGAGATGAAACAACACGCTCTCAATGGCTACCCCTACGAGAGTTGTGGGCTGTTAGTAGGCGTGCGCGAAACAGGAGTGGTGGCTCGGTTTGTGCCGTGTACCAATGTGGCGAACAGTGCCCGCGTGTACACCATCGATGCCAAGGAGCATTTTCGCGCCGAGATGGCAGCTGAAGACGATGGCTATGAGGTGATTGGCGTGATGCATAGCCATACCCACAGTGAGGCGTACCCCAGCCCCACCGATGTGGCCCAGGCCCCTGACCCTGGTTGGCACTATGTGATTGTGACCCTGAAGAGGGAAGTGCCCGAAGTGAGGAGTTTTCTCATCAACTCCGAGGCCCCAGAGCCTGCTCAGATTGAAGAAGAAAGCATCTCTGAGCTGATCTGAGCATCCGAGCGAGCAATTCAGTACAATTCCGACAGTATTAGTCACGAATTGCCAAAGGAGGCTCACATGTTGAACGACAGCGTGCTTGACCTCATTGGCAATACCCCGATGGTCGATGTGAGCGTTTTGTCGCCCAACCCACGGGTGCGTTTGGTGGCAAAGTTGGAAAACCAGAACCCCTTTGGTTCGGTGAAAGACCGTATTGCAAAGTCGATGATTGAAGCCGCGGAAAAAGACGGCACCTTATTGCCAGGTCAGCGCATCTTGGAACCATCGTCGGGTAACACCGGCATTGCTCTTGCAGCTATTGCGCAAATTAAGGGTTACCCCATCACTATTTTGATGCCGACGAGCGTGTCGATTGAGCGTCGTCAAATGTTGCAAATTTTTGGCGCCGACATTGTGCTTACACCCGGTGAAGAAGGTTCAAACGGTGCAGTGCGCCGTGCGCAAGAGATGTCTGAAGCGCACCCTGAATGGTGCTTCTTGTATCAGTACGCAAACAATGCCAACCCGCAGGCACATTATGAAAATACTGGCCCGGAAATTTGGCGCGACTGCCCTGAAATTACGCACTTCGTTGCAGGTCTTGGCACTTCAGGAACATTGATGGGCACCGGGAAGTTCTTGAAAGAGAAAAATCCGAACATCAAACTCATTGCTATTGAGCCGCCACTCGGTGAGCGTGTTGAAGGTCTACGCAACTTGGAAGACGGGTACATCCCACCTGTTTTTGAAAACTGGCACGGCTTTGAACTTCTCGATCGCAAGCGTGTGGTGCGACCACGTGAAAGCATTGAGTGGACGCGACGCCTTGTTGCTGAAACAGGAATTTTTGCTGGTCTGTCTTCCGGAGCCAGCCTTGCTGGAGCAGTAAAAGTGGCGCAAGACCTTGAAGAAGGTGTTGTGGTGTTTGTGGTGTGCGACGGTGGCTGGAAGTACTTGTCAACTGGTGCCTACACCGACGATCTCGATGCTGCAGAAGCAGCTGCTGAAAAAATTATCTACTTCTAACTCACTACCAAAATAATGAGGCCGAGCAATACAACGCCGGCTGCGGTGATGCGACGTCGAGCATTTCCTTCTTTGAGCACTTTCCACCCAAAGAGTGCAGCAAGAACCACGCTTGATTCTCTGATTGCAGTGACGTAGCCAACCGAAGCACGTTGAACGGCGAGGAGCACCATCCAATAGGTGAGCACCGATGCACATGCGGTGACCGTGAGAGGTTTCCATCGGGTGCGCAACGTGTGTTTCATTTCCTGAGCACGACCCATTGCGAGGCCATGCAACGAAATGAAAAATGTACCTGTCATGAAAATGGTGAGCGGGTACAAGTTGCCGCCGGTAACACGCGAACCGTGACTGTCGACCGTTGAGTAGATGCCTATGGTTAAGGAAACGCACAAGGCAGCAAGTACGTGTTTGTTGTCGGCAGGCCCTGCTAGCAAGAAGAGGCCACCAGCAGCAATCGCAATGCCAAGTACGTTGACGATGCTGAGATGGTCGTTGAGAAAGACCACGCCTCCTAATGCGGCGAGCACTGCTCCGTTTCCGCGAGCAATGGGGTAGGTAACGGAGAAATCTCCAAGGTCATATGCGCGAGCGAGGAACCACACGTATCCCACATGGGTGATGCCGCTCAATGAAGCCCATAGCCACGCCTCGTGGGGAACACCGCCAGAAGCAACAATGAAAATGCTGCATAAAACACCTGCAATGGTCATTTGTGCCCATAATGCGAGCCAACGGTCGCCACTTTGTTTGATGGCAATGTTCCAACTTGCATGCAATATGGCGGCGCCAAGAGCGAGAAGTGTGGCACCAAGCACAATGCAACCGTACTCGTATGCGCCAGCCTCTAACCTGTTCACGGAATGGTGCAGCCAATTGGAATGTTTGACTCAGGCTTTGGTGGCTTGACGGTTGCTCGTGCAGTCATCGACCTGTTGCCACATGAAGACCTTGTTTATATTGGCGATACGGGCCGGTACCCCTATGGCAATAAGCCAGCAGCAGAAGTACAACGCTTTGCTCATGAAATTGCTACGAGCTTGGTGAACGACTTCGATGTGAAGCTCATTGTGGTGGCGTGCAACACTGCTGCTTCGGTTGCACTTGAGCAGTTGAAAGAAACTTTGCCCGTGCCAGTAGTGAGTGTCATTGAACCTGGTGTGAGTGCGCTCGTGCAAACCACACGCAACAAGCGAGTGGGTGTTATTGGCACTGTGGGAACAATTGACTCGGGCGCATATGAACACGCCGTTGGAGCAGCAGATGCTTCGGTGTCGTTGGTATCGGC
>WLST01000126.1 GCA_009711295.1 Actinomycetota bacterium | reverse complement strand
TTCCTGTGGGGTCAACAAAAACGGCAAGTTGGCCGCCTTGCTCAGACTGTAAAACGACGCGGTACTGCACGCCGCCAACTGGGTTGTCGCCAATGACGCTGAAGGCACGCAAGATGGATTCAGGTAACTCTTGATGAACGCGGGAGAAGACTTTGGAGCTCAGCTTCATTCCCTTTGCAGAAAAACTCTTGCCTTGCGCAGGTGCAACAGAAGTCTCTTGTGCCAGTTTTCCTTTTTCATAAACAAAGTTGATGGCGTTCCCCTTACCGTCAGCAGCGAAGAGGTTCACTAAAGTTGGCGTGGCGTTGATTTCATAAAACTCTGGGGTTTTGCCCAACACCTTGCCAACCGCTGCGACAGCTTCGTCAATATCGCTCACCAACAGCGCTTCTTTGCTGCTGCCACAACCAGACAACAGAACCGCAGCAAGAGAAACAACACACAAAAGACTTTTCGACTTCCGCATGTGTCTTAAGTTTCCATCACCACGGGAACAATCATGGGCTTACGCTTGGTTCGCGCCGCAACAAATTTTCCTGTTGCTTTACGCACCACTTGTTCAAGAGCTACAACATCACGACCACCATCGCGCAGCGCTTGCTCGACTGCACGCGCAACCGTATCGCAAGCTTCGTCGAGGAGGTCTTCTGCTTCGGGTGCATACACCCAACCACGAGTGATGATTTCTGGACCTGTAATGACCACACCCGACTCAATATCGATGGTGACCACAACAACCACTACGCCTTCTTCGGCAAGTACCTTGCGGTCGCGCAACACGCCTTGCCCTACGTCGCCCACCACGCCGTCGACATACAAATAGCCAGCAGGAATCCGACCAACGTGTTGGACACCTTCAGCAGAAAGCTCTACCACTACACCGTCTTCGCACATCACCACATTGCGTGGATGCACACCCATTGTTCGCGCCAATTTGGCATTTGCCATCATGTGGCGGAACTCACCATGAATAGGAATAAACCATTCAGGTTGGGTGACATTCATATAGGTCTTTAAGTCGTCGGCTTGCGCATGGCCAGTTGCGTGCACGTCGACAATTCCCGAGTGCACTACTTCAGCTCCGGAACGCAGCAAGCCATCGATCACACGTCCCACGTGCATTTCATTTCCTGGAATCGGGTGGCTCGACAAAATAACAACGTCATCGTCGCCTACCTTGATCCACTTGTTCTCGCCACGTGCCAACAGCGACAACGCTGCCATCGGTTCGCCTTGCGAACCAGTTGAAATAATGCAGACCTTTTCTGGCGCATAGTCATTGATCTTCGCAATATCAATAAGGGCCTTATCGGGAATATTCAACAAGCCCAAGTCGCGCGCCATGCGCACATTGTTTTGCATAGAGCGCCCCATGGTTGCCACCACGCGCCCGCTCGCAATTGCTGCTTCTGCAATTTGTTGAACACGGTGGATATGGCTGGCGAAACTTGCGGTGATAATACGCTTGGTGCGGTTCTCGGCAAATAATGCTCGCAACACGGCACCAACATCGCTCTCACTTGGCGCATGGCCTTTTTCTTCAGCGTTGGTGCTGTCGGCCATGAGCAAACGAATGCCACCGTTGTGCGCCAACGAACCCAAGCGCGCAAGGTCGGTACGACGACCATCTACTGGAGTGAGATCGAGTTTGAAGTCACCCGAGTGAAGCACAACGCCTTGTGCAGTATGCAATGCAATGGCGTGCGCGTGCGGCACAGAGTGTGTAACGGGAATAAATTCCACATCGAAGGGGCCAATGCGGCGAATTTCACCATCGCGCACCACATTGAGCGATGTCTTTCCTAAGAGCCCCGCTTCTTCAATGCGGTTGCGCGCAAGACCCAGCGTGACAGCAGATCCGTATAACGGAAACGACATTTCGCGCAATAAGAACTGCAGCCCGCCCACATGATCTTCGTGACCGTGCGTTGCTACGCAACCCACAATGCGCTCGGCATTTTCGCGCAACCAAGTGAAGTCGGGCAACACAAGGTCGATGCCATGCATATCGGGGTCGGGAAACATGAGCCCGCAGTCGATGAGCAAGATTTCATTGTCTTGCTCAACGGCCATGCAGTTACGGCCGATTTCGCCTAAACCACCTAAGAAATAGATTCGTACGTTTGATGTGCTCACAGATGCATTCGTGCTCAACGGGTACGTGTCGCTTCAAGATTTTTCTTCACCGCTGCAGCACGTTCGGCCACCCACGATGCTGCTGGGCCCATTGGCAAGCGCGCGTTGCCAACAGCAAACCCGTGCAGTTTCATCATCTCTTTACTCGGCAACGGGTTCGGCGAATCGTCACCGGTTTCAAAGGCATAGCTTTCGAGTAAGAGTGCATTCACGCGCTGGGCCTCTGCATTGTCACCTGCAAAAAAAGCTTTCATCATGAGTTGATGTTCAGGAGCCGACCAGTGTGTAGCAACTCCAATGACGCCCATCGCACCCACCGACAGCAAAGGCAAAGTGAGCCCATCGTCGCCGCTGTAGACCTGAAAACCCTTGGGGGCTTGTGCGATGACTGAGGCAGTTTCTGCTGGGTTACCTGCAGCATCTTTGAGGGCAACAATGTTGCTGTAATCATTTGCCAAGGTAAGTAAGTTTGCAGTGGCAATTTTGCGCCCTGTGCGCACAGGAATGTCGTACAACACCACTGGCAGATGTGTTGCAGTTGCTATTGCGCCCATGTGCGCAGCAATTCCTGCCTGCGGTGGACGGTTGTAATAAGGACCCACGGCCAAAATTCCTGCAGCACCAACTTCAGTAGCTTTCTTGGTGAGATGGACACTATGAGCAGTGTCGTTTGAAGCGCTACCCGCAATGACTGGAATGGTGACTGCCTGAGAAACGGCTTCCCACAAGGCAATTTTTTCTGCATCGGTGAGAGTTGATGCTTCACCAGTTGTACCTGTTACTACCAGACCATCGTTGCCCTGCTCTTGAAGCCACTTCGCAAGTTTCACTGCTTCATTGACATCGAGTTCACCTTCGGCGGTGAACGGCGTGATCATGGCAGTGAGCACTCGCCCGAAGTGTGGCACTTGCGTCATTAG
>WLST01000125.1 GCA_009711295.1 Actinomycetota bacterium | reverse complement strand
TTGCACCCGCGGCCCCATATGCAGGTCCAGTTCGATTGTAGAAAGTCGGTCTCGAAGCGCCATGTGGTGTCGCCATCGGTTACGTCTTCGTACTGAGTCACCCCACCACACTAAGGTGCAGAAATGATTGTTGTTGCAGCACACCTCGACTACGCCACTTCCGATATTAGAAATGCAGTTGTAGCTGCGTCTGCGCCCATTCAAATGGCAACGCGTACCGACGAAGCAGGGTGTCATGCATATTGCTTCGCTGCCGACCCCAGCATCGATACCCGCATTCAGGTGTATGAACTATGGGAAGACCAAGAGTCTTTGGCAGCACATTTTCTTCACCCCAATTACGAGGCCATGAAGGTATTGCTGGTATCGAACAAGCCGTCGAACGCGTGGAACCGCATGTACCTCGTGGCTAAAGACGAGCCGGTCTACGGGCCAAACGGAGAAATCCGCAGTACTTTCTTCGGCAATTAGCAACTCTGGGGTCAATTTACCCATTGTTCACTTTGCTGCTCAGACAACTGGCGCCCACCTGTCTATTATCAAAAGCCATATGTATGAATCACTGTTGCAGTCTTCGCTCTTCGTCCGGCTCCTCGTTTCTATAGTTCCAGCATTGGTGATTGCAGCACCTCTGGCGTACCTCGCGCAGAAGCAGGAAATTGTCAATAGAGATGACGACAACGTCATGACCACTGCAATGAGGTTTGTCGGCGCGGCCTTTATTTTCATCGGCTCCTTCGCCAACGTCACAGCGTGGCAAGGTGCAAGCTCCGCTAACTCGAGTTTGAAGAGTGAGCTTGCCTCATTGTCGGCACTCAGCGAAACGATTCTGGACTACAAGCAAAACGACACGTTGAAAGATGCGCTGTCAAAAATCACTACGTATGTGCAAACCATTCACGACACCGAGTTGTCGACAACAGGTATCAAAGGCTTCACAGTAGACAACTCCACATTGCAGCGTAAGCAGCGCGTCAAAAATGCGGCTTTGGGATGCACCGGTAGAAGTAAAGCGCGACTCAGCAGAGCAACAAGCACTTGATATTCGTAGCGCAATCATTTCCATCGAAGAAGCCGATGTGGTGAATGATCGTGACTTGAACCGCATGTTGAAGCAAGTAGATGATTTCCAAACCGCACGCCGCAACCGTATTTCTGGCACTTGGCCACTTGTTCCTCAAGTGGTAATCAGCACCTTCCTCGTCATCACTGTTGCTGTGCTCGTTCTCATTGGTCGTTACCCAACGGGCCCACGCCGCAACTTGAAGTGGATGCAGGTGCTTGCTTCGGTAGCAGTGGTTTCATCGGTGTGGTTCTCGGTTCTTTCCACACAAGATGTGAGTGTGAAGAGTTCACGATTCAATGTGCCAATCGAATCGTTCCTCAGCCGTTACAAATAGTAAGTGGTGCCGCAAACATCGCTGACGGGTCTCTGAGGCACAATTTATTTCACTAACAGTTTGGGGTTATTTCACTAACACCCCGGAGTGGGGTGTTAGTGAAATAGGTTTAGCCCTTATGGCGTAAGTGTTTGCTGTTGTGAGGTCGAGCAGTTTTCACACGGTTTGTTCACAGTTTTCACACGCGTTTGGTGGTCTGGTCTCGGGGTTGTTCAAAGTGACTTAGGGTGCCCAATGACTACTAAACCTCAGTCCAGGTCCTATTCGCGCAGGTCAGCTGGGATATTGCTTCTTGTTGGAGTTTTGGTTGGTGTCACTATTAGTAGTTCTGTGTCCGCTGCACCATCGACAAAGGTGACATGGAAAGTTTCGTCTCTGCCGGCAGGCGAAGCCAAGAAGTTGTCGGCTGTTGTCTCAACAAATTCTCCAGGTGTGAAGACCTGGTCGAAAAGAGGCACATGTACGTTGACGCCAACACGTAAACCAACGAGAGTGACGATGGGTGCGACAGGTTCGTGTACGTTGACTTTGAAGATTGCTCAGTCAAAGAATTACCCGGCCAGAACTTCACGCAAAACGATTGCTCTTGTCGTTCCCGCAACGACTGTTGCGCCTACAACGACTGTGGCTCCTGCGACGCTTGTTGCGCCTACAACGACTGTGGCTCCTGCGACGCTTGTTGCACCAACGACCACTACAACAGTTGCACCAGTGGCATCTCCAGTTTTTGGTTTGTCGTCAAGTTCTGAATCTAAAGTACAAAATGTGGCGATTGTGGGTTACACGATTACGAGTACGGGTGGCGTGATCGCGAGTTACGCGATCAGTCCGGTAGCACCTACTGGCACTTTGTTTGATACGTCAACAGGGTTGTTGTCGGGCTCACCAACGACAGTGCAGGGTGCAACGGTGTATACGATTACGGCCACGAACGCGACGGGTACCGCAACACGAACCTTTACGCTCACTGTCACAGCATTGCCTTGCGCCGATGGTGGCGCATGTGTTGCCGACAACATCGGACCTGGAGGTGGCACGGTTTACTATGTCGCTTCTTCTAATTTCACCTCTGCCGGATCTGCCTGTGGTTCTACGTGTAGGTATTTAGAGACTGCACCTATTGGGTGGATCGCCGCTTCTACGCAGGCTGCTCAGACTAACTGTGTTAACGCTGGTTCAAGCTCAGTTGAGCCGAAGTGCGTATGGTCAGGCAACACCAGTGCTGCAATCGGTTCAATGGGAACAAGAATCGGTACGGGCTACGCCAATACTTCGGCGATGATTACCCAAAGCAGCACTGCAGGAAAAGCAGGAACTGTTGCCCGTGCATTTCAAGGCGGAGGCAAAACCGATTGGTTTCTACCTTCGAAGGATGAACTGAACGCGTTATGTAAATGGGCGACTAACGACACAGTGAACACGATTTGCAACAACAGTGGTAGCGGTGGTTATTTGCCGATAACGAAGGGTGAGTTTGCTAATACCCCCCACTATTGGAGTTCGACCGAGCTCGACGCGGGCTTCGCGTGGTACCAGAACTTCAACAGCGGGAACCAGGGCAGCTGGATGAAGGGGACCTCCGGGTACTTAGTACGTCCAGTGCGGGCTTTTTAACGATTCACCCATTCATCTATTTGTGTTGGGGCCGCCATCGGCGGCGA
>WLST01000124.1 GCA_009711295.1 Actinomycetota bacterium | reverse complement strand
TTCTTCAGGTGAATTATTTGTCCATGTCAATGAGGTGACCCATGCGCTCTTTTTTTGTGCGCAGGTACTTCTCATTTTCAGGTGTTGATGCAATTTCAATTGATACTCGTTCAACTACTGCAAGCCCGTAACCTTCAAGACCACCGTATTTGGCAGGGTTGTTGGTCATGAGTCGCAACTCAGATGCTCCAAGGTCGGCAAGAATTTGCGCTCCAATGCCGTATTCGCGGCTGTCAACAGGCAAACCAAGTTCTGTGTTTGCATCAACCGTATCGAAGCCTTCATCTTGCAGTGAGTACGCGCGAATTTTGTGACCTATTCCAATACCGCGGCCTTCGTGTCCGCGTAAATACACCACCACTCCGCGGCCTTCTTCGGAAATCTTTTGCATTGCTGCAGCAAGCTGAGGCCCGCAATCGCAGCGGCGACTTCCAAACACATCGCCTGTCAGACATTCGCTGTGCACGCGCGTGAGAACTGAGCCTGGTGCTGAAATATCTCCTTGCGTGAAAGCAAGGTGTTCAATGCCATCAACGGTATTGCGGTAGGCGTGACATGTGAAGATGCCCCATTCAGTAGGAACGGGTGCGGAGCTAATGAATTCAACAAGCCGTTCGTGGTGCCTGCGATATTCAATGAGCAGCGCAATTGAAGATAAGAGCAAGTTGTGTTGCGCGCAAAATGTTCGCAGGTCGTCGAGGCGTGCCATGGTGCCGTCATCATTTTGAATTTCACAAATCACACCTGCGGGCTGACACCCGGCAAGCTTGGCGAGGTCTACTGCAGCTTCGGTATGGCCCGCACGTTTCAGTACGCCGCCTTCGCGAGCACGTAGGGGAAAGATGTGCCCAGGCCGCGCAAAAGCCGCATAATTAGCTGAGGGGTCAGAGAGTGCACGCAATGTAGCTGCGCGGTCGGCCGCCGAGATTCCTGTGGCGATTCCTTCCATGAGGTCTACCGACACGGTGAAAGCAGTGCGATGACTCTCGGTATTTTGGTCGACCATGGCGGGAAGGCGAAGGTCATCACAGCGCTCGCCGGTTAATGGCGCGCACACAACACCCGTGGAATGGCGAACGATGAACGCAAGTTTTTCTTGAGTGGCGAACTCTGCAGCCATGATGAAGTCGCCTTCGTTCTCGCGATCTTCATCGTCAACGATGACCACCATTTCTCCTCGAGCAATTGCTGCGAGAACTTCGGGAATGGAAGCAAACCCATTTTCTGAGGGGGGAAGAGCTGTGCTGTTCATGGTTTTTCCTTTCGCACCTCAACAACGACTTCAATGTCGGTATCGAGTTGTTGAACTGATGAAATAGTGCCGCGCCACATGTCGGCAATGTCGCCAACTGCGTCGCCGCTGAATATTCCAGGGGCGTTGTCGCCACCGGCAATGGCTGGGGCAAAGTGAAATACGTATCGGTTCACCAAACCAGCGCGGTGGAATGCGCCAGCTACGTGGTGACCGCCTTCTACAAGCAATTGCAGAACGTCTTCACTGCCGAGTTTGCGCAACAGCGTGGTGAGATCTCCGCTGTATTCGGTGCACGGGTGTACTTTCGCTTGCGGTGGTGCGCTACCAAGAACAATGCGCCGCGGTGACGTTCCTTCTGCATCACGAACGGTGAGTTCGGGGTCATCTGCGCGAACAGTTCCTGCACCAACGACGACCGCATCACTTTCTGCACGTAATTCATGAACACGTTGTCGGGCAGATGTTCCAGTAATCCATTGGCTGGTGCCATTTGCTGCTGCAGTTTTGCCATCGAGCGTGCTTGCCATTTTGAGAACGACAAATGGCATGCCAGTCGTGCGGTGATGAATGTAGGGGAGAAGTTGTGAGTGCACTTGACCTGCAAGTACTCCCAGTTCCACTTCTATACCTGCAGCGCGTAGAGCGCTGATGCCAGTGCCAGCCACTTTCGGGTCGGGGTCAACTATTCCCACAACAACGCGTTGAACACCTGCGTCGATAATGGCTTGGGTACACGGCCCAGTTCGACCAGTGTGTGAGCAGGGCTCAAGAGTGGTGTAGAGAGTTGACGCACGGGCTGCTTCACCTGCGCGGCGGAGGGCGTGAATTTCTGCATGTGGCCCACCCGGAGCCGAAGTACATCCTTCATATGTGGAACCATCGGCGGCAACGACAACAGCACCCACCCATGGGTTAGGACGCGAAATGAGACGCGCCTGCAACGCCGTGCCAAGTGCACGGCGCATGAATTGTTCATCGCGCACGCTAGGCGTGCTCGCATTATTTGTCATGCCTCCACCTTGCTCCCATCCGGACTATGACCGTCGGTATTGGAGTTTCACCAATTCGGCCCAATCACCGAAGTGAAAGGGTTCGCAGACTATGACTGCCGGTTGGGACTTGCACCCGTACCCCGCAAGGAGTTGTTTGTAGTTGTATTCGTATTGCGATCCCCACGTTATAGGCGATCATGGGCTGTGGCACCGTCGACTAGTCGCGGGGTGACCATTTTTGATTGGGGTCCGAGACCTCGGTTGCCTTGCGCTTGTCGGCGCGAATCACATTGCGAAAGATGACGGTGAAAACGATGGCAAGGCCAATAATGATGAGTCCGAAAGTGGCGTACTGCAAACTCCCACCACGATCTCCGGCCTGGGTAGGGGCCTTACCGCAACCTGGCAATGGTTGGAGCCCGATGCAGTCACTGGGGTCGCGCTCCATGTCGTAGGTGTATAGCGGGTCGGTGGTGGGGGTGTCTGAACTCGCAGGATGACTTTGGGGGAAGCGCAGCATGTAGGTGGCTGATACTGATGAGGGTGAAGCGACAGATGGCACTCCGCCATCGTCACACGGCAGGGTCGTTGATGGCAAGCGGGAACTATGGTCTTATCGATGTCTGATACTTATGACACCGTCTTAGTGGTCGATTTTGGGGCCCAATATGCCCAACTCATTGCGCGCCGTGTGCGCGAGGCCCACGTGTACTCGGAAATCGTTCCTCATCGCATCACGGCTGCTGAAGTGAAGAAGAAAAATCCGCGAGCCATCATTTTGTCTGGTGGGCCGAAAAGTGTGCACGTCGAAGGTGCGCCGGTACTTGACCCTGCTATCTATGAC
>WLST01000123.1 GCA_009711295.1 Actinomycetota bacterium | reverse complement strand
GACCCATGATTTTTTCAGAGTCAACTTCGTTTTTCGGGCAGCCGAGAGTTTCAATATAAAACTGAGATGCCACGGGAGTATCTTACCGACGCTGTGCTAATCGTTTTGTTGGAGGAGTTCAAATTCCTCGATTGACATGAGTACTGCACGAGCCTTAGAGCCTTCACCTGGGCCCACTACCCCACGCTCTTCCAAGAGATCCATGAGACGTCCGGCACGGGCAAAGCCCACTTTGAGTTTGCGTTGCAGCATTGAGGTTGAACCAACACCAGCATTCACCACAAGCTCCATTGCTTGCTTCAGCAGTTCATCGTCGCCATCGTCGCCAGAACTACCGCCATAGACCCCTGAGCCTCCGCCTGCGGTGACTTCACCTTCAATGCCACTGACGTAGACCACTTCTGGTGCCTGACGACGCCAGTGCGCCACGATGGCACGCACTTCTTCTTCGGTGACCCATGAACCCTGTACGCGCTGAGCAATGTTGGTGTTTCCTGGCAAGAGCAACATGTCGCCTTTACCCACGAGTTTCTCGGCACCTGGACGATCGAGAATGACGCGACTGTCGGTGAGGCTAGATACCGCGAAGGCCATACGTGCAGGAATGTTGGCCTTAATAACACCGGTGATGACGTTGACGCTGGGGCGTTGCGTAGCGATGATGAGGTGAATACCTACGGCACGTGCCTTTTGTGCAATGCGAGTGATGGAGTCTTCAACGTCGCGCGCAGCAACCATCATGAGGTCATTTAATTCGTCGACCACCACCACGATGAACGGCAGACGTTCGTATTCTTTTTCTACACCTGGTTCTGGAATCAGGTCACCACGGTCGAATGCTGCGTTGTAGCCGCCAATGTCGCGGAAGCCCACTTCCACCAACAGGTCGTAGCGACGTTCCATTTCTTTCACGGCCCAGCCCAAAGCATTTGCTGCTTTTTTCGGGTTCGTTACCGGTTGCGTGAGCAAGTGCGGCAAGCGGCCGTATTGACCCATTTCCACTTGTTTCGGGTCGATGAGAATGAGGCGCACTTGGTCGGGTGTGCTGCGCATAAGAAGCGAAGTGATGATGCAGTTCAACCCGCTCGACTTACCCGCACCCGTGGCACCAGCAATGAGCAAGTGAGGCGTTGTTGCAAGGTTGATAAACACTGCACGACCTGCAATGTCTTTACCCACTGCTACGTCGAGTGGATGTGTTGCTGCTTTTGCTTCTGCAGAAGAAATGAGGTCGCCCAAAGAAACGAGTTGGCGTGTGGTGTTGGGAACTTCAACACCAATTGCTGAACGACCGGGAATAGGAGCGAGAATACGTACATCGGTAGCTGCCATTGCGTAGGCAATGTCGCGGTCGAGGCTCGTGACGCGAGCGACTTTGACACCGGGCCCGAGTTCTAATTCGTAACGCGTCACTGTAGGGCCCACGGTCATGCCAACGAGTTTGGTGTCGACACCATGCGATGCCAGTGACTCTTCAAGAAGTCGACCGCGTTCTTCCACTTCTGCTTTGTCGATTGCTTGCACCGGCGTAACAGACAGCATTGATTTTGCAGGCAGTTTCCAGTTGCCGCGTTGGGCTGCTGGCCCGAGAGCTAACTCGTCGCCATTTGTAGCAACCGCAGCTGGTTCACGCTCTGGCGTAGGTTCGGCAACAGGCTTCTTTGCTGCCGGTGCTTTACGAGCTGGCTTTGGTTGATCTTTTTCAATGTCGTAAAGCGGCGGACGCGGAGCGCCTGGGTCGAACTCGGGAACATGCGAATTGTCAACAGGGCCCGGAGCAGGAAGTTCTACGTCGGCCTCTTCTGCTTCAATGTCGAAAAAGCGTGAAGCCTCTGCATCTCGTTCACTCGACACAGTGGAAATATCGTTCATCACTTTCTTTGCTGCACGCGAAGCGGGAACAGCGACAACATTGACTCCGCCACTGAGTTTTTTCCACAACAAAGGAAGAGACATTCCTGTTGCGATGAGTATTCCTCCGAGGAGAACTCCGAGAAGTACCACTACCGCTCCAACAATGCTGAGCAACGAACGCAGTGGCTGACCCACGATGGCACCAATCCAACCGCCTGCAGGCTTCAATGCATCGACACTTGCGGTCATGTGACCTGCACCTCGCGCAAGATGGAGCAAGCCAAAGATGGACAACACGATGAGCGTGCTCCCCACTCCTACGCGCAAGCGATGTTCCGACTCGTTACGACGAATCAGTGTGACGCCGAGGAGCGCTATTGCAGGAGGCAAAAAGAACCTGCCCAGACCAACAAGCCAGCCAAGACCCGTGTCGATGGCATCGCCGAGCGGGCCGGCAACATCGAGGTAAATCGCCAAAGCCGCTAGGACGGCAACAACCACGATGCCGATGCCGAGGAACTCATTTTCACGACCACCTACAGCTGCTTTCACTGCCGCGTGTTCGCGCATGGGAGCAGAGTTGCGCTTGGGCAACGACTGAGCCCGCTTGGCGGGCTGCGCAGCAGCTTTTTTCGGGCGGGAGGCCTGCTTGGACATGTTTCTACGGTACCAATGGGGTCTTGCCTCATTGGGGACTCTCGCCCCTGCCCCAGAGGTTTTTAGGCGCCGAGTCCGCTCATCACGTCGGTTCCCAGGATTTTTCCTGTGGGGTCAACAAAAACGGCAAGTTGGCCGCCTTGCTCAGACTGTAAAACGACGCGGTACTGCACGCCGCCAACTGGGTTGTCGCCAATGACGCTGAAGGCACGCAAGATGGATACAGGTAACTCTTGATGAACGCGGGCGAAGACTTTGGAGCTCAGCTTCATTCCCTTTGCAGAAAAACTCTTGCCTTGCGCAGGTGCAACAGATGTCTCTTGTGCCAGTTTTCCTTTTTCATAAACAAAGTTGATGGCATTGCCTTTCCCGTCAGCGGCGAAGAGGTTCACTAAAGTTGGCGTGGCGTTGATTTCATAAAACTCTGGGGTTTTACCCAACACCTTGCCGACCGCTTCGACAGCATCGTCGATATCGCTCACCAACAGCGCTTCTTTGCTGCTGCCACAACCAGACAACAGAACCGCAGCAAGAGAAACAACACACAAAAGACTTTTCGACTTCCGCATGTGTCTTAAGT
>WLST01000122.1 GCA_009711295.1 Actinomycetota bacterium | reverse complement strand
GTGGAAATGGTGAGCGATGCCTTGCTGGAGGTTTTGTTGACGTTTTGGCCACCCGCCCCAGCCGAACGGGCAAAGGTCCAGGAAAGTGCTGGTTCGGGGATGCAGAGTCCGCGTGGGGTGCGAATGTTGTCGTCCGAGTCCATGTCTCATTATGTCTGTTGGGTACTCTTACAACAGATCATTCATATAGGGGTAAGGGGCACATATGACGCACACTGCACGCAACGAGGTTTCTACAACCCGTACAGGAATTAACATTTTTATTGGCGAAGGCGCAGCACCAGTTATTTCCGATACGTGGGGCGTGGGCGGCTGGAATATTCAGTTCGTTCGTCTCGATGCTGGCCAAAGTTTTGCTCTCAATCATTCTGCGGGTGCAGTTCATATCAAGGTCGTCACTGGGCGCCTCGTCAATATCAATCGTGGGGCGTATGCCGAAGACAAAGTCGTGCGTAACACCAAGGTGACTGAGGCAGAAGTAGTAGCTGGACCCGATGGTGCAGTGTTCACCATTTTCACGGGTACTGCTCAAGTGCCAAACAAGGTCACTTCAATGAGCCAACTTGCCTACAGCGGTCCACATGCCAATGAATTGTCATGGATCACATTTGAAGAGCGATATCACGATGTCATTCCTTTCTTCGATGGTCTCGATTGCTATTTGTCACCTGGTTTCCACTTGCTCGATGCAGACGGTGAAGAAATCACCTACATGTTCGTGTGGACCGCAGGTAAAGGTGTTGACTTGTCGACACACAACCATGGCCACGACCCAGCACCAACACGTCCGGCGTTTGCTGAAGTGCACTGGGTGTTGCAAAACGGCACCGGTAATGGCGGCATGTATGAAACATCGAAGCCAGGAGCACCCGACCGTGCCCGTACGCCATTGCAGCAAGGTGATGAGCATGGACCATTCTTTATGTGGGACAAGAAAACTAGCCGTCCGATATTGCGTGAAAACGGTGCAGTGGAATACCCATGGCACGGTTGGCAAGGTGGCACCGACACAGAAGCAGGGCAGTCATACGACGTTGTAGCTGCTTTTGAAATTACTGCGCCATACGCAATCATCGCGCCGTAACTGTGACGAACTCATCGGCAACATCAGGGTTGCGCTTCGGGTGGCTTTCACCTGTCATTGGCAATAGGTGGAGCGACCATCAACCCATCGTTGTTTTTCAAGAAAAGAACATCTTGCCTACTGCGTTGCCACATTTTGATTCTCTGTGGATTGCCGATCATTTCTATGGCATGGACACGCATACCGACCCATTTATGGAAGCGTGGACAACGCTCACATGGTTGGCAGCGAAGTTTCCCGATGTGATGCTGTGTCACCACGTATTGGGCCAGGGTTATCGCAACCCAGCGCTCACCGCAAAAATGGCAGCCACCTTGCAGGTGTTGTCGGGCAATCGATTCATTTTGGGCATTGGCGCAGGCTGGCGTGAAGAGGAATACCGTGCTTATGGCTACGAATTTCCTCGCCCTGCAGTGCGCTTTCAAGAACTCGAAGAACTCGTACATATTTGCCGCTTGATGTGGACGCAAGAAGCACCAAGTTTCACGGGTCGGCACTACAGCATTCAACGTGCCGCGGCTCCGCCATTGCCTGAAGTGGTTCCACCGGTATGCATTGGTGCATTCGGCGAGCAAATTGGTTTGCCGCTTGCGGGACGCATTGCCGATATATGGAACTCTCCCATATTTGGCAGTGACGAAAAGTGGTTGAGAAAACGAGACATTGTTTTTGCCGCTGCTGTGAAGGCTGGGCGCGAAACGAGTGCAGTTGAAGTGTCGCTCACCGTCGAGCGCGCATTGCCTAATACAGGTGCCGAGTCGCAACAGTTATTTGATGAGCTATCTCATTTGGCCGAGTTAGGGGTGCAGCACTTCGTCATGGACTTCGGGCACCCGCAAAGCACCGAGCCAGTTCTGCGCTTTGTGGAAGAAGTGATGGCGCCATTGCGGCGTGGTTAAAGCGTTATTTTTACTGGGGTAAAGTTTCGCTATGGCTGGACTCGCACACGAAATTGACCCACGAGAGTTTGACTCTCCAGAGTTTCAAAGTAATCCGTTTCCGTTGTACCAACGGCTCCGCGATCACCATCCTTTATTCCGAGATCGTTTCCACAATCGCTGGATCATCAGTCGCTATGACGATGTCAACGCAGCCTTTCAAGACAATGAGAGTTTTGATCGCGCGATGTATCAGCCCGATGGCCCGTATGTGTTTGGCTCGTCGCATGTATTTGGTCCGAACATCTTGGAGTATGGAAATAGCGACCGTCACCGCTGGTTGCGCAACGTAGTTGCCGGGCAATTCGTGGGGCAGGGTCTCGTCTCTTTCATTCCGTTCGTTGAGCAAATTGCTGGAGAACTTGTAGAGCGTTGCTCGGGTGAAGGGGAAGTGGAACTTGTGCAGCAGTTCTCGAATCAATTCCCCATTCGTGTGATCTCAAACATTCTCGGACTTCCACGAGCCGATGAAGAAAAGTTTGTTGTGTGGTATCAGGCCCTCATTGCTGGCTTGGGTTTTGGTGGTGAACACTTAGCTCGCGGCATTGCTGCACGCAATGAAATGTGGCAATACTTGGAACCCCTCGTCGCAGATCGTTTGGCGCACCCCAAAGACGACCTGCTCTCAAAGTTGTGTTTGGCCGAGCTCGACGGCGTACGCATGAACATGGACGAAGTGAAGGGTTTTATCGCACTGCTTCTCGCTGCGGGTGGCGACACAACCGACAAAGCAATTGCCAACATGTGGTATCACATGCTGTACACGCGCCCCGATCAGTTTGAAGATGTGAAGAAAGACCCAGCATTGTGGGACAACGTTTTCTCGGAAATGATGCGCTTTGACCCGGTGGTGCATGTCCAGTCTCGTTTCACTACACGAGAAGTTGAAATGCACGGACGCGTCATCCCCGAGCGGGCTCAGGTCATTTTGTCGCTTGGTGCCGGCAATCGCGATGAGCGGGTTTTTCAGAATCCTGACGTGTTCGATATTCATCGTGAAGACCTGCACATGGGTCGCGAAAATCGTTCAGCTCGGTATAAGTCCGACAAACAGGGTCACTTAGGTTTCGGTGTTGGTCAGCACTTCTGTATGGGTTATGCAATGGCACGTCAAGAAGCGGTTATCGCCTGCACTCGCATGATGGAAGTCATGAAAAATCCACGTCCGAAATTTGCTACACACGAAGGAATTACCTCGCCGAATATTGACTCCGG